>JAKOND010000004.1 GCA_022702125.1 Burkholderiaceae bacterium
TACGGCCAGGGCAAGTGGTACCCGGGCGAGCGGCTGCCGCGCTGGGCGCTGTCGATCTGCTGGCGCACCGACGGCAAGCCCGCCTGGCGCGACCCGGCCCTGCTGGCCGACGAGCGCACGCCCACCCGCTACGCCCCCGCCGACGCGGACCGCTTCATCCACGGCCTGGCCGAGACCCTGGGCCTGCGCGACGACACCGTCGTGCCCGGCTTCGAGGACGCCTGGTACTACATCCACCGCGAAGGCCAGCTGCCGATCAACGTCGATCCGTACGACGCCCGCCTGTCCGACCCCTTCGAGCGGGCGCGCCTGCGCCGGGTGTTCGACCGCGGCGTGGACAGCGTCGTCGGCTACGTGCTGCCGCTGCAGCCGGTGCCGGCGGACGACGTGGACGGCAAGCCGCCCGAGGGCACCGTCTCCGGCTGGCAGACCGGCCGCTGGCACCTGCGCGCCGGCCGCATGTACCTGGTGCCCGGCGACTCGCCGATGGGCTACCGGCTGCCGCTGGAATCGCTGCCGTGGGTGCATCCCTCCGAGCATCCGCACCAGCCCGACATCGATCCCGCGGCCGAGCGCGGCGAACTGCCCGACGCGCCCGAGGGCAGCCGCGCCAAGGCCGCCGCGTCCGGCGCGTCGGACGAGAAGGCGCCCGAGGCCTTCGAGTCGGCCCACACCGTGGTGCGCACCGCGCTGTGCGTCGAGGTTCGCCATCCGCTGCGCGCCAACGGCCCGCTGTCGGCCGACCAGGAGCGCGAAGATCCCGGCGCCGGCATGCTCTACGTCTTCATGCCGCCGGTGCCGCGCGTCGAGGACTACCTCGACCTGGTCGCCGCCGTCGAGGCAACCGCCGCCCGCCTCGGCATGCCGGTGGTGCTCGAGGGCTACCCGCCGCCGCGCGACCCGCGCCTGCAGCTGCTGCAGGTGACGCCCGATCCGGGCGTGATCGAGGTCAACATCCATCCCTCGCGCGACTGGGACGAGCTGGTCGAGCGCACCGAATTCCTCTACCAAGCCGCGTTCGAGACCCGCCTGTCGGCCGAGAAGTTCATGACCGACGGCCGCCACACCGGCACCGGCGGCGGCAACCACATCGTGATGGGCGGCGCCACGCCGGCCGACAGCCCCTTCCTGCGCAAGCCCGAGCTGCTGGCCAGCCTGATCGCCTACTGGCACAACCACCCGAGCCTGAGCTACCTGTTCAGCGGCATGTTCATCGGCCCGACCAGCCAGGCGCCCCGGGTGGACGAGGCCCGCAACGACCAGGTCTACGAGCTGGAGATCGCGCTGGAGCAGATCCACGCCGCGCGCGCGCTGCGCGGCGAGGACATGCCGCCCTGGCTGGTGGACCGCACGCTGCGCAACATCCTGGTGGACATCACCGGCAACACCCACCGCGCCGAGTTCTGCATCGACAAGCTGTTCTCGCCCGACTCCTCCACCGGCCGCCTCGGCCTGCTGGAGCTGCGCGCCTTCGAGATGCCGCCGCATCCGCGCATGAGCGTGGTGCAGCAGCTGCTGCTGCGCGCGCTGGTGGCGCGCTTCTGGCGCACGCCGTACCGGGCGCCGCTGGTGCGCTGGGGCACCACGCTGCACGACCGCTTCATGCTGCCGACCTTCCTGGAGGCCGACCTGCACGACGTGCTGCACGAGATGCGCGCGGCCGGCCATGCCTTCGAGGACGCCTGGTTCGCGCCGCATTTCGAATTCCGCTTCCCGCTGATCGGGGGCGTGCAGGCGATGGGCGCCGAGATCTCGCTGCGCACCGCGCTGGAGCCGTGGCACGTCATGGGCGAGGAAGGCAGCTCCGGCGGCACCGCGCGCTACGTGGACTCGTCGCTGGAGCGCATCGAGGTGCGGGCCCGCGGCCTGACCGAGGGCCGCCACGTGGTGACGGTCAACGGCCGGGCGCTGCCGATGCATCCGAGCGGCACCGAGGGCGAATTCGTCGCCGGCGTGCGCTTCAAGGCCTGGAACCCGTGGTCCTCGCTGCACCCGACCATCGACGTGCACGCGCCGCTGACCTTCGACATCATCGACACCTGGAGCCGGCGCGCCATCGCCGGCTGCCAGTACCACGTGGCGCATCCGGGCGGCCGCAACTACACCACGCTGCCGGTCAACTCCTTCGAGGCGGAAAGCCGCCGGCACGCGCGCTTCTTCCACCAGGGCCACACGCCCGGCACCCTGCCGACCGCGCCCCCGACGGCGCCGACCACCGGCAGCCGCGAATTCCCGCTGACGCTGGACCTGCGGCGCGCCGCGCCCGGAGGCTGACAGCGGCGGGCCGGCGCGTGCGCGCCGGCTCCGCGCACCAACTGCGGGCGGAAAGGCCCGCGGGCCCTCCGCCGTCAGGCACCTATTTGGTGCTCTTGCCGCCCGGGGTCGAGGACGCGCCTCCCGTGACCGGTGCCCCGTTGCCGGTGCCGGTCACGGTGCTGCCGCCGCCCGGGGAGGTCGACGCGCCGCCGGACTTCGCGCCGCTGTCCGAGGAAGCGCCCGGCGCGCCCGAACTGCTGGCCCGGGTCGCGGCGTCGTTGCTGTCGCCGGAGCTGCCCGTGTTGTCGCCACCGCCGCCCTCGCGGGCGCTGCCGTACCCCGACTGCCGGCCGGAGGGCGAGGATGTCCCTTCGGACCGGGCCGACAGGCCCGAGGCATCCTGGCCCTGGCCCTGCCGGTTGCTGCGCCAGCTGCTGAACTCGTCCGAGAACTTGCGGTAGCGGTCCTGCCGCCAGGAGTCGTAGTCGTCGTCCAGGCTGCGCAGCTGCTCCTCGCGCCACTGGTGGTACTCCGGATCGCTGTGCCGGTAGTCGCGCCCGCCGTAGCCGGTGTTCTGCCGGCCCGGGGACGCGTCGCCGCCCGCATCGCCGTAGGAATGGCGGTTCGGGTTGGAGCGTTCGCTCCAGGCTTCGCTGCGCCGGGCTTCCTGGTCGTCGTGCCAGCGGCTGCCGTAGTCCGGATGGCGGTGCTCCCGGCCGGAGCGGTAGTCCAGGTCCTCGTCCGGCCGACCGTCGCCGGCGCCGCGCTGGGCCTGGCCGCCGTATTCGCCCTGCCCGCCGCCACGGTAGGCGCGGTAGTCCCGGTCGCCCTCGTAGCCGCCGTAGCCGGTCCGGCCCTGCGAGCCGCTCCGGTCGCCGCCCTGGTAGCCGCCGCGAGGACCGCCGCCCCGGTCGTTGCGCGGGTCGCCGCCGTAGCCGCCCCGCCCGCCCTGGTCGTCGCGGCCGCCGTAGCCGCCGCCCTGCTCCTGGCCGCCGGCATAGCCGCGCTGCCCGCGCTGGTGGTCGCTGTAGCCGCTGGCCTGGTTCGGCGCGCCGGCCGCGTAGGAGCCGCCGTAGACGTTGTCCTCGCCCTGCCCGGCGTAGCTGCCCTGTCCGCCGAAGCTGCCCTGGTCGCCCAGCTCGTCGCTGGAATAGCCGGGCCCGCTGCGCTGGCCGCGGCGGCCCTGCGCGTAGACCCCCCGGCCGCCGCCCTGGCCGCCGTAGCTGCCGCCGTAGCCGCCGCCCTGCTGGCCGCGGCCGCCCGGGTGGCCGCCATCGCCGGCCTGGCGGCCGCGGTCCTGGAACTGCTGGGACTGCCGGCCGCCGTCCTGGTCCCACGACCCGCCGGGCTGCCGGCCGCCGGGGCCGCCTCCGGACGGCTGGCCCCGGCCCGGGCGCTCGCCCTGCTGCTGGTGCTGCCGGCCCTCGTCGCGCCAGCCGTCCGCGCCGCCCCGGGCGTCGGGGTGGTCGTCGTTGCTCTGGTATCGGTCGTCATGGGAACGCATGTCGGAACTCCTTGGAAAATCGAAGGAAGGGAACCGGCCCCGCCGGCGGGTTGCGGGCGGTGCGCGCCGCGGTCTTTCCTGGCGCGCTCCGGGCGCATCGACCGCGGGGCGGCGGCCGGGCGGCGCGGTGCATCGACCGGCCACGGCCCTCAATCTAGGCACCGCGCCCGGGGCGCGCTGTCGGAAGACGATGAGTTGCCTGTAGGAATCGGCGCGCAGCCGGGCGGGCGAAAGGCCCGGGCGCGCGTGCCTCGAAGATGTGACAATGTTCGGTCCCGTGAACGACACCTCCAGCTACCCCCTCCTCGACGCCTGCGCGCCCGAGACGCCCCGCCACCTCGCCGACAGCCTCGCCGCGCCGGCGACCGAGGGCCATTACGACGAGTTGCGGGGCACCGTTTCGTCCGGCGCGCGTGACGGCGCCGGGCTCGCGCCGGCGTGGGACCAGTTCTTCGGCCACCTGGGCGCCGCGGGCTTCCGCGACCTCAACCGCCGCATCGCCAGCGTGCGCCGCCAGGTGCGCGACAACGGGGTCACCTACAACGTCTACGCCGACGACGACAGCGGCCCGCAGCGGCCCTGGTCGCTGGACCTGTTCCCGCTGATCGTCCCGCCCGAGAGCTGGCGCCGCATCGAGGCGGGCGTGCTGCAGCGGGTGCGGGTGCTCGACCGGGTGATGGCCGACGTCTACGGCGACCAGACCCTGCTGCGCAGCGGCCTGCTGCCGGCCGCGCTGGTGCAGGGCCACCCGGGCTACCTGCGGCCGATGCACGGCGTGCAGCCCTGCGGCGGCACCTTCCTGCACATCGCGGCCTTCGACCTGGCGCGCGGGCCCGACGGCCACTGGTGGGTGGTGTCGCAGCGCACCCAGGCGCCTTCGGGGCTGGGCTACCTGCTGGAGAACCGGCTGTCCATCTCGCGCCAGTTCCCGCGCGCCTTCGAGACGATGCAGGTGCAGCGGCTGGCGGCCACCTACCGCGCGCTGGTCGAGGGCCTGAAGCGCATGAGCCCGGCCGGCGCCGGCGCCCGCATCGCGCTGCTGACGCCCGGCCCGTACAACGAGACCTACTTCGAGCACGCCTACCTGGCGCGATACCTCGGCCTGCCGCTGGTCGAGGGCAGCGACCTGATGGTGCGCGACCGGCACCTCTACCTGCGCACCCTGCAGGGCCTGCAGCCGGTGCACGGCCTGCTCAAGCGGCTCGACGACGAATTCCTCGACCCGCTGGAGCTGCGCGCCGACTCCACTCTGGGCGTGCCCGGGCTGCTGCAGGCGATCCGCGCCGGCAACCTGCTGGTGGCCAACGTGCCGGGCTCGGCCTTCCTCGAATCGCCGGCGCTGCTGGGCTTCCTGCCGGCGCTGGCGCGCCAGCTGCTCGGCGAGGAGCTGCAGCTGCCCGCGGTGCCCACCTGGTGGTGCGGCGAGGAAGCGGCGCTGGCCGATGCGCTGCCCCAGCTCGACCAGTGCGTGGTCAAGGCCACCTACCCCACCGCCTTCGGCGCGCGCGGCACCCGGCCGGGCATCCATTCGAGCTTCCAGACCGCCCTCGGCGGCTCGCTCAGCGAATCCGAGCGCGACGCCTGGGCGGCCCGCATCCGCTCCAGCGCGGACGACTACACCCTGCAGACCGAGATGCCGCTGTCGCAGACGCCGACCTGGCGCGAGGTGGACGGCACCGACCGCATCCTGCCGCGCCCGGCCATCCTGCGCGTCTTCGCGGTGGCCGACGGACCGCGCTCCTGGCGGGTGCTGCCCGGCGGCCTGGCGCGGGTGGCGGGCGCCGGAGACGGCGACGAGATCGCCTCGATGCAGCGCGGCGGCAGCAGCGCCGACGTCTGGGTGCTGGCGCCCGGCGCGGTCGACGCCACCACCCTGCTGCGCACCGGCACCGCCCAGGCGGCCGAGGTCGCGGCGCTGGCGCTGCGCCGGCGCACCGTCACCAGCCGGTCGGCCGAGAACCTGTTCTGGCTCGGCCGCTACACCGAGCGCGCCGAGAACACGGTGCGCCTGGCGCGCCTGGCGCTGCAGTCGCTCGGCGGCGACGACCAGTCCTCGCTGCCGCTGCTGGCCTGGATCACCGAGATGTGCATCGGCAACGCGCTGGTGCCGGCCGAGACCCCGCCGGCCGCGCAGGCCCGCCGCGTCTTCGAGCGCACCCTGATCGACGCCCTGGGCCAGCCCGGCGCCGGCAGCGCGCTGTCCAACCTGGGCGCGCTGCGCCGGGCCGCCGCCTCGGTGCGCGAGCGCATGGCGCAGGAGCACTGGAACACCATCGTCCACGCCGAGGAGGACTTCGCCCGCCGCGCCGCGCAGCACGCGGCCGAGGGCAGCTACCCGGCGGCCGACGCGCTGCGCCTGCTCGACGCCGCCAGCAGCCACCTGGCGGCCATCACCGGCGGCCAGATCGACCGCATGACCCGCGACGACGGCTGGATGCTGCTGTCCATCGGCCGCCTGATCGAGCGGCTGGCGTTCCTGTCGCCCGCGATGGCGCTCGGCTTCGAGACCGGCGCGGTGCGCGACGAGGCCGGCTTCGAGGGCATCCTGGCGCTGTTCGACAGCACCATCACCTTCCGCGCCCAGTACCAGCAGAGCCGCGACATCCCGGCCCTGCTGGAGCTGCTGGCCATCGACCGCGACAACCCGCGCTCGCTCGCCTGGGTGGCCCACACCCTGCGCCGGCGGCTCGCCCGGCTGGCCGGCCACAACCGCGACGACGCCACGCCCGAGACCGCCCTGCCCCTGGGCCTGCCCGAGGCGCTGGCGCCCGACCGCTGGACCTTGGAAGGCCTGTGCGACACCGCGCTGCAGCCGGCCGCCGGCGCGGGGGGCGACGGCACCGGCGGCAGCGCCATCGTCGCGCTGCTGCAGGACGGCGCGGACGCGGCCTACGCGCTGTCGGACGCCATCGGCGCGCGCTACTTCACCCATGCCGACTCGGTCGGCACCAGCATCGGCCTCTGAGCCGCGGCCGACCGGTTCCCGCCATGCGCCTGCAGATCATCCACGACACCCGCTACGACTACGCCAGCCCGGTCAAGACGGCGCACCACATGGCGCACATGCGGCCGCGCGAGGAGGCCTGGCAGCAGCTGCGCTCGCACGCGCTGGACATCACGCCCGTGCCGCCCCGGCTGACCGAGGACCTCGACGTCTACGGCAACCCGCGCGCCTTCTTCTCGCTGCAGGGCGCGCACGACGCGCTGCGCATCGTCGCCCGCAGCCTGGTCGAGACCGCCGAGCCGCCGCGGGTGCCGGTGGGCGCGGGCGAGAGCCCGGACTGGGAGGCGGTGGCCGAGGCGATGCGCTTCCAGGCCGGCGGCCGCTGGGACCCGGCGGCCGAATTCACCTTCGCCTCCGAGTTCGCGCCGCACCATCCGGATTTCGCCGACTACGCGCAGCCCAGCTTCGCGCCCGGCACCGCGGTGCTGGCGGGCGCGCACGACCTGATGCGCCGCATCCACCGCGAGTTCCGCTACGACACCGACAGCACCGAGGTCGAGACCCCGGCGGTCGAGGCGCTGGCCCAGCGGCGCGGCGTCTGCCAGGATTTCGCGCACATCATGATCGCCTGCCTGCGGGCCCTGGGCCTGCCGGCGCGCTACGCCAGCGGCTACCTGCTGACCTTCCCGCCGCCGGGCAAGCCCCGGCTCATCGGCAGCGACGCGTCGCACGCCTGGGTGCAGGTCTACGCGCCGGCGGACGACGGCGGCCCGGGCGCCTGGCACGGCTTCGACCCCACCAACGACCGCGCCCCGGGCGAGGACTACGTGCTGCTGGCCGTCGGCCGCGACTACGCCGACGTGTCGCCGATGCGCGGCGTGCTGCACGGCGGCGCGGAGCACACGCTCGATGTCGGCGTGACCGTGATGCCCTTCGACGAAGCGCCCGATCTGCTATCGAAATAGAAGCACCCAGCCCGGGCCACACCCTGGCTGGCGCCGGTTTTCCTCCTGGTTTTCCACTCCCTCCCGAAAGGACCCCTCCGTGAGCATCGCCGCAACCCTCCAGCGCCTGGGCATCGAACTGCCGCCCGTCGCCGTGCCCGCCGCCGCCTACGTGCCCTTCGTGCAGACCGGCAAGCTGGTCTTCGTCAGCGGCCACATCGCCAAGCGGGACGGCAAGCCCTGGGTCGGCCAGCTCGGCAAGACGATGGACACCGCCACCGGCAAGCAGGCCGCCCGCGCCATCGCCGTCGACCTGCTGGGCACCCTGCAGGCGGCCGCCGGCGGCGACCTGGAGCGCATCGCCCGCGTCGTCAAGGTGATGAGCCTGGTCAACTCCAGCCCGGACTTCACCGAGGCGCACCTGGTCACCAACGGCGCGAGCGAGCTCCTCGGCGAGGTCTTCGGCTCCGAGGTCGGCGCCCATGCCCGCAGCGCCTTCGGCGTGGCGCAGCTGCCGATGGGCGCCTGCGTCGAGATCGAGGTGATCGTCGAACTCAAGGACTGACCGGTCGTTCCGTCGCGCGGCCTCCCGCCGCCCATGGAAAACGCCCGCCGGCAGCGATGCCGGCGGGCGTTCCGCATGGAGCCCCAGGGTATGCGCCACGGCTGGCGGCCGGCGCCTACTCCACCCGGTCCACCGCGTTCGGCTTGAAGCCCAGGTCCGCCGCCTTGCCCTTGGCGCCCCGGCTGGCGCGCGCGTTGTTGAGCGAGCGGATCTCCAGCGTCTCCTCGCGCGCCTTGGCGCCCCGGCCGATGCCGGCGATGCGCACGCTGCGCACATAGGCCGCCGCGCCGGCCAGGGCGTCGCCCGGCTCCAGCGCGATCAGCTGCAGCCCGCGGCCGCCCTTCTCCATCAGCTTGAGCTCCTCGATGCCGAAGGTCAGGATGCGGCCGCCGGCGGAGGCGCAGGCCACGTGCGTCGCGGGCCGCAGGGCCTCGCCCGCCGCGCCCGCCGCCGCGCCGGGCGGCAGCATCGCCAGGCTGGGACGGCACAGCGTCTCGCCCTCGGCCAGGGTCACGACGCTCTTGCCGCCCTTCTGCCGCGACACGAGGTGCTCCACGTGGGCCAGGAAGCCGTAGCCGCCCGAGCCCGCCAGCAGCAGCGCCGCGCCGGCCGGCCCGGCGAAGTACCAGGCGGGCTGGGTGCCGCGCTCCAGCTCGATCATGGTGGTGATCGGCTGCCCGTCGCCCCGGCCGCCGGGCAGGCTCGCCACCGGCAGGCTGTAGACCCGCCCGTTGCTGCCGAAGACCAGCAGCACGTCGACCGTGCGGCACTCGAAGGTTCCGTAGAGGCCGTCCCCGGCCTTGAAGGCGAAGCCGGCCGCGTCGTGGCCGTGGCCGCCGCGGGCGCGGACCCAGCCCTTCTGGGACACCACCACCGTGACCGGCTCGTCGGCCACCCGCACGCCGGCCACGGCGCGCTTGTCGGCCAGGATCAGGGTGCGGCGCGCGTCGGCGAAGAGCTTGGCGTCGCCCTCGATCTCCTTGACCAGCGTGCGGCGCAGGCTGCCCGGGTTGGCCAGGATGTCCTCGAGCTTGCCCTGCTGCTCGCGCAGCTCCTTGAGTTCCTGCTCGATCTTGAGGGCTTCCAGCCGCGCGAGCTGGCGCAGCCGGATCTCCAGGATGTCCTCGGCCTGCCGGTCGGAGAGGCGGAAGCGCTCGATCAGCGCGGCCTTGGGCTCGTCCGACTGGCGGATGATCGCGATCACCTCGTCGATGTTGAGCAGCACGATCTGCCGCCCCTCGAGGATGTGGATGCGGTCGAGCACCTTGTCGAGCCGGTGCCGGGTGCGGCGCTGCACCGTCGCCTGGCGGAAGGCGATCCACTCGGCGAGCATCTGCCGCAGCGACTTCTGCACCGGCCGGCCGTCCAGGCCGATCATGGTCATGTTGATCGGCGCGGTGGTTTCCAGCGAGGTGTGGGCCAGCAGCACGGTGGCGAACTCGTCCTGCGGCGTGCGGCTGCTGCGCGGCTCGAAGACGATGCGCACCGGCGCGTCCTTGCTCGACTCGTCGCGCACCGCGTCGAGCACGCCGAGGATCGTCGCCTTGCCCTGCAGCTGGTCGGCCGAGAGCGCCTTCTTGCCGGCCTTGACCTTGGGGTTGGTCAGGTCCTCGATCTCCTCCAGCACCCGCTGGGTGCTGACGCCGGGCGGCAGCTCGGTGATCACCAGCTGCCACTGGCCGCGCGCCAGGTCCTCGATCTTCCAGCGGGCGCGCACCTTCAGGCTGCCGCGGCCGCTGCGGTAGGCGTCGGCGATCTCGGCCGGGCTGCTGATGATCTGGCTGCCGCCGGGGTAGTCGGGGCCGGGCACCCGCGCGAACAGCTCGTCGTCCGTCAGCTGGGGGTTCTTGATCAGCGCGACGCAGGCGTCGGCCACCTCGCGCAGGTTGTGGCTCGGGATCTCGGTGGCCAGGCCGACGGCGATGCCGCTCGCGCCGTTGAGCAGCGTGAACGGCAGGCGCGCCGGCAGCTGGCGCGGCTCCTGGGTGGAGCCGTCGTAGTTGGGCACGAAGTCCACCGTGCCCTCGTCGATCTCGGCCATCAGCAGCGTGGTGATCTTCGAGAGGCGCGCCTCGGTGTAGCGCATCGCGGCCGCGCCGTCGCCGTCGCGGCTGCCGAAGTTGCCCTGGCCGTCGATCAGCGGGTAGCGCTGGCTGAAGTCCTGCGCCATGCGCACCAGCGCGTCGTAGGCCGCCTGGTCGCCGTGCGGATGGAAGCGGCCGAGCACGTCGCCGACGACGCGGGCGCTCTTGACCGGCTTGGCGCCGCTGGCCGCGTTGGCCCCGGCGAAGCCCAGGCCCATGCGCGACATCGAGTACAGGATGCGCCGCTGCACCGGCTTCTGGCCGTCGCAGACGTCGGGCAGCGCCCGGCCCTTGACCACCGAGAGCGCGTACTCCAGGTAGGCCCGCTGCGCATAGGCGGCGAGATTGAGGGAATCGTCGGTCTCGGCCGCGGGCGCGGATGCCGCCGCGGCCGGGACCGGTTCGGCCGCATCGGCCGGATCAACTAGGGGGGTGTCGCTCATCGGTTACGCAAACAGGAAAGACGCATGGGGGAAGAAAAGGGGGCACGGCATGTCGCCGATCGTCCGGACGGCCCGGACGGCACCGGTCCGCGCCGGGATGCCGCGGGTCCTGCGTGCGGGCGGCGGGCCTACTCCTGGATATCCGGGCCGCGCCGGTCGCGCAGGCCGGCACGCAGCGCGGGCGCGGCGAATTCGGCCTGGATGCGGTCGCCCGCCTTGCCCGCCAGCGCGGTGGACGCCGCGGGCGGACGGTCCTGCAGCAGGTTGTACGACTGCATCACGTTGCGCACGAAATTCTGGGTCTCGCGGTTCGGCGGGACGCGGTTGCCCGCGCGCTGCACCGTGCCCTCGCCGGCGTTGTAGGCGGCCAGCGCCAGCTCGACCTTGCCCGAGAACATGTCGAGCAGGTGGCGCAGGTAGCGCGCGCCGGCGGCGATGTTGACCTTCGGGTCGGCCAGCTTCTTCGCCACCGAGAGCTTGCCCTCGGCCGACACGCCCATGTTGCGCGCGGTCTGCGGCATGAGCTGCATCAGCCCGACAGCGCCGCGCGCGGACACGGCCGAGGTGTCGAACTTCGATTCGTTCAGGATCACCGCCTGCAGCAGCGCGTAGTCCACGCCGTGCTTGTCCGAGGCGGCGCGCAGGTGCTCGCGCGCCGACTGGTAGCCGGGCGAGGTGTCGAGCAGCGCGTACAGCCGGTCCGACGCCGACGCCTTCCCGCCGAGCGGCTCGTCGGGCACCTCGCTGGCGCGCGGGGCGGGCATGTTGGGCCGCAGGCCGACCATCTCGGTGCCGCGGTGGCCGTCGTGCTGGAAGAGCTGGTAGCGCAGGTCGAGCTTCTCGGAGGCGAAATGCGCCTTGCCGGCCTCGTCGATGTAGCCCCAGACGTCCGCCCGGGCGGCGGGGGACGCTACGAGCGCCGAAGCGGCCGCGACGAGGGCGAGGGCGGCGCGCAGGCCGGACACGGGGCGCTGCCGGATGCGCGGGGCGGAGGGATGTCGCGGGGACATCGGGGATCGGAGGGACAACGGTGTTCCTTGCGGCCCGACTGGCGGGCCCGGTGGGACAACAGCAATGCCGGCCGCGGCCTGGCATGCACGCACGGGTCGCGGTCCGGTGTTCCGCCGGTGCCGCGGCCTGCGACTCACACGTCGATCTCGACGGCGTCGCCGTGGATTTCCATGAGCTCTCGCCGCGCCGCGGCTTCTCCCTTGCCCATGAGTTTGGTGATCAGCGACTCGGTGTCCACGAAACCGAGATCGCCCAGCCGCACCGGCAGCAGCCGGCGCGTGTCGGGGTTGAGCGTGGTCTCCCACAGCTGCTCCGCATTCATCTCGCCCAGCCCCTTGAAACGGCTGATGCTCCAGGCGTTCTCGCGAACGCCGTCCTTGCGGAGTTTATCCAGGATGGCGGCGAGCTCGCCATCGTCGAGCGCGTAGACCTTCGACGCGGGCTTCTTGCCCCGCGCCGGCGCGTCCACGCGGTAGAGCGGCGGCCGGGCCACGAAGACGTGGCCGGCGTCGATCAGCTTCGGGAAATGCCGGAAGAACAGCGTCAGCAGCAGCACCTGGATGTGCGAGCCGTCCACGTCGGCGTCCGACAGGATGCAGACCTTGCCGTAGCGCAGGCCCGACAGGTCGGGCGTGTCGTCCGGCCCGTGCGGATCGACGCCGATGGCCACCGAGATGTCGTGGATCTCGGTGTTGGCGAAGAGCCGGTCGCGGTCCACCTCCCAGGTGTTGAGCACCTTGCCGCGCAGCGGCAGGATGGCCTGCGACTCCTTGTCGCGGCCCATCTTGGCGCTGCCGCCGGCCGAGTCGCCCTCGACCAGGAACACCTCGTTGTGGGCGATGTCGCGGCTCTCGCAGTCGGTCAGCTTGCCCGGCAGCACCGCCACGCCGGAGCCCTTGCGCTTCTCGACCTTCTGGCCGGCGCGCTGGCGGGTCTGGGCGGCCTTGATGGCGAGCTCGGCCAGCTTCTTGCCGTAGTCCACGTGCTGGTGCAGCCAGAGTTCGAGCGCCGGGCGCACGAAGGACGACACCAGCCGCACCGCGTCGCGGGAATTGAGGCGTTCCTTGATCTGGCCCTGGAACTGCGGGTCCAGCACCTTGGCCGACAGCACGTAGCTGGCGCGGGCGAACACGTCCTCGGGCATCAGCTTGACGCCCTTGGGCAGCAGAGAGTGCAGGTCGATGAAGCTCTTGACCGCGTTGAACAGGCCGTCGCGCAGGCCACTCTCGTGGGTGCCGCCGGCGCTGGTGGGGATCAGGTTGACGTAGCTCTCGCGCACCGGGTGCCCGGACTCGGTGAAGGCGACGCACCAGCTGGCGCCCTCGCCCTCGGCGAAGCTCTCGTGCTGGCGGTCGGCGAAGCCTTCGCCCTCGAAGAGCGGGATGACCGGTTCGTCGTGCAGCGTCTGCGACAGGTAGTCGCGCAGGCCGCCCTTGTAGAGCCAGGTCTGCGCGTCCTTGGTCTTCTCGACCGCGAGCGTGACCGCCACGCCCGGCATCAGCACCGCCTTGCTGCGCAGCAGGTGGGTGAGTTCGGCCATCGGCAGCGCCGGCGACTCGAAATACTTCGGATCGGGCCACACGCGCACCGTGGTGCCGGACTTGCGGTCCCTGACCGGCTCGCCGTCGGCATCCTGCGCCGGCGTGCCGACCTTGCGGGTGACCAGCGGCTCGACCACGTCGCCGTCGGCGAACACCAGCCGGGCCGCGGTGCCGTCGCGCCACGACGAGGCCTCCAGCCGGGTGGACAGCGCGTTCGTCACCGACACGCCCACGCCGTGCAGGCCGCCGGAGAAGCTGTACGCGCCGCCGCTGCCCTTGTCGAACTTGCCGCCGGCGTGCAGCCGGGTGAAGACCAGCTCGATCACCGGGGCCTTCTCCTCGGGGTGCAGGCCGAAGGGGATGCCCCGGCCGTCGTCCTCGACGCTGACCGAGCCGTCGGCGTGCAGCGTGACCTTGATCTTCTTGCCGTGGCCGGCCAGCGCCTCGTCGGCCGCGTTGTCCAGCACTTCCTGGACGATGTGCAGCGGGTTGTCGGTCCGGGTGTACATGCCCGGGCGCTGCTTGACCGGCTCCAGGCCCTTGAGGACGCGGATCGAGCCTTCGGAATAGGTGGGCGCCGATGCGGGAGGAGTCTTGGGGGAAATCGCCATGGAGCGGGATTGTAGTGAAAACTCGCGCGGCATACTGGATATTCATACAGACCCGCCGGACCGGGGCCGCTGCCGAGGCCGCATCCGGGACCGCGCACCGGCTCCGGGTTCGACCGCGCAGACAGTCGGGGCCGTGCTGGCGGACAATCGTCCCCGGCCCCGCGCCGCCCGCCGGCGCGCCCCGCCGTCCGCCGCTTTCCGCCCCCTTCCCGCACCCAGCCCGCCATGTCGTCCACCCCGCACGCCACCCTGCCGCTCCGGCAAGTCCTCCTCTGCGGCGCGATCATCGTCACGCTGTCCATGGGCATCCGCCACGGCTTCGGCCTGTGGCTGCAGCCGGTGACCCAGGACATGGGCTGGACGCGGCAGACCTTCTCCTTCGCCATCGCCATCCAGAACATCTCCTGGGGCGTGTTCGGCATCTTCGCCGGCATGGCGGCGGACCGCTTCGGCGCGTTCCGGGTGCTGGTCGCCGGCGCGGCGTGCTACGCGCTGGGCCTGGCGGGCATGGCGACGGCGCCGACGCCGCTGCTCTTCACCCTGGCCGCGGGCGTGCTGATCGGCATGGCGCAGGCCGGCACCACCTACGCGGTGATCTACGGCATCCTGGGCCGGCAGATCCCGGCGGAGCGGCGCTCCTGGGCCATGGGCGTGGCCGCGGCGGCCGGCTCGTTCGGCCAGTTCCTGATGGTGCCGATCGAGGGCCGGCTGATCGGCGCCTTCGGCTGGCACACCGCGCTGCTGGCGCTGGCGGCCACGGTGCTGCTGGTGATCCCGCTGGCCTTCGGGCTGCGCGAGCCCGGCTTCGGCGGCGGCGCCCGCGTCCGCGCGCCGCAGGACCAGACCATCGGCCAGGCGGTGCGCGAGGCCTTCCGCTACCGCAGCTTCCAGCTGCTGATGGCGGGCTATTTCGTGTGCGGCTTCCAGGTCGTCTTCATCGGGGTGCACATGCCCAGCTACCTGCGCGACCAGGGCATGGCGCCGCAGGTGGCCAGCTACGCGCTGGCGCTGATCGGCCTGTTCAACGTGTTCGGCACCTACACCGCCGGCGTGCTGGGCCAGCGCATGCCCAAGCGCACCATCCTGAGCACGATCTACGCGGCGCGCGCGGTCGCCATCACGGTCTTCCTGCTGGTGCCGGTGACGCCGGCGAGCGTCTACGCCTTCTCGGCGGCGATGGGCTTCCTGTGGCTGTCGACCGTGCCGCCGACCAACGCGGCCATCGCGCAGATCTTCGGCATCCGGCACCTGTCGATGCTCAGCGGCTTCGTGTTCCTGTCGCACCAGGTCGGCTCGTTCCTGGGCGTGTGGCTCGGCGGGGTGGTCTACGACCGCACCGGCAGCTACGACCGGGTCTGGATGCTGACGGTGGCGCTGGGCGTGTTCGCCGCGCTGATCAACCTGCCGGTGCGCGAGACGCCGATCGCCCGGCCGGGTCCGCTGCCGCTGCGGGAGGCCGCATGAACGCCGCGCCCCGCCCTTCCGGCGGCGCGACGGCGCATCCCCTCCTGCGCCGGATCGCGCTGCACGCGGCCGCGCTGGCGGCGCTGCTGGGCGTGTTCGCGCTGTACGCGCATCCCGACTTCCTGGTGATGCTGGCCGACCAGCTCTGGGCATGCTTCTGACCCCCGCCCCGCAACCGCCCCGCCCGCCGCTCCACCCGCCCTCCGACTGGGTCGTGCGCTGGAGCCACCTGGCCCGGCCCGGCGGCACGGTGCTGGACGTGGCCTGCGGACCGGGCCGGCACCTCGTCTGGTTCCACCGACGGAATCACCGGGTCACCGGCGTGGATCGTTCGCCGGAAGCTATCGAAAGCGTAGCACCGCTGGCATCCGGAGGCGCCGAGCTGCTCCAGGCCGACCTGGAGTCCGGCCCCTGGCCCTTCGCCGGGCGCCGGTTCGACGCGGTGGTGGTGACCCACTACCTCTGGCGGCCGCTGCTGCCCGCCATCGTCGCGGCGGTGGCGCCCGGCGGCGTGCTGATCTACGAAACCTTCGCCGACGGCCAGGCCGCCCACGGACGGCCGTCGCGGCCGGAATTCCTGCTGCGGCCCGGCGAACTGCTGCAGGCCTGCGCCGGGCTGCGGGTGGTGGCCTACGAGGACGGCTTCCTGTCGCAGCCGCCGCGCTGCGTGCAGCGCATCGTCGCGGTGGCGCCGGGCGGCTCCGAAGCAGCGGGCGACCCGCCGCCGCTCGAACCCCTCGCGGCCTGGCCGCCGGCCCCGTCCCCGGCGGCCGGACGTTGAAAACCCGGCGCGCGGCACCATCTTTACCGTCCCGCGCGGAACCTCCGGCGGCACGCGCGGGTCCACTGCCGGTGCCCGGCGGCGACGTCACGGCACCCGCGGCCCCGCCCGGCCCTTGCCCTCCGGGCCGCCGCGAACACGGGCCGACTGGCTAAAATCCCCCGTTTACCGACCGACACGCACCCGCGTACTTGCACGGATATCTCCACGGACATGACCCTCCCAACCGGCTCCATCACAGGCAGCATCGTGGCCCTCGTCACCCCGATGCACGAGGACGGCAGCGTGGACTACCCCACGCTGCGCACGCTGATCGACTGGCACATCGCCGAAGGCACCGACTGCATCGGCGTCGTGGGCACCACCGGCGAATCGCCGACGGTCGATGTCGAGGAGCACTGCGAGATCATCCGCGTCTCGGTCGAGCAGTCCGCCGGCCGGGTGCCGATCATGGCCGGCTGCGGCGCCAATTCCACCAAGGAAGCCATCGAGCTCGCCCGCTACGCCCGCGGCGTGGGCGCCGACTGCCAGCTGCAGGTCGTGCCCTACTACAACAAGCCGACCCAGGAAGGCCAGTACCAGCATTTCAAGGCCATCGCCGAGGCGGTGGGCGACCTGCCGACGGTGCTCTACAACGTGCCCGGACGCACCGTGGCGGACATGGCCCACGACACCGTCCTGCGCCTGGCCGGGGTGCCCGGCATCGTCGGCATCAAGGAGGCCACCGGCAACCTCGAACGCGCCCAGTGGCTGATCCGCGAGGCGCCCGAGGGCTTCGCCATCTACTCGGGCGACGACCCGACCGCCGTCGCCCTGATGCTCTGCGGCGGCCAGGGCAACATCAGCGTCACCGCCAACGTGGCGCCGCGCCTCATGCACGAGCTCTGCGTCGCGGCCGTGGCCGGCGACGCCCAGCGCGCGATGGACATCCAGCTGCAGCTGCTGCCGGTGCACCGCCACCTGTTCGTCGAGGCCAACCCGATCCCCGTCAAGTGGGCGATGCAGCGCCTGGGCCTGTGCGGCGGCACCATGCGGCTGCCGATGACGCCGCTGTCGCCCGCCCACGGACCGGTGGTCGAGCAGGCCCTGCGCGACGCCGGGCTGCTCTGACAGACATCCGCCGCCGGCTCCCCGCGGGGCCGGCCGCCCTCCCCCCTTTCCCCCGCACCGCTCCATGCAAGGAATGCTTGTGAAGACCACCGCACGACTGGGCCTCCTCGGCCTGATGCTCGCCGTTTCGGCGTGCTCGATCCTGGAGACCGACAAGATCAACTACAAGAGCGCCGGCCGCGCACCGACCCTCGACATCCCGCCCGACCTGTCGCAACTGACCGCCAACTCCCGCTACACCCAGACCGCCAGCGGCAGCGCCAATGCCAGCGACCTCCAGGCGTCGATGCCCGCCGCCGGCGCCGCCGCCACCTCGAACGCCGCCGCCGCCCAGGTGGGCGACGTGCGCATCGAGCGCGACGGCAACACCCGCTGGCTGGTGGTGGACCGCCCGGCCGACCGGCTGTGGGACCCGGTGCGCGACTTCTGGACCGAGAGCGGGTTCCTGCTCACCATCGACCAGGCCAACCTCGGCATCATGGAAACCGACTGGGCCGAGAACCGCGCCAAGATCCCGCAGGACTTCATCCGCAGCACCCTGGGCAAGCTGATCGACTCGGTCTACTCCTCGGGCGAGCGCGACAAGTTCCGCACCCGCCTGGAACGCCGCGCCGACGGCAAGACCGAGATCTACGTCAGCCACCGCGGCATGGCCGAGGTCTACACCGACAAGGGCCTGAAGGACCAGACCGTCTGGCAGCCCCGGCCGGTCGATCCGGAACTGGAAGCCGAATTCCTGCGCCGCATGATGGTCAAGCTCGGCGGCGTCTCCAAGGAGAAGGCCGAGCAGCTCGTCGCCACCCCGTCGGTGCAGGCCAGCAGCTCGCGCATCGTCTCCATCGAGGGCCGCCCCGCGGTGCAGATGGACGAGAACTTCGACCGCGCCTGGCGCCGGGTCGGCCTGACGCTCGACCGCACCGGCTTCACCGTCGAGGACCGCGACCGCAGCCAGGGCGTGTACTTCGTGCGCTACGTCGCGCCGAACGCCGACCGCCAGCCGCAGGGCTTCTTCGGCAAGCTGCTCAACCGCACGCCCGACGCGCCGCCGCCGGTCAAGTACCGCGTCCTCGTGCGCGGCCAGACCAGCGGCTCGACCGTGTCGGTGCTGGACACCAACGGCCAGCCCACCGCCTCGGCCGACGCCTCGCGCATCGTCAAGGTGATCGCGGATGACCTGCGCTGACCGGTTGAACGGCCCCGGCCCCCGCGCATGCTGAGGCTGCGCAGCCTCGCGAGCGGCAGCACCGGCAACGCCACCGTGGTCGAAGGCCGCGACGGCGTGCACAGCCGGCGGCTGCTGGTGGACTGCGGCCTGGGCATCCGCCAGGTCGGCACCCGGCTGGAACGCGCCGGGCTGGGCATCGGCGACCTGGACGCCATCTTCGTCACCCACGAGCACTCGGACCACATCGGCTGCGTGCAGGCGCTCTCGGTGCGCCACCGCATCCCGGTCTGGATGAGCCGGGGCACCTTCATGGCGCTGGGCGAGCCGGATTTCGACGGGCTGCTGCGGGTGGCGGCCGACGGCCAGGCGATCGACCTGGGGGCCTTCGAGGCCCTGCCCTTCACCGTGCCGCACGACGCCCGCGAGCCGCTGCACCTGCGCTGCTCGGACGGCGCCTCGCACTTGGGCCTGCTGACCGACCTGGGCCACGCCACGCCGCATGTGCTGGCCCACATGCAGGGCTGCCACGCCCTGCTGCTCGAATCCAACCATGACCCGGAGATGCTGGCGGTCTCGCGCTACCCGGAATTCCTCAAGCGCCGCATCCGCGGGTCGCTCGGCCACCTGGGCAACGACGCGGCGGCCGAGCTCCTGACGGCGCTGCGGCATCCCGGCCTGCGCCGCGTGGCCGGCGGCCACCTGAGCCGCCAGAACAACCGCCCCGAACTGGCCCGCGCCGGCCTCGCCGCCGCCCTGCAGTGGGCGCCAGAGCAGATCGACATCGCCGACCCGGTGCACGGCACCGACTGGATCACGGTCTAGCCGTTTCCGGCCCGTAAGGGACAGGACGGGAGATGGTCCGCGCAGAAAGCACAAAGCCACCCGCGGGTGGCTTTGTCGCAGGGCGCCAGGCCCCGCAGGGGAGCGCGATGGCTTACCGGGTCGTCGTGGTGGCGCCGGCAGCGGCGTCGGACGCCTTCTTGGCCGCATCGTTGGCGTCGGCGGCGGCCTTGTTGGCGTCGGCGGCGGCCGCTGCGGCATCGGCAGCGCTGGCGGCCGGCGCGGTGGTGCCCGTGGTGGTCGAGTCGGACGGCATCGAGGACGACGGGGCCGGAGTGGTGGTGGTGTCCGGCGTGGTCACGGCGGGCGCTGCCGGAGCAGGTGCGGGGGCCTCGATCGGCGCGGGAGCGGGAGCCACCACCGGCTCTTCCTTCTTGCCGCAGGCGGCGAGGGCGGCGGCGGCAACCAGCGAGGCGAGTACGAGCGAGTTCTTCATTGGAGTTTCCTTATGGATGGACAAGAGAGACCTGGGATACCGCACCAGGCGAGGTCGCCGTCCGGGGTCGGGCGCGTGGCCCGAAGCCCGGGACCGGCTCCTGCTGGAGCGAGGAATTATAGGAATGGGCCCATTCTTCTCCTGCTCCCGCGGCCCCGGTGTATCCAAATGCGTTGGGTCGGGCCGCGCCTCACGCGCCCTTCCGCCCCAGCTTCCCCACCGCCCCGGAGGGGTCCGGCGCCGGGTGGACCCAGCCGCTGTCGCACCAGGATTCCAGCAGGCCGCGCGCGTCCGGACTCGCGCCGCGCAGCGCGCGCCCGTCGAGCCGGCGTTCGTCCGCCAGCCGGCGCATCAGCTGCGCGTCGCGGCCGGCGGCCCGGTAGCTCTCGCCGTTGATGAAGACATGGCGCGCGTCGTGGAGCATGCGGGTGCGCCGGTCCAGCACCGCGCCTGCCGCCAGGCGCGCGTCGCCGGCGGCCGCACTGCTGCGGCCGCCGGCCCCATCGGCTCCGTCGTCCCCGTCCTCGTCGGGGTCCGCGCCCTCCTCGTCGTCCCGCGCGTCGAACCACACGCCGGCCGCCGGCTCGGTCAGGTACTCGCCCAGCGCGCGGCCGATCGCATCGGGATCGCGCAGCGCGGCTTCGAGCGATGCGCGCGCGAAGTCCTCCAGCGCCTGCGGCACCGCGCCGGGGGTGGCGGTCGCCGGCTGGCGGGGGTCGGTGTAGAGCGGATCGCGCCGCGCGGCATGCGGGGCGGCATCGCCTTCCTCGTCGGCGTCGACGTCCGCGATGCGCGGCAGCAGCTCGCGCACCAGCTCGCTGCGGCGCGGTGCCCGGAAGCCGATCGAGGCCGTCAGGCACTCGCCCACCGCCACCCCGTCGTGGGCGTAGCGCGGCGGCAGGTAGAGCATGTCGCCGGGCTCCAGCAGGTATTCCTCCTCGGGCTCGAAATGCGCCAGCAGCTTGAGCGGCACGTCTTCCTGCAGCCGCAGGTCCTTCTGCCGGCCGATGCGCCAGCGGCGCTGGCCGTGGGTCTGCAGCAGGAAGACGTCGTAGCTGTCGAAATGCGGCCCCACGCCGCCGCCGTCGGTGGCGAAGCTGACCATCAGGTCGTCGAGCCGCGCCGCCGGCAGGAAATCGAAACGCCGCAGCAGGCGGTGCGACCGGTCGTCGTGCAGGTCCACGCCCTGCACCAGCAGCGTCCATTCGCGCTGCGACAGCGCCGGCAGGCCGCGGCGCGGGAACGGCCCGTGGCGCAGGCGCCAGCCGCCGGCGCCGGCGGTCACCAGCCGGGACTCCACCGCCTCCTGGCCGGCCAGCGCCAGGATGTCGGCGCGGCCGGGCAGCGACTGCAGGTCGGTCACCGCCCGGCGCACCACCAGCGGCTTGCGCTGCCAGTGGCGTTGCATGAACTGGGCGGGGCTCAGGCCGCCGAGCAGGGGAAGGGGTGCGTGGATGTCCATGGGAAGGGTACGCCGTCCGGCGGGACGGGCAGGTGCGGAAGGGAGGGGAAAAGCGGCCGACCCGTCCGGCAGCGGGTGCGGCAACGATGCGCGGGACCCGGCGGCGGGCCGGTCGAACTGCGACAATTCTCGTATGGAAATCACCAAACAATGCGTGGTCGCACTGACCTGGACCCTCAAGGACACGCTGGGCGAGGAGCTCGACGTGCTGGACGAACCCGTCGAATTCCTGGTCGGCGGCGACGACCTGCTGCCCAAGATCGAGGAGGCCCTGCAAGGCCGCAAGGCGTCGGACCGGCTGGAGCTGCACCTGGAGCCCGAGGAAGCCTTCGGCGACTTCGACGACCAGCTGCTGTTCCTGGAGCCGCGCGACCGCTTCCCGCCCGAGATCGAGGAAGGCATGACCTTCGAGGGCCATGCCCTGCCCGAAGGCACCAACCCCGCCGCGCCGCGCGACGCGCTCTACACCGTCAGCGAGATGTACCCGGAGCACGTGGTGCTCGACGGCAACCATCCGCTGGCCGGCATCGCGCTGCGCCTGTCGCTGCGCGTCGCGGCGGTGCGCGAGGCGACCGAGGAGGAGATCGGCCGCGGCACCGCCGGCACCGGTTTCTTCCGCATCCAGCCGGCGGTGCCGGGCAACGGCACGGTGCACTGAGCGGCACCGGCCGTTTCGCGGGCTTCCGGTCCGCACACGGGAAAAAGGCTGCACGGGATGCAGCCTTTTTACATGGAACGCGGCCGGCCCGCGCCCACGAAAGCGCGGGCCGGGGGCGCGGGCGGCGTCAGATGCGCTGCAGCTGGCCGTCCTGGACGCGCACCCGGTCGCCGATGCGCAGGTCGCCGGGATTGGGCACGTCGAAGGCCTGGCGGCCGCCGTTGTCGAGCCGCACCGAGATGCGGTAGGTCTGCACCACCGGACCGCGCTGGTTGCCCTCGATCGCGTTGCCGGCCAGCGCGCCGCCGAACACGCCGGCCAGCGTGGCCAGGGCCCGGCCCGAGCCGCCGCCGATCTGGTTGCCGACCACCCCGCCCAGCACGCCGCCGCCGACGGCGCCCAGGCCCGAGGGCGAGCGCGCCTGCTCGGTCTGGAACACCTCGATGTTGGACACCTGGCCGTAGGCGACGTTGCTGTACTGCTGCTGCGGATAGGCGGGCTGCGAGTACACCGGCTGCTGCGCCGGGTAGGTGGCGGGATAGGAGGCCGTGGGGTAGCCGCCGGCCGGGTAGCCGGCCGTCGGGTAGGTCTGGTACGGCGCGCAGGCGGCCAGCGAGGCGAGCGCCACGACACCGGCGGCGACGGAGAGGGAACGGGTCGGGAACTTCATGGCGGGAACTCCTGGAATATCGGACTCATCGGATGCCAGCCTACGCACCGCATGTATCGCTTCTGTGGCGAATATGTATGCAAATGGTGCGCGGCCGGTTACCAGTCAACGCGGCACGCGCTCCGCCGATGACAGGGATCCATTGCAGCCGATGTCCCGGGCCGGCGTTATCGGGCGCCTGCACCACGCGCCGTGGGATGCGCGCCGCGCGCCGGTAGGACGGCACCGACAACCCGGCGCCCGGGTGCTGTGGCCGTACGGCCGCGCGGCCGTCAGCGGGTGCCGGTCGATCCGTAGCCGCCCGCGCCGCGCTCGGAAAAGCCGAATGCCTCGACGACGTTGAAGCGCGCCTGCACCACCGGCACCACCACCAGCTGCGCGATGCGTTCCATCGGCGCGATGGCGTAGGCGGTAGCGCTCCGGTTCCAGGCGCTGACCATCAGTTGGCCCTGGTAGTCGCTGTCGATCAGCCCGACCAGGTTGCCGAGCACCACGCCGTGCTTGTGGCCCAGGCCCGAGCGCGGCAGGATGACCGCGGCGTAGCCCGGGTCCTGCAGGTGCATCGCGATGCCGGTGGGCACCAGGGCTGTGGCGCCGGGCGCCAGCTCCAGCGGCGCGTCGATGCAGGCGCGCAGGTCCAGGCCGGCGCTGCCGGGGGTGGCGTAGGCGGGCAGCTGGTCGGCGATGCGGGGGTCAAGGATCTTGATGTCGATGTTCATCGGGCGATTGTCCGCTGGAAGTCCGGGGTATCGAATCCCGTACGCGCCGGCATGCGGCGTGCGATCTCAGCTACCAATTCGGTAGCAAGCGCCTCTTTCGGCGCGCGGGCCGTCGGCCGGGCGCCGTCGGCGTCCACCAGCAGCAGCTGGTTGTCGTCCCGCCCGAAGGCCGCCGGGCCGATGTTGCCGACCAGCAGCGGCACGCCCTTGCGCAGGCGCTTGGCGGCGGCGTGGATCTCCAGGTCGTGGGTCTCGGCCGCGAAGCCGACGCAATAGAGCGCGCCCGACCGGGCCCGGGGCGACCGCGCCACGCCGTGCAGGATGTCGGGGTTCTCCACGAATTCCAGCGCCGGCGGCCGGCCGCTGCCGTCCTTCTTGATCTTGGCGTCGTGCGCCCGCGCCGGCCGCCAGTCGGCGACCGCGGCGGCGGCGACGAAGACATCGGCCGCATCCGCCTCGGCCTGCACCGCCGCCTGCATCTGCAGCGCCGACTGCACGTCGATGCGGCGCACGCCGCGCGGCGTGGCCAGCGCCACCGGGCCGGCCACCAGCACCACCTCGGCGCCGGCCGCGCGGGCCGCGCGGGCGATGGCGAAACCCATCTTGCCCGACGAGTGGTTGGTGATGCCGCGCACCGGGTCGATCGCCTCGAAGGTCGGCCCGGCGGTGATCAGCACCCGGCGGCCCGCCAGCGGCCGGTCCGTCCGCAGGTGGACCGCGATGTCCTCCAGCAGCTCGTCCGGCTCCAGCATGCGGCCGTCGCCGGTCTCGCCGCAGGCCTGCGCGCCGGTGCCCACACCCAGCACCACCGCGCCGTCGGCCCGCACCTGCGCCAGGTTGCGCTGCGTGGCCGGATGGGCCCACATCTCGCGGTTCATCGCCGGCGCCAGCAGCAGCGGCAGGCCGGAGGGCCGCGCCAGGCACAGCAGGCTCAGCAGCTCGTCGGCCCGGCCCTGCGCCAGCCGCGCGACGAAATCGGCGCTGCAGGGCGCGATCGCGATGGCGTCGGCCTCGCGGCTCAGGTTGATGTGGGGCATGTTGTTGCCCTCGCGCGCATCCCACTGCGAGCCGTAGACGGCGCGGCCCGACAGCGCCTGCATCGTCACCGGGGTGATGAAACGCTCGGCCGCCTCGGTCATCACCACCTGCACCGTCGCGCCGGCCTTGATGAGGCCGCGGCAGAGTTCGGCCGACTTGTAGCAGGCGATGCCTCCGCTGAGGCCGAGCACCAGGTGTTTTCCAGACAGGTCCATGGGAGCAGTTGCGAGAAGGGCGGGAGGAATGGGAGGAATGGGAGGGACGGGAAGCGCGGGAGGACGGGGGCGCGAGCGGGCGGGGATCGCGGCGCGGCACGTCCGGCGCGGTGCCGGCCGAAGGCGTGGGGCAATGTATCAGAGCCTTTTCCGCGGGTCGGCGGAAGGGCCGGGCCGCTCCCTAGAATGCACTGTCCCGGTCGCACCGCCGGCATCCACGCCCCGCCCATGGCCACCCACCACATCGCCCCGCTGCTGGCCGACCTGCACCTGCTGACGGTGCTGGCCGACACCCAGAGCTTCACCCAGGCCGCCCGGCAGCTCGGCATCTCCAAGGCCTCGGTCAGCACGCGCATCGCGGATCTGGAGCGCGCCGCCGGCACGGTGCTGGTGCGCCGCACCACCCGCTCGGTCAGCCTGAGCCCGGCGGGCCAGCAGCTGGTGGACGATACGCAGGCCTCGTTCGCGCGCATCGCCCAGGGCCTCGCCGACGTGCGCGACCTGGCCGGCGCGCCGCGCGGACTGGTGCGCATGACCGCGCCGGTGGCACTCGGCCGCCAGCACATCGCGCCGCTGCTGCCGGAATTCCTGCAGCGCTACCCCGAGATCCGGCTGGAACTCGACCTCAACGACCGGCTGGTGAACGTGGTGCAGGAAGGCTTCGACCTGGCGGTGCGCCACAGCCACGCGCCGCCCGACTCCTACGTGGCATGGGCGCTGGCGCCCTCGGCGGCCCTGCTGGTCGCCAGCCGCGACTACCTGGCGCGGCGCGGCACGCCGGCCCACCCGTCCGAGCTGGCGCGGCATGACTGCCTGGCCTACCTGCGCGACGGGCGCGGCCCCTCCTGGTCCTTCGAGAAGCCCGCGCAGGGCCGCCGCCCGGCGGAGCGGATCAGCGTGCCGGTGTCCGGCCCCTTCAAGGCCAACAACAGCGAGGTGCTGCGCGAGGCGGTGCGGGGCGGCCTGGGCATCGCGCTGCTGCCCGACTTCAGCCTGGCCGGCGCGCTGGCGGCGGGCGACGCGGTGCCGCTGCTGGCGGGCTGGAAGCCGGTGGGCTTCTTCGGGGAGCGGGTCTACGCGATCCGGCCCTGGGCGCCGACCGTGCCGCGCGCGGTGCAGTGCCTCGTGGACCACCTGCGCGCCCGCCTCGCGCAGGGTTTCGGCGCGGGGTAGCCGCCGCCGGGCGGAACCGGCCTACCGGGCGGTCGGCATCGCGAACTCGGCGCCCTTGGCGGTGCTCTCGGGCCAGCGCTGCATCACCGACTTCTGCCGGGTGTAGAAGCGCACGCCCTCCTCGCCGTAGGCGTGCATGTCGCCGAACAGGCTGCGCTTCCAGCCGCCGAAGCCGTGCCAGGCCATCGGCACCGGGATCGGCACGTTGATGCCGACCATGCCGACCTCGATGCGGCGGGCGAATTCGCGCGCCGCGTGGCCGTCGCGGGTGTAGCAGGCCACGCCGTTGCCGAACTCGTGGTCGTTGACCAGCCGCACCGCCTCGGCGAAGTCCGCCACCCGCACGCAGGCGAGCACCGGGCCGAAGATCTCCTCGCGGTAGATGCGCATGCCGGGCGTCACCCTGTCGAACAGCGTGCCGCCGGTGAAGAAGCCGCCCTCGTGGCCCTCGACCTTCAGCCCCCGGCCGTCCACCACCAGCTCGGCGCCCTCCTCCGCGCCGAGCGCGATGTAGCCCTCGATGCGCTCCAGCGCCTGGCGGGTCACCACCGGGCCCATCTCGGCATCGGGTTCCATGCCGTTCTTGACGACCAGCGCGCGCGCGCGCTCCGCCAGCTTCGGAATCACCTTGTCGGCCACGTCGCCCACCAGCACCGCGACCGAGATCGCCATGCAGCGCTCGCCGGCCGAGCCGTAGCCCGCGCCCACCAGCGCGTCCACCGCCTGGTCGATGTCGGCGTCGGGCATCACCACCATGTGGTTCTTGGCGCCGCCGAGCGCCTGCACCCGCTTGCCGTGGCGCGCGCCGGTCTCGTAGATGTAGTTGGCGATGGGCGTCGAGCCGACGAAGCTGACCGCCTTCACGTCCGGGTGCTCCAGCAGCGCGTCCACCGCCAGCTTGTCGCCCTGCACCACGTTGAAGACGCCGTCGGGCAGGCCGGCCTCCCGCAGCAGCCGCGCGATCAGCAGCGAAGCCGACGGGTCGCGCTCGCTCGGCTTGAGCACGAAGGCGTTGCCCGCCGCGATCGCCACCGGGAACATCCAGCACGGCACCATCACCGGGAAGTTGAACGGCGTGATGCCGGCGACCACGCCCAGCGGCTGGCGCATCGTCCAGTTGTCGATGCCGGTGGAGACCTGGTCGGTGTAGTCGCCCTTGAGCAGCTGCGGGATGCCGCAGGCGAACTCGACGATGTCGATGCCGCGCGAGACCTCGCCCTGCGCGTCGCTGAACACCTTGCCGTGCTCGGCGGTGATGACGGCGGCGAGTTCGTCCTTGTGCTGGTTGAGCAGCTCCAGGAACTTCAGCAGGACGCGGGCGCGGCGGATGGGCGGCGTGTCGGCCCAGGCCGGGAAGGCGCGCTTCGCGCTGGCCACGGCCGCTTCGACGTCCCGCGCGGCCGCCAGGCGCACCCGGCGCGCCTCGGCGCCGGTCGCGGGGTTGAAGACCGGCTGGGTGCGGTCGCCCGCGCCGGTCGCGGGCCGGCCGTCGATGAAATGGGCGACTTCGGCGGAATCGGTGAAGGGTACGGGCATGGCGGGGGGTTCTCGGGCGGGACGCAAAGGAGGAAGCGGGGAAGGTTCGGCGCCCAGTCTAGGAAGGCCGGGCCGCCTTGCCTAGCCCGCGCGGGCGAACGGATTGTTCAGTCATGAGAACAATGCGGGCGGCAAGGGAAACCGTGCGGCCCGCGCCGTTCATATTGACTTCACCTCTCGTGCGCCTGCGGGACAATCCGGTCCTCGCCGATCGCCGTTCCGCTGCCCCGTGCCGGACCGCATCCCCGACGCACCGACCGCCCGTCCCATGGATCTTCCGAACCTCCCGATCGCCTGTCCGCCCGAACCGCCCCCGCCGCAGGCGCGGACGCCCCGGCGGTCGCTGCAGGATTTCGCCTGGACGGCGTCGATCGTGCTGCCCTGCGCATTGGTGGCGGTGCTGACGACCCGGCTGCTCGGGCCGCTGTCCCTCTTCTGGCCGGCGAACGCGGTCCTGCTGGGCATGCTGCTGCGCCATCCGGAACGGGCGTCGGCGGCCGGCTGGCTGGGCGCCCTGGCGGCCTACCTGGCGGCGGACCTGATCGCCGGCACGCCCCTGCCGGTGAACCTCGGGCTCAATGCCGCCAACCTGACCGGCGTCGTCGCCGGCTACCTGCTCGCCCTCCGGAAGTTGCCCGCCGACGCGTTCCGCCTGGCCCAGCCCCGCGCGATCTGGCCGCTGCTGGCGATCTGCGTCGCCGCGGCCGGGGCGGCATCGCTGGTGGGCGGCTGGGCCAGCGCCCTGCTCTTCGGCCGCGGCGTGCCGGCCGGCGTGGCGGACTGGTTCAACGGGGAACTCGCCTACTACATCACGCTGCTGCCGATGATGCTGTCCGCGCCCCGCGACCGCCCGGTGCGCGGCCTGCTCGCGAAGGCGCTGCGGCCGCGCCGATGGCAGCGGCGCGAAGCGCTGCCCGTGGCGGCGCTGGCCGCGTCGCTGGCCGGCGCCATCCTGGTCGGCGGCCCCGGGGTGCTCGCGTTGCCCGTGCCGGCGCTCATCTGGTGCGCCCTGCGCTACGAGGTCTTCCCGACGCTGGTGCTCACCGCGCTGCTGAGCGTCGCCCAGCTGTTCGCCATCGCCGCGGGCCTGATGGCGCTGCCCGAGGGGAACCTGCTCTACATCGACTCGACGCAGTCGGCGCGCCTGGGCATCGCGCTGGTCGCGCTCGGGCCGATGGCGGTGGCCATCGTCAACGGGGCGCGCAACGACCTGCTGCGCCGGCTGGACCACCTGGCCCGCCACGACCACCTGACCGGCACGCTGCGGCGCGGCGCGTTCCTGGAGCGCGCGTCGGCGACGCTGGCCCGCCTGGCCGCGGCGGGCCGTCCGGCGGCGGTGCTGATGATCGACGTCGACCACTTCAAGCGGATCAACGACCGGTACGGCCATGCCCAGGGCGACCGGGTGCTCGCCGCCGTGGCCGCCGAACTGTCGGCGGGCCTGCGCGGCGGCGCGATCCTGGGACGGATCGGCGGCGAGGAATTCGCCGCCCTGCTGCCCGACGCCGGCCCGCCCCACGCCCGGATCGTGGCGGAGCGGCTGCGCCAGCGGGTGGCGGCCCTGTCCCTGCCGGCCGAGGGCACGCCGGAAGGGACGGCATCGCCGCCGGAGGGGATCACCGCCAGCTTCGGCCTGGCGACCTGCGGCGGCGGCGGCGCACGGCCGCAGGCGCTGGAAGCGCTGCTCGCGCGGGCCGACGCCGCGCTCTACGCGGCCAAGGCGGCGGGCCGCAACCGGGTGGACACCGCCACCGACACCGACACCGAGGAGAGCCCCGATGCCTGATCCCGAAACCGCTCCGACGGCTCCCGCGCCGCCGGAGCGCCCCACGCTGCTGATCCGCAACGCCGCCTGCATCGCCACGCAGGACGACGCCCGCCGCGAGCTGCGCGACGCCTCGGTGCTCGTGCGGGGCCGCCGCATCGAGGCCATCGGCCCGGCCGCGGAGCTGCCGCAGACCGCCGACGAAGTCATCGACGCGCGCGGCCACCTGGTGGTGCCGGGCCTGGTCAACACCCACCACCACATGTACCAGTCGCTCACCCGCGCCATCCCGGGCGTGCAGGACGCCGAGCTGTTCTCGTGGCTGCGCGGGCTCTATCCCCTGTGGGCCGGGCTCACGCCCGAGATGGTGCGGGTCTCCACCCAGGTCGCGATGGCCGAACTGCTGCTCTCGGGCTGCACCACCAGCAGCGACCACCTCTACCTCTATCCCAACGGCGTGCGGCTGGACGACAGCATCGAGGCGGCCGCGGCCATCGGCATGCGCTTCACCGCCACCCGCGGCAGCATGAGCGTCGGCCGGAGCCAGGGCGGCCTGCCGCCCGACCGGGTGGTGGAGGCCGAGGACGCCATCCTGCGCGACAGCGAGCGGCTCATCGACCGCCACCACGACGCCGCGCACGGCGCCATGGTGCAGGTGGCGCTGGCGCCCTGCTCGCCCTTCAGCGTCAGCCGCGCCCTGATGCGGGAATCGGCGCTGCTCGCCCGCGCCCGCGGCGTGCGGCTGCACACCCACCTGGCCGAGAACGACCACGACATCGCCTACAGCCGCGAGAAGTTCGGCCGCACCCCGGCCGAATACGCCGAGGAGCTCGGCTGGGTCGGCCCCGACGTGTGGCACGCGCACTGCGTCAAGCTCGACGCGGACGGCATCGCCCTGTTCGCCCGGACCCGCACCGGCGTGGCCCACTGCCCGTGCAGCAACATGCGGCTGGCCTCGGGCATCGCCCCGGTGCGCCGCATGCTCGACGCCGGCGTGCCCGTCGGCCTGGGCGTGGACGGCAGCGCCAGCAACGATGGCGCGCAGATGCTCGCCGAAGCCCGCCAGGCGATGCTGCTGGCCCGCGTCGGCCGCGCGCTGGAGCCCTTCGGCTGCGACAGCGGCCCGGCGGAGATGACCGCCCGCGATGCGCTGGACCTGGCGACCCGGGGCGGCGCGCGGGTGCTGGGCCGCACCGACATCGGCCACCTCGCCCCCGGCATGTGCGCCGACCTGGCGCTGTTCGACCTGCGCGCCCTGGCGTTCGCCGGCGGCGCGGTGCACGACCCGGTGGGCGCCCTGCTGCTCTGCGCCAGCGCGCCGGCGGCGTTCACCGTGGTCGACGGCCGGGTCGTCGTGCGGGACGGGCGCCTGGCGACCCTGGAGCTGGAGCCGCTGGTCCGGCGGCACAACCGCCTGGCGCGGGACCTGGCGGAAGCGGCGCGGCGCGCGGCCTGAGCGCCCGGCGCCCGCGCCGTCCGCCCGCGGCCTGGCCGGCCGACGCTACTTGTAGAACGCCTCGACCTGGCCCTTGATCGTGATCAGCAGGGGCTTGCCCTTGCGATCCACGGTCTTGCCGGCGGGCACCTTGACCCATCCCTCGCTGACGCAGTATTCCTCCACGTCGAAGCGTTCCTTGCCGTTGAGGCGGATGCCGATGTCGTGCCGGAACACGGCGGCGTCGTGGTGCGGGCTGCGCGGGTCGCTGGAGAGGCGGTCCGGCAGGGCGGGGGCGGCGGAGGGGATCGTGTCGTTCATGGGGCGGGATTCTCCAGGATTCGCCGCGGCCCCGGGCCGCGACGCGCCGTCCTCAGGCCGCCTCCGCCGCCGCGCCCGCAGGGGCGGCAGCGCCGCCGCCCGACGCCGCGCGGACCAGCGCGAACGGCGGCAGGCCCTGCAGCAGGCGCTGGCCGTACGCGGTCCGCACCAGGCGGCGGTCGTAGCAGTAGACGCTGGCGCGGTCCTCCTCGGTGCGGATGGCGCGGCCCACCCACTGCGCCAGGCGGATCGCGGTGGCCGGCACCACCAGCTCGGAGAACGGGTCCCGGCCCACGGCGCGCAGCCATTCGGCGCGCGACTCGCCCACCGGATCGTCCGGCGGCGCGAAGGGCAGCTTGGCGATGAAGACCGATTCGCACAGCCGGCCCGGCAGGTCCAGCCCCTCGCCGAAGGACTGCATGCCGAAGATGATCGACGGCGCGCCGTCCGCCACCCGCGCCCGGTGGGTCGCCAGCAGCCGGGCGCGCGGATGCGCGGTCTGCACCAGGACCGACGGCCGCAGCGCGGGCGGCAGCGCCTCGGCCGCCTGGCGCAGCTGGTCGCGCGAGGTGAACAGCACCAGCGCGCCGTGGCGCACCCCGGCCAGGTCGCGCACCAGGGCGCGCACCATCTCGGCGGTGTAGGCGGCGGCGTCGCGCGGATCGGCCCCGGTCTCGACCGCCACCAGCCGGCCCTGCGCGGCGTAGTCGAACGGGCTGGGCACCTCCAGCGTGGTGACCGCGTCGTCGCCCTGCAGCCCGGACTCCTGCAGGAAGAAGTCGAAGCGGCCGCAGCTGGTGAGGGTGGCCGAGGTCAGCACCGCCCCGCGCACCGTGCCCCAGAGCTTGTGGCGCAGCGCGGCGCCCGGCAGCAGCGGGCTGGCATGGGCCTGCAGCGCCGTGCCGCCGTCGCCGTCCGCCCCGAAGGATTCGAGGGTGAACCATTTGGCCGCCGGCGCCGCGCCGGCGTCGGTCGCGCGCATCAGCAGCTGGGCGGTGGCGTGCACCTCCTCCAGGCGCGGCGCCAGGGCGCCGACCTGGGCGTAGAGCGTGGACAGGCGGCGCGCCTCGGCCGGCCGGTCGCGGATCGCGGCGCGCAGCGCCTTGGCGATGGCGCGCAGCCCGTCCAGGAAACCCGCCGCGTGGTGCGACGCCAGCCCGAGAGGCTCCTGCAGCGCGTCCGGCAGCTCGCCGCGCGCCACCCGGGCGCGCGCCGGGCCGCGGCCCGGGCCGCCGGCCGACGCGGCGCGCAAGGCGTCGCCGTACAGGTCCATCGCCAGCCGCTCGACCTGCTGCAACGCCTGGCGCAGTTGGGCGGCATGGCGCGGGATGTCGGCGAGCTCGGCCACCTCGACCATCGCGCCCACCCGCAGCGCGCGCTGCGACAGCCGGTCGATCCAGCCGTGGCGGCCCAGGTCCATGCGGCAGGCGAACTGCGCCAGCGCGGTGGCCGGCAGGTGGTGCGCCTCGTCGAGCACCAGCAGGCAGTTGTCCAGTTCCGGCAGCAGCCGGTTGCCGAGCGAGGACAGCAGCAGGTCGTGGTTGACCACGATGACCTGCGCCCCCACCAGCGCCTTGCGCCGCTCGTAGTAGACGCACTGCTGGTAGGCCGGGCAGTGCTGGCCGGTGCAGGACGCGGCGTCGGCTGCCATCGGCCCCCAGACCTCGGGGGCCGGGGCCGCTTCCAGCGTGTCGCGGTCGCCGTCCCAGCCGCCGTGCGACAGCGCCTGGGCCACGCCGGCGTAGAACCGCACCCGCGCCTCGGCCTCCTGGCGCGGCCGGGCGGCGTGGGCGGCGCGCGCCTCGGCGGCCTCCTCGGCGAACAGGTCGTCGTCCAGGTCGGCGTCGGCCGCGTCGCCCAGCCCCGCCAGGCGTTCGAGCTTGAAGCGGCAGGCGTAGCGCCCGCGCCCCTTGGCCAGCTCGAAGCGGAAGGGCTGCGGCAGCGCGGCGGCCAGCGCCGGCAGGTCCTTGTGGACCAGCTGCTCCTGCAGCGCCACGGTGGCCGTCGAGATCATCACCCGGGTGCCCCGCGCCAGCGCCAATGCCACGGCCGGCGCGCAGTACGCCAGCGACTTGCCGACGCCGGTGCCGGCCTGCACCACCGCGATCGCGCGCACCGGCTCGTCGTCGCCCTCCTCGCGCTTGCCGAGCGTGGCGGTGCCCAGGGCCCGCGCCACCGCCTCCGCCATGCGCCGCTGGCCGTCGCGGCCCCGGAAGCCGGCGCTGGCGCGCACCACCGCATCGAAGGCCTCCAGGCCCGCCGCGACCCGTTCCGAACTTTCCGCAGAATCCATGGGCCGAGTGTTGCACGGGCGGCCATCCCCGCGGGCGGACGGGTGCTCCGCGTCGCGTGCCGGCGCGCGCGCGCCGCAAGTCCCCCGCGCGCCGACCGGTCAAGCCCGCGCCGCGTCCGGTCCCGCGGGCGGCCAAACCTATAATCTCGCTTTACCAGCTCCCCGAGCGGACAGTCTCCTGCAGGCTTTCCGTCTGCGAAATGACCAAATTCGTCTTCGTCACCGGCGGCGTGGTGTCTTCCCTGGGCAAGGGAATCGCCTCCGCCTCGCTGGCCGCCATCCTGGAATCGCGCGGCCTCAAAGTCACCCTCATCAAGCTCGATCCGTACATCAACGTCGATCCGGGCACGATGTCGCCCTTCCAGCACGGCGAGGTGTTCGTGACCGACGACGGCGCCGAGACCGACCTCGACCTCGGCCACTACGAGCGCTTCATCGAGACGCGGATGAAGAAGTCCAACAACTTCACCACCGGCCGCATCTACCAGTCGGTGCTGGAGAAGGAGCGCCGGGGCGACTACCTCGGCAAGACGGTGCAGGTGATCCCGCACGTCACCAACGAGATCCAGGAATACGTCAAGCGCGGCGCCGGCGTCGGCACGCCCGACGCGGTGGACGTGGCCATTGTCGAGATCGGCGGCACCGTCGGCGACATCGAGTCCCTGCCCTTCCTGGAGGCGGTGCGCCAGATGAGCCTGCGCATGGGCCCGAACAACGCCGCCTTCGTGCACCTGACCTACGTGCCCTGGATCGCCGCGGCCGGCGAGCTCAAGACCAAGCCGACCCAGCACACCGCCCAGAAGCTGCGCGAGATCGGCATCCAGGCCGACGTGCTGCTGTGCCGCGCCGACCGCCGCATCCCCGACGACGAGCGCGCCAAGATCTCGCTGTTCACCAACGTGCCCGAATGGGGCGTGATCAGCATGTGGGACGTGGACACCATCTACAAGGTGCCGCGCATGCTGCACGAGCAGGGCCTCGACGGCCTGATCTGCGACAAGCTGCGCCTCAACACCCCGCCCACCCGCCTCAAGCGCTGGGACGACCTGGTCCACGAGACGCTGCACCCCAAGGGCGAGGTCTCCATCGCCATGGTCGGCAAGTACGTGGACCTGTCCGACAGCTACAAGTCGCTCAACGAGGCGCTGCGCCACGCGGGCATGCGCAACCACGTGCGCGTCCGGATCACCTACCTCGACTCCGAGGTGCTGGAGACCGGCGACGCGGAGCAGCTCGCGCAGTACGACGCGGTGCTGGTGCCCGGCGGCTTCGGCAAGCGCGGCGTGGAAGGCAAGATCAAGGCCGCCCGCTACGCCCGCGAGCACGGCATCCCCTACCTGGGCATCTGCCTGGGCATGCAGGTCGCGACCATCGAGTACGCCCGCCACGTGGCCGGCATGCAGGACGCCAACAGCACCGAGTTCGAGGCCGACACGCCTTACCCGGTCATCGCGCTCATCACCGAATGGAAAGACGCGGACGGCACCATCAAGACCCGCACCGCGACCTCCGACCTGGGCGGCACCATGCGCCTGGGCGCGCAGAGCTCCGACGTCGAGCCCGGCACCCTGGCGCACGACATCTACGGCGACGTGGTCACCGAACGCCACCGCCACCGCTACGAGGCCAACGTGCAGTACCTCGACCGGCTGCGCGACGCCGGCCTGGTGATCTCCGCCCGCACCCAGCGCGAGCACCTGACCGAGATCGTCGAGCTGCCCCGCGCGGTGCACCCGTGGTACATGGGCGTGCAGTTCCACCCGGAATTCAAGTCCACGCCCTGGGCCGGCCATCCGCTCTTCAACGCCTTCGTCAAGGCCGCGCTGGACCACCAGGCCCGGGCGGCCGCCTCCCCCGATGCACCCGCATCCACCCCCCTCCTGAAAGCATCGGCCTGACATGCAGCTCTGCGGCTTCGACATCGGCCTGCAGCGCCGCTTCTTCCTGATCGCCGGCCCCTGCGTGGTCGAGTCCGAGCAGCTGCAGATGGACACCGCCGGCGCGCTCAAGGACATCACCTCGGCGCTCGGCATCCCCTTCATCTTCAAGAGCAGCTTCGACAAGGCCAACCGCTCCTCCGGCGCCAGCTTCCGCGGCCCGGGACGCGAGAAGGGCCTGGAGATCCTCGCCAAGGTCAAGCGCGAGCTCGGCCTGCCGATCCTCACCGACGTCCACACCGAGGACGACATCCGCGAGGCCGCCCAGGTGGTCGACGTGCTGCAGACCCCGGCCTTCCTGTGCCGGCAGACCGACTTCATCCGCGCCGCGGCGCAGTCGGGCAAGCCGGTCAACATCAAGAAGGGCCAGTTCCTCGCGCCCCACGACATGAAGAACGTCATCGACAAGGCCCGCGCCGCCGCGAAGGACGCCGGCCTGCCCGAGGACAACTTCATGGCCTGCGAGCGCGGCGCGAGCTTCGGCTACAACAACCTGGTCTCCGACATGCGCGGCCTCGCGATCATGCGCGAGACCGGCGCGCCGGTGGTCTTCGACGCCACCCACTCGGTCCAGCTGCCCGGCGGCCAGGGCACCAGCTCCGGCGGCCAGCGCGAGATGGTGCCGGTGCTCTCGCGCGCGGCCATCGCGGTCGGCGTGGCGGGGCTCTTCATGGAGACCCATCCCGATCCGGCCCATGCCCTGTCCGACGGCCCGAACGCGGTGCCGCTCAAGCACATGAAGGCGCTGCTCGAAACCCTGGTCGCGCTCGACGACGTGACCAAGCGCCATCCGTTCCTCGAGAACGACTTCGCCGCCTGAGCCGTCCGGCCGCTGCGGTACATTCCGCCCCGCCTTCCGTTTTCCTGCCCGCCGGCATCCGCGGACCCGCCGGCCGCACGTCCCCGTTGTTCAACATCCGAGAGAAAGAGACTTCCTCATGAGTGCAATCGTCGATATCGTGGGCCGCGAGGTCCTGGACAGCCGCGGCAACCCCACCGTCGAGTGCGACGTGCTGCTGGAATCGGGCGTGATGGGCCGCGCGGCCGTCCCGTCGGGCGCCTCCACCGGCTCGCGCGAGGCCATCGAACTGCGCGACGGCGACAAGTCGCGCTACCTGGGCAAGGGCGTGCTCAAGGCCGTCGGCCACATCAACGGCGAGATCTCCGAGTCCATCATCGGCCTGGACGCCTCCGAGCAGGCCTTCCTCGACAAGACGCTGATCGACCTCGACGGCACCGAGAACAAGTCGCGCCTGGGCGCCAACGCGATGCTGGCCGTCTCGATGGCCGTGGCCCGCGCCGCCGCCGAGGAAGCCGGCCTGCCGCTCTACCGCTACTTCGGCGGCATGGGCGGCGTGCAGCTGCCGGTGCCGATGATGAACGTCATCAACGGCGGCGCCCACGCCAACAACTCGCTCGACCTGCAGGAGTTCATGATCATCCCGGTCGGCGCGCCCAGCTTCCGCGAGGCGGTGCGCTACGGCGCCGAGGTGTTCCACGCCCTCAAGAAGATCATCAACGACCGCGGCATGAGCACCGCCGTCGGCGACGAAGGCGGCTTCGCGCCCAGCGTCGAGAACCACGAGGCGGCGATCCAGCTGATCCTCGAAGCCATCGACAAGGCCGGCTTCGTCGCGGGCGAGCAGATCGCGCTCGGCCTGGACTGCGCCGCCAGCGAATTCTTCAAGGACGGCCAGTACGTGCTCGAAGGCGAAGGCGGCATCAAGCTCAGCGCCCAGCAGTGGACCGACATGCTCGCGACCTGGGTCGACAAGTACCCGATCATCAGCATCGAGGACGGCATGGCCGAAGGCGACTGGGACGGCTGGAAGCACCTGACCGAGCGCCTGGGCGAGAAGGTCCAGCTGGTGGGCGACGACCTGTTCGTCACCAACACCAAGATCCTGCAGGAAGGCATCGAGAAGCGCATCGGCAACTCGATCCTGATCAAGATCAACCAGATCGGCACCCTGTCCGAGACCTTCGCCGCCATCGAGATGGCCAAGCGCGCCGGCTACACCGCGGTGATCAGCCACCGCTCGGGCGAGACCGAGGACAGCACCATCGCCGACATCGCCGTCGGCCTCAACGCCGGCCAGATCAAGACCGGCTCGCTCAGCCGCAGCGACCGCACCGCCAAGTACAACCAGCTGCTGCGCATCGAGGAAGACCTGGGCGACGTGGCGGTGTACCCCGGCCGCGCGGCCTTCTACAACCTGCGCTGATCGCGCGCGCGGCGGCCGGGCGGTCGCTGCGTTTCGCACCGACAGAGGCGGCCCGGCCACGGGCCCGCCTCTTTTTTTACAATCGCCGCCCGCCCCGTCCGCCGCCCGCGGTGCGACACTCGCGGCCTGCCTTCCCCGTTCCCGCCATGTCGTCCAACCGCCTCGTCCCGCTCGTGCTGGTCCTGCTGCTCGTCCTGCTGCACATGCAGCTCTGGAGCGGCCGCGGCAGCCTTCCCGAGGTGCAGATGATGCGCCAGAGCATCGCCGACCAGAAGCAGCAGAACGCCCAGGCGCAGCGCGCCAACGAGCGCCTCGCCTCCGAGGTGCGCGACCTGCGCGACGGGCTCGACATGGTCGAGGAGAAGGCCCGGGCCGAGCTGGGCATGGTCCGGCCCAACGAGATCTACGTGCAGATCACGCGCTGAGCGCGGCGCCGGCCCGTGGCGGGCGCATGGCGCGGCGGCCCGCATTCCGCCTGGGTTCCGCGCTACGCGATAGATAGCAAGCGGCCCTCGGCCGGCGGCCACGGCCCCTACTGCACCGCCGACGTGCCCGGCACCACCACCTGCGCCGGCGCGGCGAAGATCTGGGTGGTGTCGACCGGATCGAACCGGTACTGGCGGCCGCAGAAGTCGCAGCCCACCTCGATCCGGCCCTGCTCCTCCAGGATGGAATCGGCCTCCTCGCGGCCCAGGCCGCGGATCATGCCGGCCACCCGCTCGCGGCTGCAGCTGCAGGCGAAACGCGGCGCGTGGTCCGCGTCCTGGGGCGCGAAGCGCAGCAGCGGCTCCTCCCAGAACAGTCGGCGCAGGATGGTGTCGGCGTCGAGCGTCAGCAGCTCGTCGCGCTGCAGGCTGGCGGCCAGGTGGGCGATGCGGTTGTAGTCCTCGTCGCGGCCGATGGCGGCCTCGTTCTCGGCGCTGACGAAGCTGCCGGCGAGGTTGCCCTCGCCCTGCACCGGCATGCGCTGCACCAGCAGGCCGCAGGCGACCCGGTCGTCGGCCGCCAGCACCAGCGTGGTGTCGAGCTGCTCGCTCTGCAGCATGTAGTGCTGCAGCGCGTCGCTGAGCTTGTGCAGGCGCTCGCCCCGGTCGTCGAAGAGCGGCACCATGCTCTGGTACGGCTGCTGGCCCGGGAACTTGTCCTTCGGGTCGAGGGTGATGGCGCAGCGGCCCTGGTTGCCGCGGTTGACCAGGTCGGCCAGCCGGTCGTGGGGCTCCACCGCGCCGACGATGCTGGCGGTGGCGCGCAGGCGCAGGTCGGACTGGATCTCGGCCACCGCGACCTTGACCGGGCCGTCGCCGAAGATCTGCAGGATCAGCGCGCCGTTGAACTTGATGCCCGACTGCATCAGCACGCCGGCGGCGGCCATCTCGCCGAGCAGCTCCCGCACCGGCTGGGGATAGGCGCCGCCCTGGTTGTTGGAGGCGCGGCGCTGCAGCACCTCCTGCCAGGCATCGGTCAGCCGGACCAGCATGCCGCGCACCGGCATGCCGTCGAAAATGAATTTGTGGAGTTCGGACACGTTGCAGGCTCCTGGAAATGCGAACGGGCGGCAGAGGCCGCCCGGTGAGGAATATGCGTCGCATTGTAGGAAACGCAAGGCGCGCCCGCCGGAGGCCGCGCCGGAGCCACCACCGGTCCCGGGGGTTCGTCCGGGCGACGCCGGTCGCGGCGCGCCGGCCCATCGGCTCATCGGCCCGGCAGCGCGGGCGGCGCGCCGTCGGCTTCCAGCAGGTCGCCGTCGCTCTCGTCCTTCAGGCCGACGCCGGTCAGGCCCCGGCGCAGCGCCTGGCGCGCCAGCCAGGCCAGCTGCCGCGCGGCCTGGTCGCAGGGCAGGCCCTCGGGGCGCACGTTGGAGATGCAGTTGCGCTCGGCATCGTGGCGTCCGCGGCGCGGCGCGTGGGTGAGGTAGATGCCGAGGCTGTCGGGCGCGCTGAGCCCGGGCCGCTCGCCGATCAGCATCGCCACCAGGCGGGCGCCGAGCGCCTCGCCGATATCGTCGGCCAACGCCACCCGCGCCTGCGTCGCCACCACCACCGGGCCGATCGGCGGATCGTCGCGCAGCTGTCCGCGCAACGCGTCGAGGAGGGGCAGCGCATGGCGCTGCACCGCGAGCGACGAGAGCCCGTCGCCGACGACGATGCACAGCGCCGGCGCCTCGCCGCCGCGCCGCGCCCCGCGCAGGCGCTCCGCATCGTCCGGATGCAGCTGGCGGCCCAGGTCGGGCCGGTGCAGGTAGGCGGCCCGGTCGTCGGCGCGGCTGCGGGCCCGCAGCACCTCCCAGCCGGCCTGCTCCAGGGACGCGGCGAGCGCCCCGGCGTCCAGCGGCGCGTGGATCGCGTCGCGCGCCATCGCATGCGCCCAGCCGAAACGCAGCGCCTCGGCGGTCGGGATGGCGACGCCCGCGCGTCCGAGCGCGATGCGCGCCGGCGTGGCGCCGCGCCAGCCGTCCCACGGGTCGGCGATCACGCCGGGCAGGACCGGGCCGTCGGCGCTCATGACCCGGCTCCGACCGCCGCGATGGCGCCCAGGTCCTGCAGCAGCCGGTGGCCGGCCTGCGGCGGCAGCAGCCGGCCGGCGTCGTCGGCCAGCCGCATGCGCCGCATCCAGGCCTCGAATTCGGGCGCGCGCCGCAGGCCGAGCGTCTCGCGCAGGAACAGCGCGTCGTGGAACGAGGTGCTCTGGTAGCCCAGCATCACGTCGTCCGCGCCCGGCACGCCGATGACGAAGGTCACGCCGGCGGCGGCCAGCAGCACCAGCAGGGTGTCCATGTCGTCCTGGTCGGCCTCGGCGTGGTTGGTGTAGCAGACGTCGCAGCCCATGGGCAGGCCGAGCAGCTTGCCGCAGAAGTGGTCCTCCAGCCCGGCGCGGACGATCTGCTTGCCGTCGTAGAGGTACTCCGGGCCGATGAAGCCCACCACCGTGTTGACCAGCAGCGGCCGGTAGCGCCGGGCCAGGCCGTAGGCGCGCGCCTCGCAGGTCTGCTGGTCCACGCCGTGGTGCGCGCCCGCCGACAGCGCGCTGCCCTGCCCGGTCTCGAAGTACATGCAGTCGCCGCCGACGGTGCCGCGCCCCAGGGCCTGCGCCGCCGCCCGGGCCTCGTCGAGCAGCGCCACGGTCACGCCGAAGGAGCGGTTGGTGCCCTCGGTGCCGCCGATGGACTGGAACACCAGGTCCACCGGCGCGCCGGCCTCCATCAGCCGCAGGGTGTTGGTCACGTGCGTCAGCACGCAGGACTGGGTGGGAATCTCGAATCGCTGGATCGCCGCGTCGAGCATGCGCAGCAGCCGGTCGAGCACCGGCAGCCGGTCCGACGCCGGGTTGATGCCGATGACCGCGTCCCCCGCGCCGTAGAGCAGCCCGTCGAGCGTCGAGGCGGCGATGCCGCGCGCGTCGTCGGCCGGGTGGTTGGGCTGCAGCCGCACCGCGAGACGGCCCGGCAGGCCGAGCGTGTCGCGGAAGCGGGTGACCACCCGGCACTTGCGCGCCACCGCGATCAGGTCCTGGTTGCGCATGATCTTGGACACCGCCGCCGCCATCTCGGGCGTGAGGCCGGGCGCCAGCGCGGCCAGCACCTCCGGCGTGGCCGCGTCGCCCAGCAGCCAGTCGCGCAGGCCGCCGACCGTCAGGTGGGCCACCGGCGCGAAGGCGGCCGCGTCGTGGCCGTCGAGGATCAGCCGGGTGATGTCGTCGTCCTCGTAGGGCACCACCGCCTCCTGCAGGAAGACGGCGAGCGGCAGGTCGGCCAGCACATGGCGCGCCGCCACGCGCTGCCGGGCGGTGGGGGCGCCGATCCCGGCCAGGTAGTCGCCCGAACGCGCCGGGCTGGCGTGGGCCATCACCTGCTTCAGGTCGTCGAAGGCGAAGACCTGGTCGGCCAGGGTGGTGCGGTAGCGGGGCATGGGCACGGCCTTTTCGCGGGAAGGATGCGCCAGTATGCGCGCCTGCCCCGGGAACGGCGCGGCCTCATTCGAGCTTGATCCTGCCCTGCTCGATGACGGCGCCCCATTTGCGCTTGTCGGCCACGAGGAAGCCGCGGAACTGCTGCGGCGTGCTGCCGACCGGCTCCAGCCCGTCCTGGACCAGCCGCTGCGACACCTCGGGCAGCGCGATGACCTTGGCGACCTCGCGCTGGACGCGGTCGATGGCCGCCTGCGGGGTGCCCTTGGCCGCGCACAGGCCCGTCCAGGTCACCGGATCGAAGCCCGGCAGGCCCGATTCGGCCACGGTGGGCACGTCGGGCAGCCCCGGCAGGCGGCGCAGGCTGGCGACGGCCAGCGCCCGCAGCTTGCCGGCGCGCACGTTGGGCATGGAGCTGACCGGCTGGTCGAACATCACCGAAATCTGGCCGGACAGCACGTCCGCCATGGCGGTGCCGGTGCCCTTGTAGGCGATGTGGACCATGTCGACGCCGGCGCGGGACTTGAACATCTCGCCCGCGAGGTGGCCCCCGGTGCCGTTGCCCGACGAGGCGAAGTTGAGTTCGCCCGGGCGCGCCTTGGCGTAGTCGATCAGCTCCCGGACGTTCTTCGCCGGCAGTTGCGGGTTGACCAGCAGCAGGTACGGCGCGTTCGCGATCTGCGTGACCGGCACCAGGTCCTTCTCGGAGTCGAAGGGCATCGAAGCCATCAGGTGCGGCTGGATCGAAAGCGTGCCGGTGGTGCACATCAGCAGGGTATGGCCGTCGGCCGGCGCCGCCAGCACGGCCGAGGCCGCGATGTTGCCGCCCGCGCCCGGCCGGTTCTCGATGATCACCGACTGCCCCAGCGCCTCGGACAGCCGGGGGGCGATGACGCGCGCCACGATGTCGTTCGACCCGCCGGGCGAGAAGCCGACGACGATGCGCACCGGCCGGGTCGGGAAGGCGTCGGCGGCCCCGGCGCGGGGCGCGGCCACGGTGGCGCACAGGGCGAATGCCGCGAGCACGCTGGAGAGGAAGGATCGTTGCATGGCGGTGGATCGCTCGGGTTCGGGTGGATCGGTCGGGACGGAGGAAAACCGGGACGGGCACCGGGGCATGCGCCTTCAGGCCGACAGGGCCTCGCAAGCGCGGGCGATGCGCGCGCATCCCTCGCGCAGGTGGTCGAGGCCGGCGGCGAAGGAGATGCGGAAGTGCGTCGGAACGCCGTAGGCGCTGCCCTGCAGCGCGGCGAGGTCCTGCGAGGACAGCAGGTGCAGGATCCAGTCGTCGCTGCTGGCGATCGTCCGGCCGTCGGCGGTGCGTCTGCCGAACAGCGCGTCGCAGGCCGCGAACGCGTAGAACGCGCCCTCGGGCCGCGCGCAGCGGATGCCGTCGATCGCGTTCAGGGCATCCACCACGGCATCGCGCCGCTGCTGGAAGATCTCGCGGCTGCGCGCCACGAAGTCCTGCGGCCCGGTGAGCGCCGCGACGGACGCCGCCTGCGCGATGGCGTTCGGACCCGAGGTGCTCTGCGACTGCAGCTTGGTCATGGCCTTGACCAGCGGCGCCGGCGCCGCGCCGTATCCGATCCGCCAGCCGGTCATCGCGTACGCCTTCGAGACGCCGTTGACGGTGAGCGTGCGCTCCTTCATCCGCGGCGCGGCCTGCGCCATGGTCGCGAAGGCCGCGCCGTCGTAGACGAGGTGCTCGTAGATGTCGTCGGTCAGCACCCAGACCTGCGGGTGCCGGTCGAGCACCTCGGCGAGGGCGCGCAGCTCGTCCGCGGTGTGCATCGCGCCGCTGGGGTTGTTGGGGGAATTGAGGATCAGCCAGCGCGTGCGCGGGGTGATGGCCGCCTCCAGGTCCGCCGGCCGCAGCTTGAAGCCGCCGGCCGCCGGGCAGTCCACGAACACCGGCACGCCTCCTGCTAGCAGCACGATGTCCGGATACGAGACCCAGTACGGCGCCGGCACGATCACCTCGTCGCCGTCGTCGACGGTGCACATCAGGGCATTGAAGATGACCTGCTTGGCGCCGGTGCCGACCATGATCTCGCCGCTGGAATAGTCGAGGCCGTTCTCCGACCGGAACTTGTGCGCGATGGCTTCCTTGAGGGCCGGCGTGCCGCCCACGTCGGTGTAGCGCGTCTGCCCCGCGCGCATCGCGCGGATCGCCGCTTCCTGGATATGTTCGGGCGTGTCGAAATCGGGCTCGCCGGTGGTCAGGCCCAGGATGTCCCGGCCCTGCGCTTTGAGTTCGCGTGCCCGTTGCCCGGCCATGGAACTGGGGGACGGTTGGATGCGGTGGAGGCGTGGTGCGATCTGGATCATGGGAAATGGCGGGAGGTGTCCGGAAAGTATCCGCCCGGCCTCCGGGCCGTCCAAACGAGTAATTCGCGCCCCGCCCATTCCTTTTATTCCTGCCCTTCCTTCTTTGTCCCTTTTGCTTCTCACTTCCCGTCCATGGCCGATTCCGCCCGCCCGCCGCGATGAATATCACTTTCAAACAGCTCGAAGCCTTTCTCTTCAGCGCCCGGTCCGGGAGCTTCAGCGCCGCGGCCACGGCACTGCACACGACGCAATCGGCGGTTTCCAAGCGCGTGGCGGAAATCGAGCGGATGTGCGGCGCGGCGGTCCTGCACCGCACGCCGCGCGGCCTGGAGCTGACCCAGACCGGCCGCCAGCTGATGCCGCTGGCGGTGGAGGCGCAGAAACTGCTGGTGCGCATCGAGCACGAGGTGAGCGACGAGCGGACGCTGCGCGGCACCTTCCGGATCGGGGTGACCGAACTCACCGCGCTGACCTGGCTCACCCGGCTCATCGACCGGATACAGGCACTGCACCCGAAGCTGATGCTGGAGCCGATCGTGGACGCGGGCCTCAAGCTGTTCGACGGGCTGGAGGACAACACCATCGACCTGGCGATCATGCCGGGCACCTTCTGGGGCGAGCGCTACCGGACGGTGCGCGTGGGCCAGGTGGAGGACCTGTGGGTGGCCAGCCCGCAGCTCGGCATCCCCGACCGGCCCCTGAAGCCGGAGGAATTCGCGCATTACCCGATGCTCGAACAGTCGAAGGGCGCGGCCAAGAACCGGTTCTACGCCGCCTGGCGCGCGGAACACGGCTTTCGCTTCAACCAGGTATTCGCCACCAACAGCACGACGGTATTGCGGGAACTCACCATCGGCGGCCTGGGCATCAGCCAGCTCGCGCTGGATTACGTGCGCACCGATATCGAAGAGGGTCGGCTGCGGATTATCGAAAGCGATCCGATGCCCCCGCCGATGGTTTACAGCGCCGTATACCGCATCGACAGTTTCAGCGTGGCTTTAGCGCGAATATCGCAGCTGGCGGTCGAGACGTGCGATTTCACGCTGCGGGCAAACCGATCCTAGATATTCGATTCGGGAGAATCATTCGCTTCTGGCGACATGCTTTCCTTAAAATCCTGCCGATGGACCTCCGCTCCCACGCCCTGCGACTGCTGCGCCTCACGGATCCCGAAGAAAAATCCCGGCAGGCGCAGGTGCTGCATGGGCAGGCAGCTACGCTTTCGATAGCAGAGCGCTGGTCCGGCGACCTGCCCGATCCGGCCACCCTGCCCGGCCGGCCCGCGCGCCCGGCGCTGCTGCCGCACACCGAGGTGGCGCGCCGCTCGCCGGCCACCGCGCACGGACGGGCGGTGCTGGTGCACGCCATCGCGCACATCGAGTTCAACGCCATCAACCTGGCCCTCGACGCCGTCTGGCGCTTCGACGGCATGCCGCGCGACTTCTACCTCGACTGGATGCGGGTGGCGGCCGAAGAGGCCAGGCACTTCCTGCTGCTGCGCGACCACCTGCGCGGCCTGGGGCACGACTACGGCGACTTCCCGGCGCACCAGGGCCTGTGGAGCATGTGCGAGAAGACCGCGCACGACATCGTCGCCCGCATGGCGCTGGTGCCGCGCACGCTGGAGGCCCGCGGGCTGGACGCCACGCCGCTGATCCAGGCCAAGCTGCGCCAGGCCGGCACGCCCGACGCGCTGGCGGCCATCGCCATCCTCGACGTGATCCTGCAGGAGGAGATCGGCCATGTGGCCATCGGCAACCGCTGGTACGCCTGGCTCTGCGCCCGCGAAGGCCTGGAGCCGGTCGAGCACTACCGGGTGCTGACCCGCCGCCACGAGGCGCCGCGCCTGCGTCCGCCCTTCAACGCCGAGGCCCGGCGGCTGGCCGGCTTCAGCGCCGTGGAACTCGACTACCTGCAGCAGGGCTGAGGCATGCGCAGGCGCAGCCCCGGCTATCCTTGAGGCGCGCACGACGCCGTGCGCCTGCAATGCGCACAACGGCGTGCGCGGCATACGACAAAACAAGAAGAAACCATGCACCAGCTGCCTACCGACACCCCGGGCGAGATCGCCCGCCTGTACGAGATCGTCCACCACAACACCGACTGGATGTGGGAGGTGGACGCGCAGGGACGCTACACCTTCTGCTCGCAAGGGAGCCTGCAGATGCTCGGCCGGCCGCCGTCGGACGTGCTCGGGAAGACGCCGTTCGACTTCATGCCGCCCGACGAGGCCGAGCGGGTCGGCCGCGAGTTCGCCGAAATCGTCGGCGCGCAGCGGCCTTTCGCCGGCCTGATCAACCGCAACCTGCGGCCGGACGGCTCGCTGGTGGTGCTGGAAACCAGCGGCATTCCGCTGTTCGCGGCCGACGGCACCTTCCGCGGCTACCGGGGCATCGACCGCGACGTGACCCCGTTGGGCGGCGTGCTGAGCCAGCGGCTGCTGCAGCTCGAAGCCGTCTACGCCGCCGCGCCGGTGGCCCTGGCGCTGCTGGACCGCGATCTGCGCTTCCTCGTGGTCAACGAGGCGCTGGCGAAGATGCACGGCCTGCCGGTCGAGAAGATCATCGGCCGCCCGGTGACCGCCCTGGTGCCCGAGGCGGAGCGCTCCCTGGCCGGTGCCTTCGCGCGGCTCGATGCGGGCCGGGACGTGCCGGAAGGCACGATGCAGCTGCACGACCACACCTACCACGTGCGCATCCAGGGCGTGCGCGACACCGCCGGGCAGGTCACCGGCCTGACCACCGCGCTGACCGACATCACCGAGCACCTGCGGGTGCAGCGCCGCCTGGCGCAGGCCACCGAGGAACTCGCGCGCACCAACCGGCGGCTGGAGGAAGCCAACCGCCAGCTGCTGCGCTTCGCCCAGCACGACTACCTGACCGACCTGCCCAACCGCCGCTGGTTCGGGCAGGTGTTCGCCACCGAGGTCGGCCGCGCCCGGCGCCATGGCCGGCCGCTGTCGGTGGTGATGGTCGATATCGACTACTTCAAGCAGTACAACGACCACTACGGCCACCTGGCCGGCGACGAATGCCTGCGCCGCGTGGCCGGCGCCCTGCAGCAGGCGATGCTGCGCGCCGGCGACATGGCCAGCCGCTACGGCGGCGAGGAATTCGCGCTGGTGCTGCCGGACACGACCGCGGCGGGCGCCGTCGAAATCGCCTCCCGGGTGCTGGCGGGCGTGGAGGCGCTGGCCGTCGAGCACGCGCCCAGCCCCTGGGGCCGGGTGACCGCCAGCGCCGGCGTCGGCACCCTGCAGCTGGAGCCGCAGGTGGCCCCGCTGCCCACGGCCATCGACCGGCTTTGCGAGCGGCTGCTCGACCGTGCGGACCGGGCGCTCTACCAGGCCAAGCTCTCCGGCCGCAACCGGGTGGCGCAGAACCCGGCGGTGCTGGCGACGGCCGAGTGACGGCGCCGCCGGGCCGCAGGCGTCAGGCCGTCTCCTTCGGCCAGCCCAGCAGGTAGGTGGTGCCCACCGGCAGCACCCCCAGCCGGCGGACGCCGGATTCCCAATGGAACGTGGACGCCCCGGGCACCTGCCGCACCAGCGCCATGAGCTCCTCGGGCGTGTAGGTGCGCAGGCAGGACACGATGCCGTCGAACATCACGATCAGCGGGATGGCGGGCACGACGTAGGTCCAGAACATGCGCTTCCAACTGAACGCGCGGTGGAACGGCGCGGTCAGCAGCACCATGAAAGGCGTCAGGAGCATGTAGGCGATCATCAGCGGATGGCGCTGCGTCGACTCCATCACGCCCAGTCCCTGCCGGCGTTCGACGGCGCTGGCGATGATGCGCACCGCCTGGTCTTCCCGGAAATGGTGGAACGACGAGAACAGGGTCCGGAAGCCCGACAGCCGCTCCGGAACGTCCAGCGCCGACACCGGCTCCCCGACATAGGAGAACGTGGCGGGCGCGGTGTCCTGCAGGCGCTGGAAGGTCTGCGGATCGGGGAAGAAATCCGTCAGGCAGACCGCGACCCGGCGCTCGCGGACCGTCTCGAGGTGGTCGCGCATCTCCAGCCACGGCCCGCCCGAGCCGGCGCACAGATCGACCACGCGGGTCGCGCGCGATCGGCGGATGGCCTGGTCCAGCAGGGGCGCGACGGACCGGTAGAGATCGATTTTCGACACCGCGAACTGCAGGAACGCGGTGACGCCGGAGTGGATGCTCCTGGGCAGCCAGGCCTGGTCTTCGAACTCGAAAGAATGGATGCGTCTCATCGAACCTCTTGTGGTCCCGTAACCCCTGGAAAGTCGGTCCGGTTCATACCGGCTTCATTATTGCCGCTGCACGGTGCACCCCTGTAAGGAGCGGTACCCCGGCACCGGACCGGAATCACGGGTTCCGCGGCGTCAGCCCGGTGGGGACAGGTCGTGATGGCCTTCGGACCGCGAGGCCTCGAAGCGCTGCACGCGGTTGCGTCCGTGGCTCTTGGCCTGGTAGAGCGCCTGGTCGGACCGGTGGAGCAAGGACTCGATCGACATGCTCTCCTCGCGTGCCGCCACCCCGATGCTGACGGTGAACCGCACGAGCTCGCCCTCGTCGGCGGTCACGCGCTCCGCCATGACCAGGTTGCGGAGTTTCTCGGCGATGACGACCGCGCTCGCCTCTCCGGTCTCGGGCAGGAGAATCACGAACTCCTCGCCGCCCAGGCGCGCGACGACGTCCACGCCGTTGCGGCTGTGCAGGCGGCAGATGTCCGCCGTGGCGCAGATCACCCGGTCGCCCATCTGGTGCCCCCACCGGTCGTTGATGCGCTTGAACGAATCGATGTCGATCATCAGGATCGACAGGGGATGCGCGAAGCGCTGGGCCCGCCGGCACTCCTTCTCGCCCAGTTCCATCAGCGTGCGGCGGTTCGCGATTCCGGTGAGCGGGTCGGTGGAGGCCAGTTGCCGCAGGGCGCCGTTGAACTCGTGGAGCAACTGGTTCTGCTCCTCCAGCTGCGCGTTGATCCGGGCCATCTCCCGTTCCTTGCGCTTGCGCCCGTCGATGTTGAAGGTGACGCCGATGAAGCGTTCGCCCGGCTGGGATGCCCCGGTGTCCATCACCCGGCCGTAGTTGGCGTACCAGACCCATTCGCCCGCCTTGGTGGGCAGGCGGAACTCGCAGCGGTACTCGCGCGTCCGGCCGGATACCACGTCCGCCAGGGCGGTGTGGATCATCTCGCGGTCGTCCGGATGCACGATGTCCAGCGAATTCTGGACGAGGTGGGGCACCTCGTCCTGGGTGTAGCCGAGCTCGACGAAGGTCTTGAAGGCGGCCCGGACGACCTCGCCGGTGCGCAGGTTGTTCTCCCACAGATCGAGCCCGGCGGCCTCCAATGCCAACTCCAGGCGCTCCTTGTTGAGATCCTTCTCCTGCATGCTGCTCGGCGACTCCGGCGGTCTACGGAGCGGTGTGCGCCGCCGCGGGCGGCAGCGCACCGGCATAGCCGATGGAACGCAGCAACTGCGCGAAGGACGCTTTGACGCCCGGCGTGGCATAGAGCATCGGGTCGGTCGCGATCTTCAGGATGCTGACCGGTTTGCCGGTGCTGGTGCCGGTCGCGGCATCGAAGAACTGCGCCAGGTCGTTGTCGGCGTTCGAGAAGCCCCGGCCCGACCATTCCGAGTAGTAGCAGATCGAATCCGGCGCCACGACGTCGGGCACGCTGAGCGACGCGTTGTACATGAGCAGGTTCTCGTTCATGTTGTAGATGATGCGGGTGTCCGTACTTTTGGCGGGGTCGGGATTGTTGTCGAGCTGGATCATGCCAGTATCCAGCGAGGCGGCACTGGTCGCCTGCCGTACCCCGGTGATGTAGAAGTTCCGCACCACCACCGACGTGGCACGCCGGGTGGCACCCTGAATCGCCTGCGCGACGTCCGTCGTGGACCTGGGCGATCCGGCACGCAGGTAACGGCCGAGTCCCTGCAACTGGCTCAGGGTGCCGGGAATGTAATGGTTCTTCAGGCCGAAATTGTTGTCGCGGTCGGAAGGCCAGAGCGCGATGCCGGAGAAGCCCCCGAAACCGCCCACCACGCCGGCGGCCAGATGCTCCATCTTCTCCGCGCCCGGGGCGTTGAGCAGGGCCGACTCGACCAGCGCGGGGTCGCTGTCGCTGGTGGCCAGCGCGCACGGCCCCACCGGCAGGCTGGGCGCGCCCGCGAAGGTGGTCTGCGGCAGCTGGGGGACCGCACGGCCGGCGCCGTCGCCGTCGACCACCCAGAGCTTGCCGCCCGAGGCCGCGGCGGCGATCAGCGGCACCAGCGAATTGATGGCGCCGATTTCCACCGGAATGACGCAGCCGGCGGGGTAGCCGGTGCCCTGCTGCAGCACCTGCAGGGTGTTGCGGGTCGAGTTCTGGATGTCGGCCAGGGTCAGGGCGTCGCCCGCGTCCGGCGACCCCATCATGGCCACCACGCAGGCGGCCGTGGCGCCGTCATAGTCCTGCACGGTGATGGTGCCGCTCCAGCTCTGGGCGAGCTGCTTCAGGATCGACAGGGCATTCTGGAAGCTGCCGCCGCCGCCGCTAGCCAGGATGGCGGCGCCAGCGCAGATGGATTGGAAGTCGTCGCAGCCGTAGGTGGTGGAGGCCATTGCAAACCTTGAACATAGTGGAGGAATCCATAATGTAACCAATTGCAATAAACCCGAATGACGCGAAACCCGCGCCTCCGCACGGTCGAATCCATGGTCCGGGACGGCCGGCTTTCCTGCGGCGGGCGCATCGTCCGGTAGGGGCAAGGACTCTGGTGCCCCGGCGCATTCCGGCGTAGGGTCAAGACCTGCTCCGGGAGACGATCGTGACCATCATGCTGTACGGATTCGTGGCATTTTTCTGGCTGGTAGGCGCACTCCTGCTCGGTTCGGTGGTCGTGGCGTAGTACTGCGCGCTGCCGGACCGCCACGACCGCCCCCGGGCGCCGGGCGGCAAGAAGACCTCCGCGCCCTGACGCGCCCCGCGCTTCAGGGATGGACCGGGCGCTTGCGCGCCATCGCCTGCGACAGGCCGCCCCAGCGCTCGGAGAACAGGCCGGCGTCCATGGCGCGGACGCCGTCGAGGATCGGCCGGAAGCCCATGTGCGCCAGCACGTCGCGCTCCAGGTCGATACCGGGCGCGATCTCGGTCAGCGCCAGACCCGCCTCGGTCAAACGGAACACCGCGCGCTCGGTGACGAACACCACCTCCTGCCGGCGCAGCGCGGCGTCGTGGCCGTTGAAGGTGAGCTGCTCGACCCGTTCGATGAACTTCTGCGCCTTGCCTTCCTGCAGGATGGTCAGCCGGCCCTCGCCCACCGCCACCTTCAGGCCGCCGGCGGTGAAGGTGCCGCAGAAGACCAGCTTGCGGGTGGAGCGGGTGATGTTGACGAAGCCGCCGCAGCCCACCGGCCGGCCGTTGAACTTGCTGACGTTGACGTTGCCGTGGCGGTCGGTCTGCGCCAGGCCGAGGAAGCTCGCGTCCAGGCCGCCGCCGTCGTAGAAGTCGAACTGGGTGGTCTGCTCGACGATGGACTGCGGGTTGTAGGCGAGCCCGAAGTCGCCGCCCTGCGCCGGCACGCCGCCGTTGACGCCGCTCTCCACGCTCAGCGTCAGCTGGTCGGCCACGCCCTCCTCCGCCGCGACCGACGGGATGCCCGCCGGGATGCCGATGCCCAGGTTGGTGATCGCGCCCGGCTCCAGTTCCAGCGCGGCGCGGCGGGCGATGACCTTGCGCTCGTCGAGCGCCATCACCGGGATGCCGTGCATCGGCACCCGCGCGTCGCCCGACAGCGCCGGGTCGAACTGCGTGGCGATGGTCTGCATGTGGTTCTCGGGCTTGCCGATCACCACGTAGTCCACCACCACGCCGGGGATCTTGACGGCCTTGGGATGCAGGCTGCCCGCGGCCACCACCCGCTCCACCTGCGCGATCACGATGCCGCCGCAGGCGCGCGCCGCCTGGGCGATGGAGACCTGCTCCAGCAGCACGCCTTCCTTGTCGAGGGTGATGTTGCCGTCCTCGTCGGCCACCGTGCCGCGGATCAGCGCCACGTCGATTTTCGGCGTCGGGTAGAACAGCCATTCGTCGCCGGCGAACTCGACGCGCTGCACCAGGTCCTCGGTGCAGCGGTCGTTGAGCTTGCCGCCCTCGATGCGCGGGTCCACGAAGGTGCCGAGGCCGACCTTCGTCAGCAGGCCCGGCGAGCGGCTGGCGATGTGGCGCGTGAGCTGCGACAGCGATCCCTGCGGGAAGTTGTACGCCTCGACCTCGCCGGCGAACACCATCTTCATCATCTCGGCGCCGGTCTGGCCGAAGTGGCCGGCGACGACGCGGCGGATCATGCCCGGATGCGCGAAGTGCACCATGCCGCCGTCGCGGCTGTTGCCGATGGCGCCGCAGGCCCAGGTGGCGAGGTTGCGCGGGTGGCCCTCGGCCAGGAAGCGGCGCTCGATGCCCTTGAGGATCTCCTCGGGCAGGCTGGTCATGGCCAGGCCGCCGAGGAACAGGGTGGCGTCGTCGCGGATCAGGGCGCCGGCTTGGTCGGCAGTGATGACTTGCATGCGTGAAATGTCCCGGAAAGAGGAAGGGGGTCGGAAAGGCGGCAGGCGGCCGCGCGTCGGGCGCGGGGCCTCAGGCCTCGGGGTTCTCGATCAGCAGCGCCATGCCCTGGCCGCCGCCGATGCAGGCCGAGGCCACGCCCCAGCGCCGGCCGCGGCGGCGCAGCTCGCGCGCCACCGCCAGCGTCAGCCGCACGCCGGTGGCCGCCAGCGGATGGCCCAGCGCGATGGCGCCGCCGTGGACGTTGAGCCGGTCGCGGTCCAGGCCCAGCTCGCGCTCCACCGCGACGATCTGCGCGCCCTGGGCCTCGTTGATCTCGAACAGGTCGATGTCGCCGATGCCGAGTTCGCAGCGCGCCAGCAGCGCCCGGATGGCCGCCGCCGGGCCGATGCCCATGATCTCCGGCGGCACGCCGGCCGCCGCCGCGCCGCGCAGCCGGGCCAGCGGCCGCAGCCCGCGTTCGCGCACGTAGGCGCCGCCGGCCACCACCGCCGCCGCCGCGCCGTCCACCAGCGCCGCGCTGTTGCCCGCCGTCTGCACCCCGCCCTCGTAGACGGTGCGCAGGCCCGCCAGCACCTCGGGCGGCGACAGGCGCGGATGCGTGTCGGCCGCCACCACGCCGGCCTTCTTCGGCAGTTCGATCCGGCGGTCGCGGTAGCCGTCGAGCGCGAAGGTCTCGCCCGTGACCGGCACGATCTCCTCGGCCAGCACGCCCGCGTCCCGGGCCGCCACCGCGCGCTGCTGCGAGAGCGAGGCGTAGGCGTCCACCTCCTCGCGGGCGATGCCGTATTGCCTGGCGAGGTTCTCGGCGGTCTGAATCATCGAGACGTCCGCCGCCGGATCGTCGAGCGCCTCCCAGAGGAAGTCCTTGAACTCCACCGGCGCGCCGAGCCGGAAGCCGGTGCGGTGGGTGTAGGAGGCGATGGGGTTGCGGGTCATCGACTCGGCGCCCGCCACCAGCGCCACCCGCGCGTAGCCCAGCGCGATCTGGTCGGCCGCCTGGCGGAACAGCTCGAAGCCGGTGCCGCAGATGCGCTGCACCAGGATCGAGGGCACGCCGATCGGCACGCCGGCGTACAGGCCGATGTGGCGCGGCAGCAGGTAGGCGTCGACCGCCGCCTGCGCCATCGAGCCGGCGACGACCGCATCGACGTCGGCGGCCGGCACGCCGCTGCGCGCCAGCGCCTCGCGGGCGGCCTTGATGCCCATGTCGGTCGGCGACAGGCCGCCGAAGGCGCCGCAGTAGTCGACGAAGGGCGTGCGGACGCCGTCCACGATCCAGGCGTCGTCGATGCGGGCGGAGAAATGCTTGTGGCTCATGTGCGCCGCCTTCATCCGCGGTCGCCGACGCGCAGGACGACCGCCATGCCGGTGTCGCCGGCGGCGCAGCCGGTGAAAAGGCCGGTGCCGCCGCCGCGCAGCACCAGTTCCTCGATCAGCTCGATCACCGCGCGCAGGCCGGTCGGGGCCTGCGGGTGGCCCCAGACGAGGGAACTGCCGTAGTTGTTCATCCGCTCCCAGCCGAAGCCGGTGTCGCGCGCCAGCGCGATGTCGTTGACCGCGAACGGGTTGTGCGTCTTGAGGGCATCGACCTGCGCGATGCCGATGCCGGCGGCCTGGAGCGCACGGGCGCAGGCGGGCGACGGCGCCATCGGCATGTAGCCGGGCTCGACCCGCGCCATGCCGAAGCCCAGCACCCGCACCTCGATCTCGGGCCGCGGCGACAGGATGCGCGCCAGGTCGCGGCCGGTGACCAGCGCGCCCGCGTGGCCGTCGGCCGGGTGGGTCTGGCCGCCGAAGGTGACGCTGCCGCCGGGCTGCACCGGCTGGAGGCGCGCCAGGCCCTCCTCGGTGGTCGGGAAGATGCCCTCGTCCATCGAGAGCGCGGCGACCGGGGCGCCGGGCTTCTGCTTCCTCGGATCGCCCAGCGGCGCGTCCACCATGTAGCGGCGCTGGAAGGCGCGGTCGTCGGCCAGCGCGTCCTGGTACTGCTGGTGGCGGCGCAGCTTGACGGCGTGCTGCTCGGCGGTGTCGATGCCGTAGCGGCGGGCGACGTTCTCGCCGGTCTGCAGCATCGGGTTCTTCGCGTACGGGTCGTGCGCCATGTTGTCCAGCACCCAGCGCTCGCTGGTGCCGTAGCCGCCGGGGCCGGCCGGGTTGGCGTGGTGGACGACCGGGCCGTTGGACTGGCGGTCGGCCATGACCAGCAGCGCGCAGCGGGCGCTGCCCATCGCCACCTCGTGCGCGGCCATCTGCAGCGCGCGCACGCTGGTGGCGCAGGCCTGCTGCACCGTCGGGCCGGCCACCCGGTCGATGCCCATCAGGCCGGTGACGTAGGGCGTGCCGTAGAAGCTGCCCGGGTAGGGGTTGGTGTGGCCGAGGATGGCCAGGTCGATGGCCGAGGGGTCGACCCCGCGCGCATCCAGCGCGGCCCGGCCGATGCGCGCGGCCAGCGGCAGCGGGTCGAGCGTGGCGAGCGAGCCCTGCCATTTGGCGAACGGGCTCGACCAGTAGGTTCCGTAGGGAATGAAGGCTTCCATGGCGTGTCTCCTGTGTGTTCTTCCCGGGCCGGGGCCTGCCGGTCCGCCGGTCCCGATGCTCTCGGTACAAACCCGCAAGTCCTTGTTTTTGCGGGCATCCGGCGTTGTGGGCCCGAATAAGTAGTTATAGACTATAACCAACTGGACCCGCCCGGACAAGGCTCCGGAACCCTCCTCCGACAGAAAGACCGCATGACGAACATTCCCCCTTCCGTGGGCCTCGCGCTCGACATCCAGGACACCGTGGCGGTGGTCCGGCTCGACCGCGCGGCCAAGCGCAACGCGCTCAACGACGCGCTGGTGCTGGCCCTGCGCGACGTCTTCGAGAACCTGCCGCCGACGGTGGGCGCGGCCGTCATCCACGGCGGCGGCGACCACTTCTGCGCCGGCCTGGACCTGTCCGAACTCCGCGAGCGCGACGCGGTGCAGGGCGTGCACCACTCGCGCATGTGGCACAAGGCGCTCGACGCGATCCAGTTCGGCAGCGTGCCGGTGGTCGCGGCGCTGCACGGCGCGGTGGTGGGCGGCGGGCTCGAACTGGCCAGCGCCACGCACATCCGCGTGGCCGACGCCTCCACCTTCTACGCGCTGCCCGAGGGCTCGCGCGGGATCTTCGTGGGCGGCGGCGCCTCGGTGCGGGTGCCCAAGCTGATCGGCGCGGCGCGCATGACCGACATGATGCTCACCGGCCGCGTCTACGACGCCGAGCAGGGCGAGCGCGCCGGCTTCGCGCAGTACCTGGTGCCGCAGGGCGAATCGCTGGCCAAGGCGATCGAGCTGGCCCGGCGCATCGCCACCAACGCGCCGATGACCAACTACGCCCTCACCCACGTGCTGCCGCGCATCGCCGAGCAGCCGGCCGACCACGGCCTGATGACCGAATCGCTGGTGGCCGCCATCGCCCAGTCCGCGCCCGAGGCCAAGGAGCGGGTGGCCGCCTTCCTCGCGGGGCGCGCCGCCAAGGTGCGCTGACCCCGTCCCGCCGCGCGGCACGGTCCACAAGAATCGACAGGAGACAACCCGTGACAGCATCCTTCCCCCCGGAACCGGCTTCCGGCGCGACGGCGCCGACCGCGCCGCGCTACCGCCCGATGCGCTTCGGCGTGGACCGCGTCCTGGTGCGCGAGGCGCCGGCGACCGGCGCGGACCGCGCGGCGGGCGCGTCCGCCGTCCACTACCTGCGCAGCGAAGTGCCGCTGCAGCCCTACGCCCGCACCCTCGGCGAGCGGCTGGAGCACTGGGCCGCGGCGGTGCCGGACCGCACCCTGTTCGCCCGCCGTCGGCGCGGCGCCGACGGGTCGTCCGGCGACTGGGAGCACCTGCGCTACGCCGACGCGCTCGACGGCGCGCGCCGCATCGGCCAGGCGCTGGTGGACCGCCGGCTCGACGCCGAGCGCCCGGTGCTGATCCTGAGCGACAACGATCTCGACCACGCGCTGCTGGCGCTGGCCTGCCTGCACGTCGGCGTGCCCTACTGCGCGGTGTCGCCCGCCTATTCGCTGCTGAGCCAGGATTTCGGCAAGCTGCGCCACGTGATGCAGACCCTGACGCCGGGCCTGGTCTTCGCCAGCGACGGCGCGCGCTACGGCGCGGCGCTGCGGGCGCTGGTGCCGGCCGACTGCGAGGTGGTGCTGTCCGACGCCGGCGGCTTCGCGCGCGGCGACGGCGGCGCGCAGACCCCGTTCGCGCGGCTGCGGGACACCGCGCCGGGCGCGGGCGCCGAGGCCGCGCACCGCGCGGTCGGCCCCGACAGCATCGCCAAGTTCATGTTCACCTCCGGCTCGACCAAGCTGCCCAAGGCGGTGGTCATCACCCAGCGCATGTGGTGCGCCAACCAGCAGCAGCTGGCGCAGTCGATGCCGGTGCTGGCCGAGGACGGCCTGGTGCTGGTCGACTGGCTGCCCTGGAACCACACCTTCGGCGGCAACCACAACTTCGGCATGGTGGTCTACAACGGCGGCACGCTCTACATCGACGACGGCAAGCCCACGCCCGCCGGCATGCCCGAGACGCTGCGCAACCTGCGCGAGATCGCGCCCACGGTGTACTTCAACGTGCCCACCGGCTTCGAGGTGATCGCCCGGTCGATGCACGAGGACGAGACGCTGCGCCGCAACCTGCTGCGCCGGGTGCGGCTCTTCTTCTATGCCGCCGCCGGGCTCTCGCAGCCGATCTGGGACGCGCTGCACGCCGCGCAGGAGCGCGAGATCGGCGAGCGCATCGTCATGGGCACCGGCCTGGGCATGACCGAGTCCGGCCCGTTCGCGCTGTTCGTCAATTCCACCGAGGTGCGCTCGGGCGACCTGGGCGTGCCCTGCCCCGGCCTGGAGATCAAGCTGGTGCCGGTGGACGGCAAGACCGAGGTGCGCTACCGCGGCCCCAACATCACCCCGGCCTACTGGCGCAACCCCGAGGCCACCCGCGAGAGCTTCGACGAGGAAGGCTTCTTCCGCACCGGCGACGCGGTGGCCTGGATCGACCCGGCCGACCCGCAGCGCGGCCTGCGCTTCGACGGCCGCATCGCCGAGGACTTCAAGCTCTCCACCGGCACCTTCGTGAGCGTCGGCCCGCTGCGCGCGCGCATCGCCGCGGCCGGCGCGCCCTACGTGCACGACACGGTGCTGACCGGCATCAACCGCCACGAGATCGGCGCGCTGGTGTTCCCGACGCCCGCCGTGCGCCGCCTGGCCGGCCTGCCGCCGGACGCGCCGATGGCGCAGGCGCTGGCCGCGCCGGCGGTGCGCGCGGCGTTCCAGGACCTGGCCGACACCCTGGCGCGCGGCGCCACCGGCAGCGCCACCCGGGTGGCGCGCTGGCTGGTGCTGGACGCCCCGCCGTCGAGCGACCGCGGCGAGATCACCGACAAGGGCACCATCAACCAGCGCGCGGTGCTGCAGCACCGCGCCGCGCTGGTCGAGGCGCTGCACGACGGCACCGCCGAGGGCGCGATCCTGCCCTCGGCCGCACCGGCGCCCGCACCGGCCCACGCCTGACCCGGTCCGACCGTTCCCCCATCCGCGAAAGCCCCCCATGCAATTCACAGGACATGCCGCCATCGTCTCGGGCGGCGCCTCCGGCCTCGGCGAGGCCACCGCCCGCGAACTCGCCCGCCTGGGCGCGAAGGTCGCGCTGCTCGACCGCAACCTCGACCGCGCCCGGCAGGTCGCCGCCGACATCGGCGCGGACCGCGCCGCCGCCTTCGCCTGCGACATCACCGACACCGCCAGCGTGGAGGCGGCGCTCGACGGCGCCGCCGCCGCGCACGGCCCGGCGCGCATCCTGATGAACGTCGCCGGCATCGGCGGGGCCAAGCGGCTGGTGCAGCGCGACGGATCGCCCGCGCCGCTGGAGGATTTCGCCCGGGTGATCGGCGTCAACCTGATCGGCACCTACAACCTGAGCCGGCTCTTCGCGGCCCGCTGCGCGAAGCTCGGCGCGCTGGAGGACGGCGAGCGCGGGGTGATGCTGTTCACCGCCTCGATCGCGGCCTACGACGGGCAGGTCGGCCAGCAGGCCTACAGCGCTTCCAAGGGGGGCCTGGTCGGCATGACGCTGCCGATGGCGCGCGACCTGGCGCAGCACGGCATCCGCGTCTGCACCATCGCGCCGGGCCTGTTCGCCACGCCGCTGATGACCGAGCTGCCCGAGGCGGTGCAGGCCTCGCTCGCGCAGTCGATCCCTTTCCCGCAGCGCCTGGGCAGGCCCGAGGAGTTCGCCCGGCTGGCGGCGCAGGTGGTGGAGAACGGGCACCTCAACGGCGAGGTGATCCGGCTCGACGGCGCGCTGCGGATGGCGCCGCGCTGAGGTTGCGGCGCCCTTCGCCGCCCCGGCACGCATCCGCTATCGAAAAGATAGCTGCAGGCCAAGGAAGCATCTTGGCCGCAACCGTATCTCACCCCCGGAAACCGACCACAACAAGGAGACACACCATGACCGATCTTTCCCGCCGGCAGGCGCTCCAGGCCCTGGGCGCCACCGCCCTCGCCGCCCTGTCGCCCGCGCTGCGCGCGCAGAACCTCGACACCGCGCGCATCGTCTGCGGCTTCCCGGCGGGCGGCACCGCCGACGTGATGGCGCGCCGCGTGGCCGAGAAGCTCGCCGCCGCCGGCTACGTGCGCAACGCCGGCCTGGTGGACAACAAGACCGGCGCCAGCGGCCGCATCGCGGTCGAGAACGTCAAGAACGCGCCGCCCGACGGCAGCGCGCTGCTGCTGACGCCGCATTCGGTGCTGACCGTCTACCCGGGCATCTACAAGAAGCTGTCGTACGACACCTTCGCCGACCTGGTGCCGGTGTCGCTGGGCGCCTCGTTCTCGCACGGGCTGGCCGTCGGGCCGGTGGTGCCGGCGAGCGTGAGGACGGTGGCCGACTTCCTCGCCTGGGCCAAGGCGCATCCGGACCAGGCCAGCTACGGCTCCCCGGCGGCCGGCTCGATCCCGCACTTCATGGGCGCGCTGCTGTCGAAGAACAGCGGCGTGGAACTCAAGCACATCCCCTACCGCGGCTCGGTCCCCGGCGTGACCGACGTGATCGGCGGGCAGCTCGCCTCGATGATCACCCCGGTCGGCGACTTCGTGCCCAACGCGCGCGCCGGCAAGCTGCGCATCCTGGCGACCTCCGGCCCGAAGCGCACCCCCTTCACGCCCGAGGTGCCGACCTTCGCCGAACAGGGCATCGGCTACATCGCCTTCGACGAGTGGTACGGCTTCTACGCGCCCGCGAAGACGCCGGCCGCCACCGTCTCCGCGGCCAACGCCGCCATCGGCAAGGCGCTGCAGGACAAGGCGGTCGTCGACAGCCTGGCCACCTTCGGCCTGGTCGCGGGCGGCTCCTCGCCCGAGGCGCTGGGCCGCATGACGCGGGAAGAGTTCGACCGCTGGGCGCCCATCGTCCGGCAGATCGG
>JAKOND010000005.1 GCA_022702125.1 Burkholderiaceae bacterium
CGCGACATCGGCCACCGCGCCATCAAGAACTGATGGCGACATCCGTCCAGGTCCTGCAGGTGCGGGAGTACCTTCTTGGCCTGCAGGAGCGCATCGTCGCTGCCCTGGAAGCCATTGAGGCCGATGCCGGAGGAGCGACGGGCTTCGTCACCGACCACTGGCGCAAAGAGCCCGGCGAGCTCCTGCAGGGCGAGGGCATCACCCGCATCCTGGAGGGTGGCACGGTGTTCGAGCGTGCCGGATGCGGTTTTTCGCATGTGCGCGGTCCGGCGCTACCGCCATCGGCGACCCAGCACCGCGCGCATCTCGCGGGCGCGCCGTTCGAGGCCATGGGCGTGTCCCTGGTGTTCCATCCCCGCAACCCCTATGTGCCGACGGTGCACATGAATGTCCGCATGATCGCCGCCGGCCATCCCGGCATGGAGCCCGTATGCTGGTTCGGCGGCGGCATGGACCTGACGCCGACTTACGGCTTCGACGAGGACGCCTCGCACTTCCATGCCGCCTGCCGGCGGGCCCTGGCGCCGTTCGGCGAGGACAAGTACCCGCGCTTCAAGGCGTGGTGCGACGATTATTTCGTCCTTCGGCACCGCCGGGAGCAGCGCGGCATCGGAGGCGTCTTCTTCGACGATTTCTCGGAATTCGATTTCGACCGCAGTGCTGCGATGATGCGGGCGGTAGGGGACGCATTCCTCGGAGCCTACCTGCCCATCGTCGCACGACGGCAGCAGACGACCTATGGCGAGCGGGAGCGCGATTTCCAGCGCTACCGTCGCGGCCGCTACGTCGAATTCAACCTGGTGTGGGATCGCGGCACGCATTTCGGGCTGCAGTCGGGCGGACGCACAGAATCCATTCTGCTTTCCATGCCGCCATTGGCCGCATGGTCCTACCAACGTAGCGATCCGCCCGGTTCCCCCGAAGCATTGCTGGTCGATCATTTCCTGGTTCCGCGCGACTGGGCCTGACCGGCGCAGCCTCCTCGGAAAAGCCCCGATACATCCCCTCTGCCGCCGCCTCGTGCCGGCGCGCTATATTGCATTCCATCCGGCAGGCCTGCACGAGCTGTCCAACCCCTTTTCCTTTTCTACTCGATGAAGACTCCCCAAACCGAAACCGCCGCCAAGAAAGACGTGCTGAAGCTCCAACGCGCCATCGTCGATGGCCTGGAAGATGTGAAAGCGCAGGACATCCAGGTGTTCAACACCGAACAGCTGTCGCCGCTCTTCGAACGCGTCATCATCGCTTCCGGGACCTCCAACCGGCAGACCAAGGCACTGGCCTCCAGCGTGCGCGACGCGGTTCGTGAAGCGGGTTTCGACAAACCCCGCATCGAGGGCGAGGAAAACGGCGAATGGATCATCGTGGACTGCGGCCCGGCCGTGGCGCACATCATGCAACCCGCCATCCGCCAGTACTACCACCTGGAAGACCTGTGGGGCGAGACACCGGTGCGCCTGAAGCTGGGCGCGGCGAAACCCGTGGCCGCCTCGGCCGAAGACAAGCCCGCCAAGGCCTCGAAATCCACGGCAGCCGCGAAACCCGCCCGTAAGAAAGCCGGCGCGGCGGCGGACGCCGGCACCGCATCCGAGGAAAAGCCCCGCCGTGCTTCCCGGACGACGGCCAAGCCCGCCTCCTCGGACGCGGCCCCGGCGACAGCCAAGCGCGCCGCACCCCGCAAACGCGTCGCAGGAGCCGGAGACGACGCCCCCCCGAAGGCATCCGCGACACGCAAGACGCCCGCACGCAAGGCTGCATCGGCGACCCAACGCTCCGTCGGATCCGACAGCGCCACGGCCAAGGCCCCTGCGAAGAAGGCGGCCGTGCGAGTGACCGTCGTCAAGCCGGCGCTGGGCGCTGCGAGCACGGCCCGCAAGGCAGCAGCGCAGGCGGCCAAGCCGGGAACGGCCGTCCGGAAGAAGACGCCCGCCAAGCGCTCCAGCTGAGCGTTCCGGGTGCCGTGAAGCTACTGATTGTGGCGGTCGGGCAGCGCATGCCCGACTGGGCGCAGACCGCTTACGACGACTATGCGAAGCGTTTCCCGCCAGAACTGAAGGTCGAGATCAAGACGGTCAAGACCGAACCTCGCGGCTCCAAAACCATCGAGACGCTGCATGCCGCCGAACGCGAGCGCATCGTGCAAGCCATCCCGCGGAGCGCCCGCACCGTGGTGCTGGACGAACGGGGCACCGCCCTGACCACGGTGGCCCTGGCCGGACGTCTGCGGCACTGGCAGCTCGAGGGCGACGATGTGGCTCTGGTCATCGGCGGTCCGGACGGGCTGGAACCGGCGTTCCGGCAAGCTGCCCAAGAGCGCATCCGGCTTTCGGACCTGACGCTGCCGCATGCGTTCGCCCGGGTGCTCCTGATCGAGCAGCTCTACCGCGCGTGGTCGGTCAACGCAGGCCATCCTTACCATCGCGAGTGACCATCGGGCGGGGCGCGGCGCCCGCGCGCGAACCCGCTGCTCTTTTCATTCCCGCACCAGCCACCGCTCGACACGATGTCCGACTTCCTCTACCTCGCTTCCCAGAGTCCGCGGCGCAGCCAGCTGCTGGACCAGCTCGGTGTCCGCCATGCGCTGCTGCTGGCGAATGCCCCCGACGACCTGGAAGAAGACACCGAGGCGATCGAGGAGGAACGCGAAGGCGAACTTCCCGAAGCCTACGTGGTTCGCGTCACCCAGGGCAAGCTCGACGCGGCCGTGGCACGACGCATCCGGCGCGGCCTGGCGCCGGCGCCGATCCTGTGCGCGGATACGACGGTCGCCCTGGGCGGTCGCATCCTTGGCAAGCCGGAGACGGCAGCCGACGCCTTCGACATGCTGTCCGCGCTCTCCGGCACCACCCACCAGGTCTGGACCGCGGTGGCAACCCAACGGGAAGACGGTCTGCGCCATGCTGCTCTGAGCCGGTCCGAGGTCCGCTTCGCGCCCTGGTCCGCGGAAGACATCGCACGCTATGTGGAAACCGGCGAACCCTTCGGCAAGGCGGGCGCCTACGGCATCCAGGGGCGTGCGGCAGGCTGGATCGCGCATATCGCCGGGAGCTACACCGGCATCATGGGGCTTCCGCTGTTCGAGACGGCCCAGCTGCTGCGCCAGTTCGGCATGCGTGTCGGAGCCTAGGCCTTTTCATCGGCGGGTCGCTGGTCCGGGGTGTCCTGCGTGTTCCCGTCGCTGGCATCGCGGTGCCGGAAGTGGCTCAGCAGCCCCCGGAAACTGGTCGCGTCCTTGTAGCCTGCCCGGTGCACTACTTCCGGTTCGGGCATGCCGGCACGCAGCCAGAACACGATACGGGTATTGCGCAGCACCTGGGGACCGATATGGCGCTGCGCCGGCATGTGCACCGTACCGGAGGCACGCAGGATGACATCGGCGACCACTTTGAACAGGGTGCGGTCCGACAGGGGCAGGGCCCGGCGGGAGAGGAAGACCAGGGCGGCCGGCTGCTCGGCCGCACCGGGCGCCTCGTGCCGACGGTCGAGCCAAGCCTGCAGAGCCCGCGAAGAAACCTCGCCCAGGGGCAGGGAACGCGCCTGCGCGCTGCGCTTGCCCTCGATCTGCAGCAGCAGCATCCCGGGCCGCAGCAGGTCGGGACGTACCTGTCGCATCGTCAGGCCCTTGATCTCTCCCGGCGTCAGCGCTTCTTCCAGCAGCAGCAGCAAAATGGCGCGATCACGGACTTCCAGCAGTTGCTTGCCGGCCGGGAGTTCGCGGTAGATGGCCTCCCATTCGAGGGATGTCAGGATCTGCGCTTCCTTCGCGAATTCGCGCGCATGCTCCGCCGCCGTAGGCTTGGGCACCGGGTTGGACGGCAGGAGATCCAGCCCCACCGCATGGTCGTAGAGTTCCCGCAGGACCACCCGGTAGCGTCCGCGCGTCACGTCGCTGACGCCCGCGTCGGATCGCGTGGAATTGGGAGAGGGACCGCTGTGTAGGAACCGCGACACGATGTCCGTGGAAACCTGCCGGTAGTCTTCGGCCCGGCGATGGCCGTTCAGGTCGGTATCCAGCAGCCAGCGGCACCAGAGCGTCCAGATATGCCCGTAGGGGCGGGCGGCTTCGCGTGTCAGGGGATCGTGTTCGCTCCGCTCACGCATGGTGAGCCAGTCCTCATAGAGATCATCGGAATGCATCGATCGATGTTCCCGTAAAACCCGTACCGCACGGAAAATATTTGTGATGGCCCGGGGATTTTTCATCTTCCATTCGACATGGCATCGATCAACGAACACGAACCGACACCGATGAAGACGGCGCAGGCTTTCAGCGCCGAGGAATCGCACTTCATGCGCCTGGCGCTACAGGAAGCATGCGCGGCTCGGGACGCCGGCGAAGTGCCGGTCGGCGCCGTTGTCGTGCGGGATGGCCAGGTCATTGCCACCGGCCACAACCGTTCGATCGGCACATCCGATCCGACCGCCCACGCGGAAATCGTGGCGCTCCGCGCAGCCGCGCAGGCCGTCGGCAACTACCGGCTGGAAGGCTGCGATCTGTATGTCACGCTGGAGCCTTGTCCGATGTGCAGCGGCGCCATGCTCCATGCGCGGCTCGGCCAGGTGGTTTTCGGTGCGCAGGACCCCCGCACCGGAACGGCGGGCTCGGTGATCGACCTGTTCGCCTTGCCTCAGCTCAACCACCGGTCCCGTGCGCGGGGCGGACTGCTCGCGTCGGAATGCGGCGCGCTGCTGCGGGACTTTTTTCGGGAGAAGCGCCGCGCTTCGGCCCGGCGGCACCCCTTGCGCGAGGATGCGTTGCGCACACCGGACCATGCGTTCGCCGCTGTTCCAGAGAAATCCGGTGAGAGCCCCTCATACCTTCAGGAGCATCCCGCGCTGGAGGGCCTTCGCATGCATTACCGGGATTTCGGGCCTCTCGCACCAGAACCAGGCGACTCGCGACGAGGCGGTTCGGACTGGCTATGCCTGCACGGTCCGATGAATTGGAGCCAGCGTTTCGGCTCGGCGCTCCGGACCATGGGCCATGCCGGCCTGCGCGCCGTGGCGCCCGACCTGATCGGTTTCGGGCGCAGCGACAAGCCAAAACGAGAATCATTCCATTAAACTGCATGGCATGTGGGGAGCCTGAAGGCGCTGGTGGAAGCGCTCGACCTGCGGCGCATCGTCGTCGTGGTGGAGGAGAGCCACCGCATGCTCGGCCAGCGGCTGGTCGATACGGAACCCGTGCGCTACCGGGGAATGGTGGTGCTGCAGGAACTCGACGCGGACCGTCCTCCGGTTGCATCGTGGCACGCGGATGCCCCGTTCCCCGACCGGGGTCACCGGGCGGGACTGCGGGCACTCGGCGGTGGATCCGGACGCGGGGCCCGGAAGGACGCCGCGCCATCGCGCGCACATGCCGCCATCACCGTACCGATCCTATGGGCGGGCATCGACAGAGCCGATCCTGAAAACGATACGGCATGGCTGACGCAGGCCATGAAATACTTCGCGTCGTGACAGCTCCGAACCACCGTCTACCTACCAGCATCCCGTGCAGTCCGATCCTTTGCCCGTCGCCGCCGCAGGCCTCCCGCCGTGCCCGCCACGCCGCATCT
>JAKOND010000032.1 GCA_022702125.1 Burkholderiaceae bacterium
GCCCGGAGCGCAGCGCAGGGTCGCAGACCGCGGGGTCGCCTTTCTTTGGGTTACTTTTCTTTGGCGAAGCAAAGAAAAGTGACTCGCCCGCCGGGGCGAACTCCCGGCCCCGGAAAACAACCCCACAGCGCCGCCCGAAGAAACCCAATCCCGCAAGGCAAGGCAAGGCAATCAAGCCCCAGCCGCAACCCCCTTCCCCAACCCCAGATACGTCTCCACCACCCGCCGGTCATGCAGCAGATCCGAAGCGGCCCCATGGAAAGCCACCGCCCCCATCTCCAGCACGTACCCCCGATCCGCGGTATTCAACGCCGCCCGCGCGTTCTGCTCCACCAGCAGCACCGACACCCCCCGGTCGCGCAGCGAGGCCACCACCTGCAGCACCTCGCGCACGATCAGCGGCGCGAGCCCCAGCGACGGCTCGTCGAGCATCAGCAGCCGCGGCCGCGCCATCAGCGCCCGGCCGATGGCCAGCATCTGCCGCTCGCCGCCCGAGAGCGTGTGCGACAGCTGCGCATGCCGCTCGCGCAGCCGGGGAAAGATGTCGTAGACCTCCTCGCGCCGCGCCTTCTGGTCGCGCTGGCCGCGCCGCCAGCGCGCGAAGCCGCCGAGCAGCAGGTTGTCGGCCACCGACATGTCGGCGAACAGTTCGCGCTTCTCGGGCACCAGGGCCACGCCGCGCGCCACCATCGCCTCGACCGTCGGGCGGCGCACCGCCTCGCCGTCGAGCACCAGCTCGCCGCCCGACGGCAGCAGGCCCATCGCCGCCGACAGCAGCGTGGTCTTGCCCGCGCCGTTCGGCCCGACGACCGTCACGATCTCGCCGGCGCCGACCGTCAGGTCCACGCCGTGCACCGCCTCCACGCTGCCGTACGCGACGCGCAGGCCGCGCAGCGCCAGCAGCGGCGCGGCGGACGGCGCCGCCGCGGCACCACCGGACGGCGCGCCTGCGCCCGCCGTGGCGGCCGCGCCGTTCCCGATCGCCGCATCGGCCGTCATGCCGCCACCTCGCCGTCGTCCAGCCCCAGGTAGGCCGCCAGCACCTTCGGGTCGGCCTGCACCTGCCGCGGCGTGCCGCGGGCGATGACCTGGCCGAACTCCAGCACGGTGTTCCGGTCGGCCATGTTCATCACGAATTCCATGTCGTGCTCCACCACCACGATGGCCATGCCCTCGGCGCGCAGCTGCGACAGCAGCGCGGCCAGCGCCTCCTTCTCGCGGTGGCGCAGGCCGGCGGCCGGCTCGTCGAGCAGCAGCACCGCCGGCTGCGATGCCAGCGCGCGGGCGATCTCGACGATGCGCTGCTGGCCCAGGGCGAGCGACGCGGCGGGCGTGTCGGCATGGCCGCCCAGGCCGCAGCGCCCGATCTGCCGGCGCGCCTCGGCCAGCAGCGCCGCCTCCTCGGCGCGGTCGAGCCGCAGCATCGCCGCGATCCAGCCGCGCCGCCCGCGCCGGTGGGCGCCGAGCGCCACGTTGTCGAGCACGCTGCGCGCGCCCAGCAGCCGCACGTGCTGGAAGGTGCGCGAGAGGCCGCGCTCGGCGTAGGCCCGCGCGGGGCGGCCCTGCATCGGATCGCCGTCGAGGTGCACCGCGCCCTCGCTCGGCGTGTCCACGCCCGAGATCATGTTGAAGAAGGTGCTCTTGCCCGCGCCGTTGGGGCCGATCAGCGCGTGCACCTCGCCGGCCTTGACGTCGAAATCCACGTCGCGGTTGGCCACCAGGCCGCCGAAGCGCCGGGTGATGCCCCGGGCCGACAGCACCGTGGTGCCGGGCGCGGGCAGCGGGCGCACCGGCAGCGCCGCGGCGGGCGCGGAGGCGTCGGCGCGCGACGGCGCCGCGGGCCGCAGGAAGCGCCGGCTCCATCCCGCCGCCTTCGGCCAGATGCCGTCCGAGAAGCGCTGCAGCACGAAGAGCATCAGCAGCCCGAAGACCACCACCTCGAAGTTGCCGCTGGTGCCCAGCAGCCGCGGCAGCAGGTCCTGCAGGTACTGCTTCATCAGCGTGATGAGCGTCGCGCCCAGCACCGCGCCCCACAGGTAGCCGGAGCCGCCGACCACCGCCATGAACAGGTACTCGATGCCGATGTGCAACGAGAACGGCGTCGGGTTCACGAAGCGCTGCAGGTGCGCGTACATCCAGCCCGACAGCGCCGCCAGCAGCGCCGCCAGCACGAAGACCTTGATGCGGTAGCGCGCCGTCGGGATGCCCATCGACTCGGCCATCACCCGGCCGCCCTTGAGCGCCCGCACCGCCCGGCCCTCGCGCGAATCCAGCAGGTTGTGCAGCGCCCACAGCGCCAGCAGCAGCACCGCCCAGACCAGCACGCCCAGCTCGCGCGAGGTCTGCAGCGCGAAGCCGCCGACGCGCAGAACCGGGATGCCGGTCATGCCGGTGTGGCCGCCCAGGAATTCGAGGTTGCCGAACAGGTAGTACAGCGACAGCCCCCAGGCGATGGTGCACAGCGGCAGGTAGTGGCCCGAGAGCCGCAGCGTGACCGCGCCCAGCACCCAGGCGACCGCGCCGGTCAGCGTCAGCCCGGCCGCGAGGCCCGCCCACGGCAGCCAGGCCGAGCCGGCGGCCAGGCCGAGCGCCGCCGCCGCGGCCGGCGACGTGGACACCCACGCGGTGGCGTACGCCCCCAGCCCGACGAAGGCCGCCTGGCCGAAGGAGGTCATGCCGCCGACGCCGGTCATCAGCACCAGCCCGGCCGCCACCAGCGCGTAGAGGCCGATGTAGTTGAGCAGCGTGACGGTGAAGGACGGCAGGAAGCCCCAGGCCAGCGCCAGCAGCAGCAC
>JAKOND010000043.1 GCA_022702125.1 Burkholderiaceae bacterium
TCTGCGATCTTGCTGGTGTCCCATCGGGGTCGATAGGGATGCATGACATAACTCATCGCCCAGCCGGATACATAGCCAGTGGCCACACCGATCACCAGTGCGCGGTAATCTCGAAGGAAGTATCCCGCGATTACCGTAGCCAGAACACCCAACAATTTACAGATGATCGCGTGCCGAAACTCCAAAGAAAAATTCAACTCTTTCCGGGCCAGTGTCATTCCGACATTGGCGCTTCCTGCCAAAGCGATACATGCGGCGAGCATCCACAACACATACATGACCCGCGGCTCTTTGAAATATATCTGAGCCAAGGGCGATACCAATAGCAACAGGACTCCGATGCACATCCCTTGGATGGTTGCCAAGGTCCATGCCGAGTCCGATTCGGCACGCGAAATGGTCTTCATCCGTAACAGTGCCGTACCTGTGCCAAAGTCGGTAAATGCCTGTATGAGTCCGACCACCAGCATAGCCATGGCAACCACGCCATAATCCTGCGGCGCCAGAAGTCTTGCCATGATCACCGTATTGATGAAACCAATACCTTTGATCAACCAGCGCATGCCAACGCCCCAAGCCGCACCCAGCAATAAAGACTTTTTAGGGCTGTTCAAAAATCAATCCTCGAAATTATTTAAAAATCAACCCGGAAACGACAGGCACTTGACGGATACATCATCATAGAATTTATTTATTCTATTCTTCATTATCGATACATCCAGACGGCTTCTCGCATAATGCATCGCATCTTGTGCATATATCCGAATCTCATCTTGGGAAATGCGGGAAAAACTCAGAATACCTCCCACCCATTCCTCAGGATCGGAACCGTCGAAAAAATGGGCCGCCCTGCATTCTCCAAAGCATTCCACGAATACGGGATAATCAGGAAGAAACAGCGGCAAGCCCGCAGCCAGAGCTTCGCTCGCAGCCAACGGAAAGCCTTCCCTGTTCTCGCTGGTCGAAACATAGGCATCCGCGGCGGAATATATTTCTCTCGTATTCTCGACGAATCCCATGAACAAGACCCGGTCGTCCATTCCATTGTTTTCCACATAGGAAAGCAACGCATCCCGCTTTTCGCCCTCTCCAACAAAAAGCATTTTTACTTTTGATTTTTCGAAACTGGCATGGCTCATGATACGCAGCGCGAATTCCGGCCGCTTCATGTCACTCAGACGCCCGCAAAACAACAAGAGAAATTCGTCGTCCGCGATAGCCAGCTTTTTCCTCAAGCCATTTCGGAGCGCATCGTCCCGTATGAATGCATCGCAACTTATGCCGTTATGGATGACATCGATATCGAAGTGAGAACAATATTCTCCGAAATTACTCAGGAAACTCTCCCTGACGGAATCCGAAACCGCATAGGCAGCCACGACCCCCTGGAGGGATTCTTTTATTTGCAGCAAGATCTTTTCGGGGAAAATCTCCATCGGATAGGTGCAATGCAATGCGAGCACAGCAGGCACCTTCGCCTTCGAGATTTCATAAAGGCGTGTCATTCCTACCGTAGTCCAGGGCAATGCCACATGCGCCAAGTCGAATTTCTGCCCGATGATTTTTTTTCTTTTCAAAAACGCGAGAAATTTCCAAAATACGGATGTTTGCTGGCGTTCTATGAACTTATAAGGATTCCATTCGAGAAAGACACCACCCAATGCAGATATCTTCTGCCGCCAGGATGCTTGGTTTTTAAAGCCCGGAACAGAAACGATGCTCTGCCAGCCTTTTTCTTGTATGACCGCCACTTCGGTTTCAAGGCGTCTTTCGACGCCACCCATCGCCGAAGACTGACACGTTACGAGAACTTTCATCGTGAACCAGTTTATTGTTATCGATTATTCAGGCAATGAAAAATCAAGCCAGCGATTTTAGAATCAGGCTACGGAATGTGGAAGCGTTGAAATGATTCAGCACAGCCGCTCGCCCTTGGAGCGCCATGGAAAGATACGGTCCAGGGTCCCTGAGCACGTCCAAACAATGTGCGACGAACTGTTCCGGATCTTGTGCGACGAGAAGGTCGCGCGTGCTTTCCAGCAAGGTTTCAAACCCGGAGTAGGTGAAATCCGATATCAGGCACGGCCTCGCATAGGCCAATGCCTCCAGAACCTTGATGTTGGTCCCGCCCCCGCTGTGGATCGGCACCACCACCAGGGACGCATCCGCGTAGGCCTGCGCCAGATCGTCCACGAAACCCGGGGCTCGGACGCCCGGATGAGCAGCCCAGGCTTCCCGCGTGGCGGCCGGCGCGGCACCGACCAGGGTCAAGGTCGCATCGGGCACCTCGCGGCGAACCCGGGGCCACACATGGCGCAGCAGCCAGTCGATGCCCTCGGCGTTCGGGCGGTACCAGAGCGAGCCCACGAACAGGACGTTTTTCGTCGTCGCGGTTCGCGGCGCGGCCAGCGGCGGTATCGCGAAAGGAATATTGGGCAGGAGCACCGACGCCACCTGCGGCTGTTCGCGCTGGTCCAGCGGGGACACGAAGAAAACGGAATCGAAACGGTGCAGTTGCCGGCGCAGCAGCGCATGCGCCATCCATTTGCGCGCCCGCTCCTTGAGGGTCTCCAGGCTCCAGGGGGCTTGCGGCCCGTAGCGGTACCGGAAGTCGTCCAGGTCCGCGACGATCCGGACGCCCGCGGGCACTTCGAGCTGGCACACGCCCCATGCGTACCGGCCCACGACCACGTCATAGTCGGCCAGCGTGCAGCCCAGGGCGCCCTCCACCGCGCGGGTCAGCGCGGGCTGGGGACGGTAGCGGCCGACGAGCGGTTTTTCGGGAGCGAAGGCTTCGACCAGGCGTCCGCCGCCGGGCAAGGCCGGACCGGTGGCGGCGGCGCCCACGTGCAATGCGGCACCGGGCATGAGATGCAGCACGTCCACCGGGCCGCAGGTTTCCAGCGCCTCCAGCATCAGGGCGGTGCGCTGCCCGGAGCCCGACGAAACATTGGCGGGGGACACCGGCGTGACCAGCAGGATGCGCTGCCGGCGCGGCACCGGGGAAGTCGCGTCAGCCGGCGTTTCGGCGCGGGGGGCGGCGAGCGGGCGCGTCGTCATGCGGATTCCTGCAGCAATTGAGGCGCCTGGGGCTGCGCGGCGGATGTTGCGGACTGGGTCAGGCGTTCGATTTCCCGGCGGATGAGCGGGTTGCGCCGTTGCAGCGTCCGGGCGTCCTGCGGACAGGCGGCGAGCCATTGGCGCACCAGATCGTCGGCCGTGGCGGGCAGGGCCGACGGCGCGCGCCGCAGCACCAGGAAATGGTGCTTGACCGCCTCGTTCTCCAGCCGGCCCCGCGCCTGCCGCCGCAGCCTGCGGAGCTGGCCCAGCAGGTCGGCCGGGGACCACCACCGCTTCGCGTCGGTCTGCCACGAGGCATCGCCGTGCACATGGATGCGCCGCGGATCCCAGGCCTCGGATTCCGGCCTCAGGCCGAAGCGCAGCACGGCGCCCAGCAGGGAATCGCCGCGGTACAGGCCGACCGGCAGACGGAACGGCTGGGCGCGCAGTTGCGCGATGACCTCGCCCTTGATACAGCAGAAATTGCCGTGGAAGCCGCCATGCTGCAGCATGTCCCGCCGCAGCGCCTGCGCGGTGCGCCCGACGGAGGGCACGCCCGAGCCCCCGAGCGCCACCGGATCGGCCAGCACGGCGTCGCCCAGCAGCCGCGCCGCGTCGGCATGGGGACGGACGTAGCCGTCCATGAAGAAGGCCAGCGCCTCGCCGTTCCAGATGGTGTGGAAATACTGGCTCCAGGCGTTGGCCTTGTCGCCCAGCGCGATGCTCCAGACGCGCATCGGGGCGGCGGTGCGGGCGTTGCCCTCCCGGACCAGCGCCTGCGCCAGCGCCGGATTGCCGTTGACCACCACGTCGATGCGGTAGCCGGATGCCGACGCCGCCGCGTCCGCCGCCGCGATGGCGCGTTGCAGGACGGGAAGCGATTCGCGCGAGGCGAACACGACGATCGCCCGCATGCCGTCTCCGGGCGATACCACGGTCATTCGCCAGCCTTCAGCGCAGGACGCCCTTGGTGTCGATGACGACCTTGTCCTTGATGGTCTCCAGGTCGATCTCCTTGAACTCGTCGTGGTCCACCAGCACCACCAGGATGTCGGCCCGCTTGAGCACGTCCTTCAGGCTGTGCAGCGGGAAATCGACCTTGTGCGGCTGCACGTTGGGATCGCAGGCCATGACGGTGCCGATGTCCTGGCCCAGCAGGTCCTTGACGATGTCGAAGGACGGCGATTCGCGCATGTCGTCGATGTTGGCCTTGAAGGTCAGGCCCAGGCAGCCGATCACCGGCTCGCGGAAGCGGGCGGCCTTGGCGCGGACCTTCTCGACCACCCAGTGCGGCTTGGCGTCGTTGACCTCGCGCGCGGTGCGGATCAGGCGCGACTGCGCGGGCGCCGACGAGACGATGAACCAGGGGTCCACCGCGATGCAGTGGCCGCCGACGCCGGGGCCGGGCTGCAGGATGTTGACCCGCGGGTGCCGGTTGGCCAGCGCGATGGTCTCCCAGACGTTGACGCCCAGCTCGTCGCAGATGAGCGAGAGTTCGTTGGCGAAGGCGATGTTGACGTCGCGGAACGAGTTCTCGACCAGCTTGGACAGCTCGGCGGTGCGGCTGTCGGTCTCCAGGATGGCGCCGTTGCAGAAGGTCTTGTACAGCTCCTTGGCCTTGGCGATGGCCGCCTTGGAGGTGCCGCCGATGATGCGGTCGTTGTCCACCAGCTCGCGCAGGATGTGGCCGGGCAGCACGCGTTCCGGGCAGTGGGCGGCGTGGATCTTCCCTTCGAGCTCGGGACGCGATTCCAGCACCAGGCGGTGGATCAGTTCGGTGGTGCCGACCGGCGAGGTCGATTCCAGGATGATCAGGTTGCCCTCGCGCAGGAAGGGCGCGATGGTGCGGGTGGCGGACTCGACGTAGGAGAGGTCCGGCGCCTTCGGGTTGCCGTCGACCGCCTTGAAGGGCGTGGGCACCGCGATGATGAAGGTGTCGCCCTCCTCCGGCACGGTGGAGGCCTTGAGGTTGCCGCTGTTGACCGCCGAGCGCACCAGGATGTCGAGGTCGGGCTCGATGATGTGGATGCGGCCCGAGTTGATGGTGGCGACGGCTTCCTCGTTGATGTCCACGCCCAGCACGGTGTGGCCCTTGGTGGCCAGCATGGAGGCGGTGGGCAGGCCGATGTAGCCCAGGCCCATGACGATGATCTTCTGCGTCAGACGCTGCATTCTTGTTTTCCTGCGAAGTGGGTGGCGATGGCGCGCACGATGCGCTCGACCGCATGGCCGTCGCCGTAAGGATTATGGGCCTGCGACATTTCGCGGTACATGGCTTCGTCGGACAGCAGCCGGGTGGCGTGGTCGACGATGGATGCGCGTCCGGTGCCCACCAGCCGCACGGTGCCGGCGGCGACCGCCTCGGGCCGTTCGGTGGTTTCGCGCATGACCAGCACCGGCTTGCCGAGCGAGGGCGCCTCTTCCTGCACCCCGCCGGAGTCGGTGATGATGAGGTGGGAGCGCTGCATCAGGTAGACGAAGGGCAGGTAGTCCACCGGCTCGATCAGGTGCACGTTGGCCAGTTGGCGCGCCGCCAGGATCTGCTCCACCGGCCGCCGCACGTTGGGGTTGAGGTGCACCGGGTAGACGATCTCCACGTCGTCGTGCGCCGCGGCGATGTCGGCCAGCGCGTTGCAGATGTTCTCGAATCCGGCGCCGAAGTTCTCGCGGCGGTGGCCGGTGACCAGCACCAGGCGCTTGCTAGCGTCGAGGAAGCCGAAGCGCTCGTCGAGCCGGGCCGCAAGGGCCGAGCCCGCCTGGAGCTTGCCGACCACCGAGACCAGCGCGTCGATCACCGTATTGCCGGTGACATGGATCGCCTCGGGCCGGACGCCCTCGCGCAGCAGGTTGTCGCGCGCGGCGGCGGTGGGCGCGAAATGGATGTCGGCGACCGCGCCGGTCACCATGCGGTTGACCTCTTCCGGATAGGGCGCCAGCTTGTTGCCGGTGCGCAGCCCGGCTTCCACATGGCCGACCGGTACCCGCGCGTAGTAGGCCGCCAGGCTGGCCGCGAGCGTCGTGGTGGTGTCGCCGTGCACCAGCACCAGGTCGGGCCGTTCGGCCTCCAGCACGCGGCGCAGGCCCTGCAGGATGTGGCAGGTGACGTCGGTCAGGTCCTGGCCGGGCCGCATGATGTCCAGGTCGTGGTCGGGCACGATCTCGAACAGCTGCAGCACCGCGTCGAGCATCTGGCGGTGCTGGGCGGTGACGCAGACCACGGTCTGCAGGTCCGGGGCCGCGGCCTGCAGGCCTCGCACGACGGGCGCCATCTTGATGGCCTCGGGGCGGGTGCCGAAGACGACGAGTACTTTCATGCGGGGCGATCCGGAGAGTGGGCGGGACACGGGTGGGCGGCGGCGTGCGCGGAGCGGCGGCGCGACGTCACTGCGGCGCTCGCGCGGTGGCGGAACCCGTACGGGCGGCCAGCAGCTTCCGGTACGGCCCCTCGTAGCGGGCGACGCTGTTGGGCCAGTTGCGCACCTCCTCGACGAAGCGGCGGCCGTTGCGCCGCAGTGCGGGCCAGCGCGCGGTGTCGGCGAGCAGGCCGGCGACCGCATCGGCCAGCGCCTGCTGGTCGTCGGCCTTGAACAGCACGCCGTTGATGCCGTTGTCCACCAGCTCGCGGTGGCCGCCCACGTCGGAGGCGACGAAGAGCTTCTCCTGGGCCATGGCTTCGAGCGGCTTGAGCGGGGTGACCAGCTCGGTCAGCCGCATCGAATGCCGCGGATAGGCCAGCACGTCCACCAGGTCGTAGTAGCGCGCGATGTCCTGGTGCGGGATGCGGCCGGTGAAGACGACCTTGTCGGCGACGCCCAGTTGCTCCGCCTGGCTGCGCAGCGCGGCCTCCTGCGGCCCGCCGCCGATCAGCAGCACCCGCACCTGCGGATCGCGCGCCAGCAGCAGCGGCAGCGCGTCCAGCAGGAGGTCGAGGCCCTCGTAGGCGTAGAACGAGCCGATGAAGCCGACCACCTTCGCGCCCTCGAGGCCCAGCGCACGTTTCAGCTCGGGGTCCGCCGGCTGGCCGGGCTGGAAGGCCTGCGCATCGACCGCGTTGGCGATGACCGTGACCTTGGCGGCCTCGATGCCGCGCGCGACGATGTCGGCGCGCAGCCCTTCGCAGATGGTGAAGACATGGTCCGCGCGGCGGATGGCGCGGGTCTCCAGGGCGCGGGTGACGCGGTAGCGGACGCTGCCTTCGGCGGTGGTGCCGTGGTCCACCGCGGCGTCCTCCCAGAAGGCGCGGATCTCGTAGACCACCGGAATCCCGAGACGGCGGCCGACGCTCAGCGCGGGCATGGCGTTGAGCACCGGCGAGTGGGCATGCAGCAGGTCCGGCTTGATCTGGCGCGCGACTTCCTCGATGCGGCGTTCGAGCTGCCGCATCAGCGCCATCTCGCCCAGCACCGGCAGGCCGGCCGAGGCGCCTTCCGCCGGCGCGGTGCGGAAGAAGTGCAGGCCGCTCACCTCTTCCTCGGCCAACGGCGCGGGCCCCTGCTTGGGCGAGGTGAGGTGGAACGTTTCCCAGCCGCGGGCCCGCTGCTCGCGCAGGATGGACGCCGTGCGGAAGGTGTAGCCGCTGTGCAGCGGGATCGAATGGTCGAGGATGTGCAGGATGCGCATGGAAGAGCAGGAAGAGGTCAGGGGCGCGCGGGGCGCGCCGGGGCCCGGCCGGAGGAGAACAGCGCGTCGTAGCGTGCCACCATGCCGTCGAGCGCGAAATCGTCGAGCGCCCTCTGGCGGGCCGCCCGCCCGAAGCGCGCGGCGCGCTCCGGATCGGCGGCCACCTGCCACAGGGCGTCGGCCAGCGCCGCCTCGTCGTCCGGCGGCACCAGGTGGCCGGTCGCACCCTCGCGCACCAGGCCGGGCGTGCCGCCGACGGCGGTGGCCACCGCCGGCAGGCCGCAGGCCATGGCTTCCTGCAGGGTGCAGGAGGTGCCTTCGGCCTGCGACGGCAGCACGAAGCAGTCCAGGTGACGCAGGATGGCGGCCACGTCGTTGCGGGCGCCGGGCAGCCAGGCGAGATGCCGCACGCCGCCCGCATCCAGCACCGATTCGACCTCGGCGCGCAGCGGCCCCTCGCCGACGATGGCCAGGCGCAGGCGGGACGCGGCTTCGGGATGGGCGCGGACCAGGCGCACGAAGGCGCGTGCCAGCAGCGGCTGGTTCTTCACCGTCTGCAGCCGCCCCACGGTGCCGGCCACCCAGTCCCGCGGTCCGAACGGCCAGCCGGGGATGCCCGCCGCCGGATCGGCCGCATCGGCGCGCGGCCGGAAGACGCCGGTGTCGACGCCGTTGGCGATCAGCGACCTGCGGGCGGCCGGCACGCCGACGGCCCGGCCCAGGTAGTCGTGCAGATCCTGCGACACCGCCACGTACCGGCTGACGAACGGCCGGTACAGCCGCCGCAGCCGCCGGTAGCGGGGGTTGCTGCCGTCGGTGTCGTGCGCGTCCCAGCCGTGCTCCGCATGCACCCGCAGCGGCACGCCGGCCAGCCAGGCGAGCGGCGCGATCTCCAGGGCCGCGAGGTTGCAGGTGTGGACCACGTCCGGGCGGATCTCGCGCAGCAGCCGGAAGATGCGCGGGTACAGCGGCACCGCGTGCCCCGGCGGCTTGTCGAGCGCGACGAAGCGGACGCCGGGCCGCGTCACCCGGTCGCGGAAATCGCTGATGTCGGTGAGCGAGAGCACCACATGGTCGAAGCGGTCGGCCGGCAGGCGGTTGACCAGCTGGACGATGACGTTCTCCAGCCCGCCGATGGCGAACCGGTAGACGACATGGACGATGGTGCGCCGGGCCTGCTGCATGCGGACGTCGATCGGGTGCGGCCGGCTCAGGCCGCGGCCGGCGCCGTTTCCCGGGCTTCGGGCGCGGGCGGCGCCTCGGCCGCGCCGGCCTGGCGCAGGAAGGCGTCGAACATGAGCAGCATCCACAGGGGCGTCGAATGGTCGCGCTGGCCGCTCTGGTGGCGGCGGTAGAGGCCCTGCAGCGCGGCCGGCTCGAAATAGCCGGTGTCGGCCAGCGCCGGCCCGGACAGCGCGGACTGCAGCCGCTCGCGCAGCGGGCCGCGCAGCCAGCTGGCCAGCGGCACCGAGAAGCCCATCTTGGGCCGGTAGAGCACGTCGTGCGGCAGCGCGGGCTCCATCGCCTTCTTGAAGATCCACTTGCCTTCCTGGCCGCGGATCTTGAGGTGCGAGGGCAGCGTGGCGAGCCACTCGACCAGCTCGTGGTCCATCAGCGGCTCCCGCACCTCCAGCGAATGGGCCATGCTGGCGCGGTCCACCTTGGTGTTGATGTCGCCCACCAGCCAGGTCTTGTAGTCCAGGTACTGGATCAGCGCCAGCGGGTCGTCGGTGCCGGCCTGCGCGGCGTGGCGGCGGAACACCTCCTGCGCCCGGTAGCCGCCGAGTTCGCGCTTGAGCGCCGGCGAATAGAGCGCGGCGCGTTCGTCGTCGCGCAGACGCGACATGCTGTGGGTGTAGGCATCGACCGCGTCGAAGGCCAGCGACTGCAGCGTGGTCTTGGCGCGCAGCACCCGGGGCGCCCAGTCGGCCTTGGGGTAGAGCCGGCCCAGCGTGCCGAAGAGCGGCTGTCGCAGGGCCAGGGGCATCGCGCCGCGCACCCGCTCCTCGGCCACGTGCAGGCGGTGCCGCCGGTAGCCGCCGAGCGACTCGTCGCCGCCGTCGCCCGAGAGCGCCACCGTGACGTGCCGGCGCGCCATCTGGCAGACCCGGTAGGTCGGCAGCGCCGAGCTGTCGGCGAAGGGTTCGTCGTAGAGCCAGGCCAGCCGGTCGATCAGGCCGAAGTCGCCGGTGCCGACGATCTCCAGCCGGTGGTCGGTGCGGTAGCGGTCGGCCACCTGCTGCGCGAAGGCGGACTCGTTGAAGCGCGGGTCGTCGAAGCCGATGGCGCAGGTGCGCACCGGCGCGGCGGACAGGCCCGCCATCGACGCGACGACGGCGCTGGAATCGACGCCGCCCGACAGGAAGGCGCCCAGCGGCACGTCGGCGATCATGCGCAGGCGCACCGACTCGGTCAGCCGGGTGCGCAGCTCCTCGGCCGCATCCTCGGCGCTGGCCGGGTTGTCGAGCGTGAAGCGCACGTCCCAGAAGGGCTGCGGCTCCGGCAGCGTGCGCATGCCACGCCGCAGCGTCAGGGTGTGCGCGGACGGCAGCTTGCGGGCGCCGCGGTAGATGCAGCGCGGGTCGGCGACGTAGCCCAGGGCGAAGTATTCCTCCACCGCTAGCGGGTCGATGTCGCGCGCGAATCCGGGATGCGCGGTGATCGCCTTGAGTTCGGAGCCGAACACCAGCGTGCCGTCGTCCAGCAGCGCGTAGAAGAAAGGCTTGACGCCGAGCCGGTCGCGCGCGATGAACAGCGTCTGCCGGTGGCGGTCCCACAGGGCGAAGGCGAACATGCCCCGGAAGCGCTGCACGCAGGCCTCGCCCCACTGGGCCCAGGCGTGCACGATGACCTCGGTGTCGCTGCGGGTCGCGAAGCGGTGGCCCAGCGCCTGCAGCTCGGCCGTCAGCTCGCGATAGTTGTAGATCTCGCCGTTGAAGACGACCCCGACCGAACGGTCGGCGTTGAAGAGCGGCTGCTGGCCCGCGGCCAGGTCGATCACCGACAGGCGCCGGTGCAGCAACGCCAGGCCGGGTTCGAGGTGGATGCCCGCCTCGTCCGGCCCGCGGTGGGACTGGATGTCGTTGATGCGCGCCGCCAGGCTGCGCGGGAAATCGCGCAGGCCGCGCGTGTCGAACAGCCCAGCTATGCCGCACATCGCGAGGACTCCACCGGAAGTTGCAGAAGGAGAGGAAGCACGCGCCGGCTCATCGCTGCGCCCGGGTGCGTGCCAGCAGGTCGAGCAGCGCCTGGCCGTTGTCCCGCACGAAGGCGTCGAGCGTGCGGTCGGCCTCGGCCGGGTCGCTGGCGTCGTCGACGGGCGCGGACAGGACCACCACGGCCGCATCGTCGCCCTGCCCCCGCAGCCGGTGCAGCGCGCCGTGGATCTTGGCCAGGGCATCGCTGGCGGTCAGCGAGCCGTTGACCCAGTAGAACTGCCAGACGCGCAGCCGCCGGACGCCGCCCGCCCCGTCCACCGCGCCGCCGCGCAGCACGGCGGTGCGCACCGCCAGCGGCTGGCCGGCCAGCTCGATCGCACGGCCGCCGCCGGCGACCTGCGCCCAGCGCGTGTCCTTGCTGCGGACCAGCACGTTCTCCGAACTGACCAGCTTGCGGTCGTAATCCTGGTGGCGGTAGTAGCCCACGTAGAGGCCGGCCGTGCGGCCCTGCCGGCTGTAGGCGGCATCGATCTCGGCCGCCGGATGGATGAAGGAAGGTTTCCAGGCCGGCGGCGGCAACTGCGCCGCCTGCCAGCCGGAATCCCAGGCCGCGGGCGCCGCCAGGCGCGGTGCGGCATCGCCGTCCGCACGGTCGAGCGCCCGTTCGGCCAGCATCGGCCAGACCGCCAGTGCCAGGGCCGCGACCGCCGCGGCGATCACCGGCAGCCGACCGGAAGACACCGCGGCGCGCCCTGCGGACAGCGCGCGCGAACGGTCCGTCCGCGCATCGGATGCGGTCGCCGGCGCCGGCGCATCGGCCCAGCGCGCGCCCACCAGGAACATCACCAGGATGACGGCGCCGAAGAACACCCAGCCGTAGATCAGGTGGTCCACCCCGGCGGCGAGCTTGTTGCCCGACAGGTGGCCCAGCATCACGATCAGGTAGGCGCGCATCCAGTTGGCCGCCACCGGCACCACGATGGACACGGCGATGAACAGCAGCCGCTTGGTCATCGACCGGTAGCTCAGGTAGGCGAACAGCGTGCCCACCATCGCCGAGGCGATCAGGTAGCGAATGCCGCTGCAGGCCTCGACCACCGACCAGTTGCCCGACGGAATGACGAACTGCAGGCCTTCCTGGTAGACCGGGATGCCGGTCGACCGCAGAGCGAACACGGTGAACCACGCGGTCCAGTCCATCAGGCGCGGCATCAGCGCCTCGCCGGCGGGGACCGCGAAGAACAGGAAGGCCAGCGGGAACAGGATGGCCCGCGTCACCGTCCAGCCCAGCACCGCCGGCACCGCCAGCGCCAGCAGCGCCACGAAGGCCAGCTGCGTGGCGATATTGACCGCCGCCAGGTCGCCCAGGAGCCATAGCAGCGTCGCGCCGGCCATCAGCGCCAGGCCCAGGAGGCTTCCGCGCGCCGGCAGGCCGGCCAGCACCGCGCGCTGGCGCCAGACCAGCCACAGGACGATCGGCAGGATCAGGAAGCCGTGGGTGAAGGTGTCCGACCGCCACCAGATGGAGGCCATGGCCACCGCGGTGTCCCGGTACAGGAAGCCGATCCAGGCCACCACCAGCACGAAAAGCGGCAATGCCTGCCGCCAGGCGTGGGTGCGTTCCGCCGGTGCTGCGGTCATGCCGGCATTTCCTGGAGCGGCCGGGCGGCCGGAAGGGGGGCGGCAGCGGGCGACGGCAGGTAGCGGTCCACCGCCGACAGGCGCGCTTCCCAGCTGTAGGCGTCGAGCACCCGCTGGCGCCCGGCGCGGCCGATGGCGTCGGCCTGCGCCGGGTCGCCGAGCAGCGCATCGAGCTGCGCGATGTAGTCGGCGGGCTGCGCGGCGGCCAGGAAGTCGCGGCCGACCTGCGCGTCGATGGCCTCGGCGCATTCCTGCGCGGCGACCACCGGCCGGGCCATCGCCATGGCTTCGAGGATCTTGTTCTGGATGCCGCGCGCGATGCGCAGCGGCGCCACCACCGCGCCCGCATGCTGCAGGTAGGGCCGCACGTCCGGCACCGTGCCGGTCACCACCACCGTGTCGGAGGCCAGCGCCTGCACCGCGGGCGGCGGGCTGCGGCCGACGATGTAGAAGCGCAGGCCCGGACGGCGCTGCTGCAGCTGCGGCAGCATGTCGGCCACGAACCAGGTGACCGCGTCGATGTTGGGCCAGTAGTCCATCGCGCCGGTGAACACCAGCGGCGCGGGCCGCGCGGCGTCGAAGGGCGACGCGCGCTGCGGATCGGGCGCGAAGAATCCGGCGTTGACCCCGTTGCCCACCGCGTCGACCGTCGCGGCCGATTCGGGCGCCAGGCCGCGGAACAGGCCGGCTTCCTTGTCGGTGACGAAGAAGGACCGCAGCGCGCGCTGGGCCGCCGCGCGGTCGTGCGCCAGCAGCCGCCGGCCTTCCCGGCGGTAGAGCCAGGACATCGGCCAGCGGTGCGCGGCGGCGTACTGGGTCCACTTCTCGGAATCGACATCGACGAAGTCGAGCAGCATCGGCACGTCCGGCAGCGCCTCGGCGTAGGGCGTCATCGCCGAGGAGAACACCACCGACGCGTCGATGCGTCCGGCCAGGCCGCGCGCCCAGGCATGCAGCCCGGCGTCGCGGTAGTAGCGCACGCTGAGCGCCTCTCCGCTGGCCAGTCCGGCCAGGCTGCGGATGCGCGCCATGCGCGGATCGATGCGCACGATGTGCACATCGGCGCACAGGGCGCGCACCGCCTCCACGTGCGCCTCGTCGGCCGGGTCGTCGATGAAGGTGCCCAGGTGCACCCGATGGCGCGCCACCAGGTGCCGCAGCAGGTGGTAGGAACGGACCTTGTCGCCCTTGTCCGGCGGGAACGGCAGGCGGTGGACGAGGTAGAGCAGGTTCGCCATGGCGCGCTCAGCCCAGGTTGCGCACGACGAAGGGACCGATGCGGTTGGCCAGCGCCAGGGGCATGCGCCGCCAGGTTTCGATCATGAGCCTGTACTTGGGGTTGGTCGGGTTGTTCTGCGGGATGGCGTCGCGCTTGTAGAGGCAGTATTCGTAGTGCAGCGGCTGCGGCTCGAAGCCCCAGTTCTTCTTGAAGGCGTACGGGCCGGTGCCCACCTTGCTGCGGCCGTAGTCGAACACCTTCAGCCCGCGCGCGCAGGCCCGGCGCATCAGTTCCCAGTACTTGAAGTCGTTCGCGGCCAGGTCGCGCGCGGCTTCGTCGTCGCCCGCGTAGTACGGCAGGATCTCGTCGCGGAAATAGAAGCTGAGCACGCTGCTGAGCGGCTTGCCGTCGGGCGAGGAGACCGTGAGGACGTCGCAGTCGTCGCCGAACTCCTGCTTCAGCGCCTGGAAATAGCGCTTCGACAGCGCCGGCGTGCCGTGGCGGTGGACGTTGTCGGCGTACAGCGCGAAGAACCGGTCGACGGTGTCGTCGACCTGCGCCACCAGCCCGTTCTTGATGCCCTTGCGCACCATCGCCCGCTGCTTGCGCGGGATGGCGAGCATGTTGGCCTCCTCGTCGGGCAGGATGCTCTTGCGGAAGGTGACGTACAGGTCCGTCTGGGCCGGCCAGTCGGCATGGCGACGCACCACGTTGCGCAGTTCGAGGTGGGCGACGCCCAACCGGCGCGCGATGGCCTGCGCCTCGGCTTCCAGCGCATCGGCCGCCGCGTCGCTGGTGGCGGCCACGCCGCCGTAGACCGCGAACGGCAGCCCGACCAGCGAATGCCCGAACAGCCGGCTGCGCACCTCGGCCAGCGGCAGCACGCCCTGGATCCGGCCGTCCTGCTCCGCGTAGAGGAAATAGGTGGCATGGCGGAACACGCCGCGCATGATGCGCTGCCACCCGGCGCGGTGGAAGAAGGTGGCCGACGGGCAGGCCTGGACGAAGGCTTCCCACCGGGCGGCCGTGACCGCATCGTCGAGGGCGAGCAGGCGGACGGTCGGAGAACCGGTGTTCGACAAACCCTCAGGCATGCGCCACCCGTTGCGGCGCCGGCTGCCCGAGGAAGATCTGGTCCATGCGGCCCCACTGGAAATCCTGCAGCAACTGCTCCAGCCGGGATTCCATGCGATCGATGTTGACGTAGTGGCGGAAGCGCGCCTTGCGGCTGATGCCTTCGACCCTCGGCTGGCCGGGATCGATTTCCCACGGATGGAAATAGAAGACCGCCGATTCCCGGTCGCTGCCGTTGACGTGCCGCAGCAGCCATCGCGACACCGGATACGGCAACAGGCGGAAATAACCGCCGCCGCTCGACGGCAGGTTGCGCTCCAGCAGGCGCACCGTGGTCACCGGCACCTCCAGCAGTCCGCTGCGCACCTGGTGCGCGAAGCGGGGCGCATCGGGCATGCCGTAATGGTCGTGCTTGATGGGATAGATGCTGGAGCTGTACCGGTAGCCGGCCTTCTCCAGGCAGTCGAAGGCCCACAGGTTGCCGGTGCCGATCGAGAAGCTGGGCGCACGGTAGCCCTGCACCTCCATGCCGGACAGGTCTTCGAGGATCGCCTTGGACCGGTGGATGTCGTCGTAGAACCGGGCCTCGTCCAGGTCGCTGGCGCGCTCGTGGCCGTAGCCGTGGCTGGCGATCTCGTGGCCCTCCCGGACCATGCGATGGACCAGGTGCGGGTAGCGTTCGGCGATCCAGCCCAGCGTGAAGAAGGTCGCCTTGGTCTCCCGTGCCGCCAGCATGTCGAGGATGCGGTGGACGTTGCGCTCGACCCGGCATTCCCGTGAGTCCCATTCCGACCGCTCGATATAGGGCGCGAAGGCCGACACCTGGAAGTAGTCTTCCACATCGATGGTCAGGGCATTGGTGATCTGCGGATTCGGCATGGTCGTGGTTCCTGAGTCGGGCGTGCGGCACGAAGCCAAAGGCGGGAAAACCCGGAGTATGCCGTCAATCCCCGAGCGGGTGCGCGCCGTTGGGGCGAGAGGACATGCCAGCGGTCAGTCGGCTGCCTGGCCCGCGGGCAGTGCCGGCGGCTCCGTGCCGGCCGCCGGGGCACCGAGCATGCGCCGCAGCACCGCGAGGATTTCCAGGTTGGTATGCTCCAGGCGCGACAGGCTGTGCTCGAGGCGCTGCAGGCGGTCGATGTCCCGAACCGCTGCGATCTGGTCGAGTTGCTCGCCGGCCTGGCGCACGAGGTCGGGGGACAGGGCGGCGGATTGCATGCCCGGCGCCATGCCGGCGGCGGCCTGCATGCCGGTGCCGCCCTCCTCGCGCATCTCGCGGACCACCTCCTGGATGTCGTCGAGCTCCAGCCGGTCCTTGCCGCCCAGGAAACCGAGCAGCAGCAGGCGATCGCACACCGTGTTGATGCGCCGTGGGACACCGCCGCTGGCCTGGAAGATGGCCTCGAAGACGCCCTCGCCGAATTCCGGTTTGCCGGTCGATCCCGCGCACTTGAGCCGATGCTCGATGTAGCGCTGGGTTTCTTCCAGGCTGATGGGGCCGATGTGGCAGGTGGCCACGACCCGCTGGCGCAGCTGCTGCATCTGCGGGTGCTGCAGGATCTCGCGGAATTCGGGCTGGCCGACGAGGAAGCTCTGCACCAGCGCATGCTTGTCGAACTGGAAGTTCGACAGCATGCGCAACTCCTCCACCGCGCGATGCGACAGGTTCTGCGCCTCGTCCACGATGAGCAGGCAGCGACGGCCCTGGCTCGCGTGGTGCACGAAGAACGCCTCCAGGTTCATCAGCAGGTCGGCTTTCGCGACATTGCGGGTGGGAACGCCGAAGGCCGATCCCACCATGCGCAGCGTGTCCTCGGCATCGAGCTGGGTGCTGACCAGGTTGGCGGCGACGACCTTGTCGGCATCCAGCCCTTCCAGCAGGCCGCGCACGATGGTCGTCTTGCCCGCGCCGATCTCGCCGGTGATGACGATGAAGCCCTCGCCCCGCATCAGGCCGTAGTCGAGGTAGGCCTTGGCGCGCCGGTGCTGCTTGCTGCCGAAATAGAAATGCGGATCGGGGTTGAGCTGGAACGGCTTGCTCTTGAGCCCGTAGAAATCTTCGTACATGGCCTAGAACTGTACCCGCACGGTGCCGAACACCGCGTTCTCGGTGTACGGCGTGCTGCCCTGGTAGACCACATGGCGCACGCCCAGGCTGCCGTAGGTGCGAATCCCCAGTTGCGTCGAGACGTTGGCATTGAGCAGCCGCAGATTGGAGCCCTGGAAAGCACCGATCGAGTCGGTCAGCTGGCGGCTGGCGGTGAGGTTGACGGTGGTGATGGGCGTCAGCCGGTGCGAGAAGCTGGCCACCAGGCCCTGCTGGCGGACCGCGCCCGCGCGGCTCAGGTCGTCGTTGCCCGAGACGACCGTGTTCAACCGCTCGGATTCGGTGCGGGTCGCGGACAGCGTCAGGGTATTGCGCACGCCCCGCAACACGAACGACAGGCTCTGGTTGCGCTGCACCAGCGCGCCCGAGGACAGGAAGCCGGTGTTCACCAGGGTATTGGGATCGAAGCCGTTGCTGCGCAGGGCCGCTTCGACCGCCTGGGCGCGCTGGCTGGGATCCGGGAACTGGGTGGCGAACTGGTCGTACAGCAGGTCGTAGAGCGATCCCAGGCTGGACGTTCCCAGCCCGGTCGCGCTCACCGTGGCCTGCTTGATGTCACGGAAGGTCCACCCGGTCAGGGGGGTGCGGTGGTCGAAGATCACCGTATGGGCCTGGCCGAAGAACCGGCGTTCGATATCGACCGACAACCGCGTGGTCGGCGACGGCCGCCAGTTCATGCCGACACCGCCGGTGCCGTGGCTTTCCTTGACCAGCGTGGCGTAGTTGTTCGACTCCCAGCCTGCCAGCAGGGACACGTCGAGCTGCGTATTGATCGGATAGATCAGCCGGCCGTTGACCCGGTCGGCTTCGATGTCGCGCCCGAGCTGGTAGCTGGTTTCCTGGTGCGTGGCATCGAGCGTCCAGGCCAGGCTGCGTCCCGACCGGTCGGACTGCAGCCGCAGCAATGCGTTGCCGGTGGTCAGGCTGGAGGCCTGTGCCGCATCGCTGCGTACGGTCGTCCAGTCGTAGCGCGCTTCGTAGGTGCCGATGCTGCCCATGCGTCCGCGCAGGTACGGCGAGATCCGGTAGTTGGCGACCTGCGTGCGGTTCGAATTGACGCTGCCGTTGTCGAAGGACTGGGTGCCGAAGGCCGAAATCGCCTGCTGGCCCACCCGGGCGCTGACATCCACGAAGGCGCGGTCTTCGATCGCCTCGAAAGTGCCCGCGGCGTTGAGCTGGTTCTGGAGGCGGTTGACCCCGGACCCCTGGGCCGAATCGTTGGCGTAGTAGAAGCCGCGCAGCGAATAGTCGAGGTAACCGCGCACCCGCGCACCGCGGCTGGTCACCCGGATTCCGGGGTTGATCTCGGTCACGAAATCGGACTGCTTGTTCGCATTCGACAACCGGACGTTGTCGCTGTACGTCTCGGTCACGCTCACGCGCGGATCGATCGTCAGGGAGCGTCCGGCCGTCCCCGCGCCCGACGCGGTCGACGAACCCGCCCCGGCGATCGATTCGATCCTGGACGAGAGCGCGCCGCCCTGCTGCGCCTGCACGGCTGCGCCACTGGCGGCCAGAACGCCGACCAGGGGCCATCCGAGCGCCTGGCGCGTAGCACGAGAAATGATGGGCATCCTGCGGGTCCGGTCGTTCATGGCAAAACCAGACGGGGGCTCATGCCTGCTGCGCTTCGTAGCCGTGGCCATAGCCGTAGCCATAGCCGTAACCGCCCTTGGTCCCGGTTTGGGATTGGTTCAGCACCAGCAGCTTGACCGGGCACGATTCGATGGTCGAGAGCGCGTGCTGAACGTCGGACTGCCGCGTCTTTTCGGCCTGCACCACCATCACGATCTGGCCCATGTGCGATGCCAGCACCCGGGCTTCGGTCGTCAGCAGCAA
>JAKOND010000069.1 GCA_022702125.1 Burkholderiaceae bacterium
CGGGTATCGCGCGCCCCCAGGGCGCCAGCACAATGCGCCCAACCCGACCGACCGGGGCAGACTCGGCAGCAAGCGCCATGTCCTGACCGATGGCCGGGGAGTCCCCCGAGCGATCCTGGTGCGCGGAGCCAACCGCCACGACTCGATGCTCTTCGAAGAACGCTGCCGACGCGGTGCAGCCCGTCGGCGGTTCACCAGGTCGGCCGCGCAAACGGCCTGGCAAGGTGCGTGCTGATAAAGGCTACGACTACGCCAAGTGCCGTCACGCGCTAGGCCGGCGCGATATCCAGAGTCGCATCGCACGGTGCGGGTCGAGAGTGGCGAGCGGCTCGGGCGTCACCGCTGGGTAGCCGGGTCCACGCACGGGGCTCGCGGAACCCGGCAAGCTGCGCATCCGCTTCGAGCGGGAGAGCCGGGCTGCCTGGTTCCTCCGGGCTGGGCGGAAGTCGTCGCCCGGGTGCCGACTACCCCCGGAGAAGCATCCGCCGCTGCTGCGCGCCCTGGGGGCCTTCTACCCCCTGCGGCGCAACTATTGCCCGCTGGAGAGCGTGGAGCTGGCGGCCTTCCGGGATGGATTCGAGCGGGGCGCCCGCAAGGTCCTGCGGGCCGCTGGATCCGTCGTGCATCCGGTCAGCCGGCAATACCGCGGATGGCGGCGATGGCGCTGCGACCTACGAGCGGTTGCGGGGCGCCGGGTACCTGCTGAGCCACTGCGACATGACCCAACTCTACTTCGCGCAGGACCGGCACACCGGCCAGCCCCGGGATTTCATCCAGGGCGAGATCGAGGTGCTGCACCCCGAGCACGCGGGACGGCGCCTGTTCGACGGCCCCCCTTTCCGGACACCCCCGACGCTGCAGGATCTGGAGCCCCGCGATGTCGCGCACCCTGTCCTCGAGGTGCGGATCGGTCGAGGGTTCGAAACCTTCCTTTCGATCCGGCGCCAGCGCGAAGGCACGCCAGATGCGGGAGACGGCGGTGTGGCTCGAACCGGGCCGAATCGCGAGCAGGCGCGTCGGCCAGTGCGTCGCGCAGTCGGGGTCCGGCAAGTCGACGGCCGCGCGGATGCGCGCCGGGCATGCGCCGCAGTGCGCCCGGCCAAAGAGCCGCGCGTCCGGGCGCTGGACGGTCTCAGGCGCCGTCAGGCGCGCGGGCCAGCAGTTCCTCCAACGCTGCGATCGGGTGCCGGCGCGGCGTGGTGATGGCATAGAAGCGTTCCTGTAAGACGGTCGAGCGTCCTACCGTGATCAGCAACCCCGCGCGCAATTCGTCCTGGACCACCACCTCCGGTAGGACGGTCAGCCAGCCGCTGTCGCGAGCGATCAGGCGGAGCATGGCCATGTCGTCGACTTCCGCGCGCAGACGGGGGGCTACGCCGGCCGAGGCGCACAGCCCGTCGAACTGCGCCCGCAGCGCGTGCCGCGGGCCGGGCAGCACCAGGTCGAGGCCTTCGAGGTCCTCGGGAATGCGCAGGCTCCGTCCGGCCCACCGCGCCGACGGGCCGACCAGCGAGATCGGCTGGCTGCCCAGGAAGCTGCAGCGCAGGGGCCGGTCCGGATCGGTCGGCACGGTCTCGTTGGCCAGCACCACGTCCAGCTGGTGCTGCGCCAGCCGCGCGACCAGACCTTCGAGCAGGCCCGATTCGAGCGTCAGCACCAGCGAAGGGTCCGCCAGCAGCGGACGGATCCAATTCTCCTGGTAGTTGCGCGAGAGGGTGGCGACGCTGCCCACGCGCAGGCGGGCGACGCCCGGGGTGCCGCCCGCGAGGCGGCCCAGCATCTCCTGCCCGATCCCAAAGATGTTCTCGGCGTAGGCGAGCACCAGCTGGCCGGTCTCGGTCAGCACCAGGCGTCGGGACTCCCGGGCGAACAGCGGTTCGCCGAGCCATTCCTCCAGACGCCGGATCTGCGTGGAGACGGCCGACTGGGAGGTGTGCAGTTCCTCGGCCGCCCGGGTAAGGTGCCCGAGCCGCGCCACGCGCCAAAAGTACAGCAGATGGTGAAAATTGAGCTGGTCCAGGCGCATCGTTCATTTTATTGCATCAATCTATTCGAATCAATGTAATTTACAGAACGAAATCTGACAAGCATCATTCCTGCATGCCCCTGAAGAAAGCCATCCCATGAATATCCGTTCGCTGCTCATGGCAGCGCCCGTTCTCGCGCCGGCCGGCCTGATGGCGACAGTCGCGCTCGCGGCCCGCTGGCGCCCCGCGCCCGATGCCGGGCCGTGGCGGTTGTTCGGGGCGCTGTCCTGGACAGCCCTGGCCTTCGTCGGGCTTTCGGCGGCCATCGGGCCGGGGCGCCTGGCGGTCCCGCCCTTCCTCCGCGCATCGGCCCTGGGCCTGGCGCTGGCCTTCCTGGTCCAGTTGCTCGGCACCGTCATCGGCGGGTTTTCCGCCCGCTACCTGCAGGGCGAGGCGGGGCAGCGCCGCTACGTGTCCGCCCTCGCCGGAGTGCTCGCCGCGGTGCACCTGCTGCTGCTGGTCGATCACTGGGTGGTGCTGATCGTCGCCTGGGCCCTGGTGGGCGCGGCGCTGCAACGCCTGCTGTGCTTCTATCCCGAGCGGCCCTTCGCCCTGCTCGCCGCCCACAAGAAGCGCATTGCCGATCGTCTGGCCGACGGGCTGCTGCTCGCGGCGGCCGCGCTGGCCTGGATCGAGGTGGGCAGCGGCTCGCTGACGGCGCTCGGTACCCATGTCGCGCGCGAAGGGATGTCGGCCGCCCTCCACGGTAGCGCTCTGGCGCTGGTCGCGGCCGTCGTGCTGCGCACCGCCCTGCTGCCGGTGCACGGCTGGCTGATCCAAGTGATGGAAGCCCCCACTCCGGTGTCGGCGCTGCTGCATGCCGGCGTGGTCAACCTCGGCGGCTTCGTGCTGATCCGTTTCGCGCCGCTGCTGGATGGCTCCCTGCCGGCGCGCGTGGCGCTGCTGGCCTTCGGCCTCGCCACCGCCGTGCTGGCGGGCATGGTGATGCTGACCCGCATCAGCATCAAGGTCCGCTTGGCTTGGTCCACCGTAGCGCAGATGGGTTTCATGCTCGCGGAATGCGCGGTGGGGCTCTACACCCTCGCGGCATTGCATCTGCTCGGCCATTCGCTCTACAAGGCCCATGCGTTCCTATCAGCCTCGGGCGTGGTGCGCGAGACCCGGCTGCGCGCGCTGCACCGGACCGCGGCGCCGCCCGTCGCCGTACTGGCGGCGGCGCCGCTGGCGACGATGGCGGCCGTGCTGGCGATCCAGGCGCTCACGGGTCACGCATCCTGGCCCTGGTGGTGGAGCGCCGTGCTGGGGCTGGCCTGGGCGCCCCTGCTGTGGTTGCCCGCCGCACCAGCCGACGGCGCGGGGACGCGCATGGCGCAGACGGCCTTCGGCCTGGCGATGGTCGTAGGCCTGACAGGCGCAGCCCTGCTGGCCCATGCCCTGCCGTTCGGCATCGAGGATCGCCCGCACCACACCATGGGGCGGATCGCGCTGCTGGGCATGGCGGTGCTCTACCTCTGCGTGGCGGTGCTGCGGCGGCGGCCGCAGGCGCTCAGCCCCTGGTGGCGCTGGAGCTACGCGGGCTTCTACGTGGACGAGGCCTACACCCGCCTGGCCTTGCGGATCTGGCCCGCCTGGCGGTCCGACCCGCCGACGGACGACCTGTCCCTCGACACCCTTCCCCCGCCGCGAGCCGGTGACGGCGCAGCCCCGCGAGATCCCCCATGACCGACACCCCCACCCTCTTCCCCCAGACCGACTCCGCGGATCCGGACGACCTCGCCGCGACGGACGACGCGGCGCTGGACGCCCGGATCGACGCGGCCTGCAGCCAGGCCTGCTCGGCGATCGCGCCCGCCTGGCCGCTGGACCGGTCCATCGCGGTGAACCCGCACTGGTCGCGCATCGCGATGCCGGTGCGCCGGGTGGCCGCGCGCATGGCGCTGCTGGGCGGCATCCAGGTGTTCCCGCCCCGGGAAAGGCAACGAAGCGCCTGGGCCGAGGGCCGCATCCGCCCCGAGGACGTGGAGCACGCGGTCGCGCAGATCCCCGAGGCGCAGGCGCGGGGCCGCGACCCGCGCGCCTGGGCGGAAGCGCTCGTGACGGTCATCGCCCCGCAGCCGCTGCCCCTGCTGGTCGACGTGCTGGACAAGGATCCGCACCGCCACACCCGGTTGTCCTGGCGGCAAGCGATCACGCACCAGGTGAGCCAGACCTGCGCCGCCTACTTCGACCGGCACCAGGCCGATTGGCAGCCCGCGCGCGCGCAGGGCCTCTACGCCTTCTGGCGCGAAAGCCTGCAGCACGACCACAGCATCGGCCTGCTCATGGGACTGCCCGCGATCGGCCGGGCGATCGATGCGCTGCCGGCCACGGCGCAGGACGCCGAGCGCCGGATGCTGCGGCGCCTGGGATTGCCACCGGTGGCGTGGGCCGACTATCTCGAAGCGGTGCTGCTCACCATCAACGGCTGGGCGTCCTGGTGCGCCTACCAGGGCTGGGAGGCCGGGCTGCAAGGCCGGACCGATCCGCACCTGCGCGAACTGCTGGCCATCCGCCTCGCCTGGAGCACCGTGCTGCTGGAGTGCAAGGACGACGCCGCGGCCCGGCAGGCGTTCCGCGCGCTCCAGCGGGCCTGGGGCCGTGCCCCGCGCCTGCTCGCGCTGACGGAGCGCGACCTCCTGGTCGACGAGGTGTGGCAGGCCGCGCTGGAAGCCGGCTACCAGCGGACGCTGGCGCACCGGCTCGCACCGGCCGGCGCGCCCGCCGGCGCGCCGCCCTCGCCGGACGCCGAGGTCCAGGCGCTGTTCTGCATCGATGTGCGCAGCGAACCCCTGCGGCACGCCCTGGAGACCGCCTGGCCCGCCGTGCGCACGCTGGGGTTCGCGGGCTTCTTCGGGCTGCCGATGGCCTACACCCCGCTGGCGACACCGGCCCGCCGTCCCCAGCTCCCCGGCCTGATGGCGCCGGCGATCGAGGCGACCGACCGCCTGGTGACGCCCGGCCCGGCGCTTGCGGGGGACGACGGGCGACTCCAGGGGGACGCGGTCCGGTCCCGGCACCGCCGGCTCGCGCTCGACGCCCGCTGGGCGGACCTGGGCCGCTGGCCGGGCGCCGCATTCTCCTTCGTCGAAGCGGCCGGTTTCGGCTACCTCGCCAAGCTCGGGCAATGGCTGGTGCCCGCGCGGGCCGACCGGCCGCGGGACGATCTTGCCGGACTGCCGGCCCGCTACCGGCCGCTGTGCCGGCCGCGGCTGGCCGGGCTCGACTCCGCGGAGCAGGTCGCGCTGGCCGGGCGCCTGTTGGGCGCGATGGGCCTGGACCGGGGCTGCGCGCCCCTCGTCATCTTCGTCGGGCACGGCAGCCAGTCCGCCAACAATGCCCAGGCCGCCGCGCTCGACTGCGGCGCGTGCGCCGGCCAGACAGGGGAATCCAACGTCCGCAGCCTGGCGGCGCTGCTCAATGAACCCGCCGTGCGGGAGGGCCTGCGGGCCCGCGGGGTCGCCGTTCCCGAATCGACGGTGTTCATGGCGGCGCTGCACAATACCGTGACCGACGAGATCGAGGGTTTCGACCTGGATCTGCTGTCCCCGGCCGCGCAGGCACGCTGGGAACGGCTGCGGTCGGCGTTCGACAGCGCCTGCGACCGGTTGCGCCGCGCGCGCGCGCCGTGGCTCGGGGTGGATGCGAACGCGGCGCCGGCCGATCTGCTCCTGCGCCTGCGCCGCCGCGCCAACGACGGCGCCCAAACCCGTCCCGAATGGGGCCTCGCCGGCAATGCGGCTTTCCTGATCGCGCCGCGCCACCGGAGCCGCGGGCTGCCGCTGGACGGACGTGTCTTCCTGCACGACTACGACCCGGACCGGGACACCGACGGCAGCCTGCTCGAACAGCTGATGACGGCGCCGATGCTAGTGACGCACTGGATCAACTGGCAATACCACGCGTCGACCTGCGACCCGGACCGGCTGGGTAGTGGCAACAAGGTGCTGCACAACGTGGTGGGCGGCAACCTCGGCGTGTTCGAGGGTAACGGGGGAGACCTTCGCATCGGGCTGTCCCGCCAGTCGCTGCACGACGGGGCGCGCTGGATTCACGAGCCCCTGCGGCTGACCGTGGTCATCGAGGCGCCGCAGCAAGCCATCGACGCGGTGGTCGTCCAGCATGCGACGGTGGCGCGGCTGGTCGAGAATGGCTGGCTGCACCTCTGGCGTTTCGCCTCGGACGGCTTCGAGCGGCGGGCGCCGGACGGATGGCATCCGGTGCGTTTCGCCGAACGCTGACGTTCGGACGGCGGCCCGAATCGCGCGGCATGCACCGCCGCCCTCCGGCCGCTCGCCATGCGCTCACAGCACCGTGCACGCGCTGTCCAGTCCGGCCATGCCGGTGGGCTTCACTTGACTGGCTGCATAATTTTCTTCTCGCCGCGGACGGGCGATTTCAAGCAACTGCCGTCAGCCATGCCGGCGCAGGACGAGCCAGCGGCCAAACGCGCGGTGCGCCGGTGGCCGATGATCCACCAAGCGCGCAGCAT
>JAKOND010000089.1 GCA_022702125.1 Burkholderiaceae bacterium
CTGCTGCCTCCGGTCCAAGTGCCGGCCCTCGACATGGACACCTTCATCGCGAAGTCCGAGGGGCGCGTGCGCGCGGTCGAGCCGGGAGAACAGGTTCCGCCCACCAAGCTCGCAGTCGACCTGGACGCCATGCCGACCGTGACGAACATGGAAACGCCCGTGGCGCAGGAGGTGACAGCGGTCAGTGAATGGTTGTTCGCCAATGTGCAGTGGAACAAGGCACAGGCCGAGGCTGTCGTGCCGGCCGACGACGCCCCCCCCCCCTGCGCCCCGAGAAATGGAAACCACTTCATGAAAATCCAACGTGCCCTGTCGCTGGCTGGGTTCTGGCTCTGCCTCGTCGGTGCGAGCCTTCAGCTCGGAGGTTGCAGCTCGACGCCCAGGCCCGCCGAGGCTGATGGCCGCTCGCGGGTACCGGCCAATGACGCATCGCGCGTGCAGGCGCTGCAGCAGCGCGTGAATACGGATCGCCAGCTCCTGTCGGACAACGGCCTGCTCCGTGCCCAGGTCGATGCCCTGCAGACCAAGCTCAACGAGATGACCAGCATCGTGCGCGAAGCGCTGCTGATGCCGCCGGCGCCGCGCCCCTTGCCCGCGCCGGTGCCCGTGATGCCCTTGCCTCCCGCGTCACCCCAGCCCATGGCGACCCCCAGCCTTCCGCCCTATGACTACACCGCCGATGCCGCCGGTGCGGTGATCCGGGTCTTCTATCCAGTGGCTTGCACCGAATTCGCGCCCAGCGAACAGGTCGCGTTCGCCCTGATTTCCAGCGTCCTCGGTGCCGAGCGGATCGAGGTGCGGGGCTACACCGACAGCGATGTGGCCACCGCGGCAGACCACCGGATCGCCCAGGCGCGTGTCGAAAACGCGCGGCGCTGGCTCATCCAGAACGGTGTGGAGGCTTCGAGGATCAGCACTAAGTCCTTCGCCGCAGGCCACTTCCTGGCCGACAACAGCACGCCGGAAGGGCGCTCCAAGAACCGTCGCGTGGATATCGACATCCACGCCCAGCAACTCGCCGGCAACGACCGCTTCTCGGGCATTTGACTGCAGAAAGGCTTTCCATGCGCAATACGATCACCGAAGGCAAAGACCGCGAACTGCCTCCCGACGTGCACGGCGAGGTCGTGCGCGAGCCGACGCCCGCCATGGTCGAGCTGGCGTCCGAAATTCTCCAGGCGTCGGCTTCCAAGGAGGCAGGGCAGGACACTTCCATGCGCGAACGCTCGTCGATCGAGTCGCGCACCGATCTCCGGCTGGCGGCCACCAACGAACTGCTCCAGTCCGATCCCGAGCGCCTGGACACCACGCTCGCGATCGAGCCGGACACCGCACGCCGCTGGGCGGATCTGGATGCGAGCGACTTCGGCCGCATCCGCTCCGACACCCGTCGCGAAGCCGCGCTCGATGCCATCGCCGGCCACATGCGCGCTTGCCCCGAATACGCGGACGCGCTCGGGACACGTTCGCCCGTCATGGCCGAGTCGGCCCGGGCGCTGAACGAGGAACGCGACCAGGCAGAGCGCCTGATGGCCCTGCCGATGATCGAGCGCAACGCATCGGCACTCGCCCTGGCCCCCGATTCCCCGGAGCTGCCGGCGGCCGATCAATACGAACTCGCCCGGCAGGACGCCAGGAGTGTGACTATCCTGGCCGCCGGCAGCACCGACAGGCATCTTGCCGCAGCCGTCGTGGGCGAGAACGCCCGCAACCACGCGGCCTACCGGGACGAGCTGCAGCGTGTGGCGCCGCAACTGGCCCGCGAAGTCCTGGTGGCTGTCGTCGAGCGGGACGCACTGCGCGCGATCGAACGCCGCAACGATGCGCTGATGCCTATTGCGCGCGATGCACTCTCCGTCGCGCAAGCGCGCGATGCCGTCAAGGAGGATCTCGCGAACATCGCCATTGTCCAGGACGCGAACGTGCGTACCGAGGCCGCCGTCGCCATGGGCGACAACGCCCGCTACCAGGCCAATTACCGGGCCGAGCTGGAGTTGCGGGCGCCGGATGTGGCGATGGAAGTGAAGGCAGCGGGCGCCGAGAACGAACGGCGCATGGCCGAGAAGGAAGATCGCAAGGCTGCCGAGGTCCTGGCGATGCAGCGAGCCCTGGGCGAGCGTGCGGCCGCCTGGACGCCAGAGCAAGCAGCGGAGCATGCGCGCGCGGACCTGGCTTCCCTACGGGTCGGTGACGCGACCGAGCGGCATTTCGCGATGGGCGACATGGTCACCCGCGCCGAGCGCAATGCCGCGTATGCGGACACGCTGGCCAAGGAGGCGCCCGACGTGGCGCGCGAGGTCGAGGAACGCCGCGAGCGCGAGGCCTCGGAGCGTGCTGCAGCCCAGCGCCACCAAGAGATAGTCAATGCCGATGCGAAGACACGCGCCTCGCTGATCGACGCGGCGGCCCAGGCGAACCTGGCCAAGATCCGTTTCCGAGAAACCGCACGCGTGGTCGAGAAGCTGGCCGGGTCGCCCGATACGGCGACACAGCAGTTGCGCGACGCCATGGATTCCCTGAAGGCGCCTCCCCTGGATGGGCGCGTGACGGCGCCCAACGATCCGGACATCGCAGCGCAGCAGGCGAGGGCGATCAAGCGTCCGGTGATCGAGGCTGAACTGAGCCAGGCGCTGCAGACGCGGTTCGTCGTTTCCCACGGGAAACGCGGGCTGCTGGACAGGAGATCGACCGAATTCACCTTCCGCGAAGGCGAGCAGCGCGGCAAGGTGGCGTTCGTCGACGTGGGCAAGTCGCTCAGTACTACGCTCGAGGACAAGGCCACATCCGCGCGATGGTCGAAGTCGCCACGGCCAAGCACTGGAAGGAGATCACGGTCAGCGGGACGG
>JAKOND010000096.1 GCA_022702125.1 Burkholderiaceae bacterium
TTGCTGCCGCTGAAGACCTCGTAGCCCGCGGCCTTCCAGCCGTCGGTGCCGCCGGCGAGCACCGAGACGTTGCGCCAGCCCAGGCGCACCAGCTTGGCGGCGGCGTCGTGCGCCAGCGACTCGTCGCCGTCGACCAACACGATGCGGGTGCCGCGGCGGGGCACCAGCCGGTCGATCATCAGCTCCAGCCGCCATGCCGGCGCGGATGCTGTGAACAGAATGTGACGGTGCGCGAACACGCCGGTCTCGCGCACGTCGAGCACAGCGATCTCCTCGCCGTCGCGCAGCGCTTCCTTGAGCGCCTGCGGCGCGATGAGCGGATGGCGGATGGACCGCGGGGGACCGAAGGTGCGGTAGGCGCCCCCCTTGCGGGATTCAAACACCACGCGTTCCGGCATGCGTTCCAATCCGCGGCCGTAGAAATGCAGGTGGAGGCCCGGCTCCTCGCCCACGAGTTCGATGGTGTGCACATCAGTCGGGGACAGCACCACCGAGACGCCCGGCACCACATCCACGGTCCGCTCAGCGGCGAGGGCGTCCCGCGCGGGATCGGCCGTCGCGTCCCGCCGGTAGAAGACGTTGCGCTCATTGCCGGCGATACCCGCGATGATCGCCCAGGTGGTGTGGTCGTGCGGCGGCTGGGCTTTGCCGGACAAGCCGGCCGAGAGATAGAGCGCATGGTGTCCGTCGGGCTCTTCGCTGAGGCGGTAGACCTGGGCTGGGTTGTCCGCGGAGACCGGAAAGTGCTCGGCTGGGAAGAACTCGCGCCGCAGGCCGAGCCGCTCAAGCTCGGCAGCGACGTCGTGAAGGCGGTCGGCCGTGGCCATCGCGGGATCGGGGATGAGGCGGCGGGCGGCACCGATGAAATCCGCCACGGCGGCGGCGCGACGGGTGGCGATATCACCACCGCTTGATTCGGTCGAAGGTGAGGTTTGGGTCATGGAGGCTCCGGCAAAACACCGTGCACCCTATGCATCGGACGACGAAGCGCCAACGAACGAAACCGGATACCGATATGCGGTGCGCACCGGCCTGAAACAACCGAGTCTTTCTGGACCGTCCGATTTGGGCAAAGGGTGCCGCAAGGCCGCAAGCGCACGCCGGGGTGGAGTGAAAGGGCTCTATCGATATCCGCAAACCTTCGTTGGCGCGCGGCGAGGCGGTGCCTAGGCTTGCCTTACTTCGTCGACGGTCCGTCCGGATCCGCTACTTCTTCCCCAGTCCTTGCCCATCCCATCCATGCCCCTGTCCCGCAGAACCTTGATCCATTCCGCCTGCGCAACGGTCGCGCTGGCGGCCGTCGCGGCCACCCATGCCACCGGCGCCCGTGCGGCGCCGGAGGCCGCCGCCGGCTTCCCATCCAAGCCGGTGCGGATTGTCGTGCCGGTCGCTGCCGGCGGAAGCGCCGACAAGCTCACCCGCACGTTGGCGGACCGGCTCGCGGCGCTCTGGGGCCAGAGCGTCATCGTGGAGAACGTGGCCGGCGCCAGCGGCACCATCGGAGCCGCCCGCGTCGCCAAAGCCGCGCCGGACGGCTACACCCTGCTGCAGCAGGGCGAGGGCATCACGCTCAACGGCATACTCTTCCACAACCTGCCATACGATGCCCAGAAGAGCTTCACGCCGGTCATCAAGGCGGTGGTCAATCCTCAGATCCTGGTGGTGCATCCGGGCACGGGCATCCAGACCCTTGCGGACTACATGGCCCGCGCCAAGTCGCGACCCGAAAGCATCAGCCTTGGACTGCCGGGCAACGGCGGCATCGCGCACGTGGCGCACGAGATCCTGTCGCAGGAGACGGGCGCCCGGGTGAACTACATCCCCTACTCCGGCGGCGGCCCGGCCACGCTGGACGTGCTGGCGGGCCACACGAACGCTACGTTGATCACGCTCGCTGCCGTGACGGACCACGTGCGCGCCGGCAAGCTGCGTGCGCTGGCGGTGACCACCAGCTATCGCTCCCCCGCCCTGCCGGACGTGCCCACGGTGTCCGAGGCCGGCGGCCCGACCGGCTTCTCGGTCGAGAGCTGGCAGGGCTACTTCGCGCCGGCGGGCACGCCGCCAGCCGTCGTCGCCAAGATCAACCGCGACATCGCGTCGGTGCTCCAGGCGCCCGATGTCCGCGCGCAACTTGAGGCGCAAGGCTTCAAAGTGGCCGGTGGCTCGCCGGGCGACCTCGCCAGCAGCTTGCAGGCGGAACAGCCGCGCTACGCGCAGGCGATCAAGACGGCAGGCCTCTCATTGCGGTAATCAGCCACCTGCAGTGCATTCTTGGTCTTGAATCAGTCGGGCGACGTGCGAATCCCTGACGCATCCATGCGTCCGCCCGAATCGCCCGGGCTTTTCTAGACACCCCTGAGCCGCTGGTAATGTCGTTGCTCGAGCTCTACCGGCTCTCGAGGACGTTCTATCGCATCTCTTGAGGCGGGCTCATTTCAAAGTGGAGGAGGCCTTCGCACGGACCTTCTCTGAGGAAGGTGTCACGCCCTGACAAAAGGCATCTCTGATCCTTCTCTACAAAGAACCAGGCCTGAATCAGAACGCCTTGGCCGAGCACCTTGCGATGGATCGCAATACCGTCGCCGAAATGGTACGGCGGATGCATGCCAATGGCCTCATCGGGCGTCGTCCGTTGCCTGACGACGGCCGTGCCTACGAATTGCATCTCGTCCCTGCAGAGATCGTCATGATCAATCGGGTGACGCCTACGCCGCTCATGGATTTCCTGGATGCGAACCTAGTGGCCATCCTGCGGCCCGCAAACGATGTCCCAGGTCATGTGGAAAAGCGCCTCGTCACCGGCAACGATGCTGGATCAAGGTGGTTGAGGGTCACCGGCTTTCAGTCGCCCCCATTGATCGTTGGAGCCTGGAACTTCTCTTTGCGTGCTGAGGAGCGGGGAGACGTCTTGAAGTGATGCCGACATTGAGCAAGCGTTCACAACTCTAGTCAGCCTTCCCGATTCACCCTACACCCGGCTGAAACATATGTTCTCATTCCAAGAAAAAAGATATATTCGTTTCTTCCATGCATTCCGTGGAAACGAATGGTTCATTGGCGTCGTGCCGTCTTTTCTTCCTGGACTCCTCCTATGCTTTCTCTTTCATCGGCTAAGCGATTCGTCGTCTTGTCGTTCCTGCCCGCCCTAATGGTGACCGCTCACGCCCAGGAGCAAAGCACCTTGAAGAAAATCCAGCAGACCGGATCGATCACCTTCGGCTACCGTGAAGCGTCCTTCGGTTTCTCGTACCTGGAGACCACGGGTAAGCCGGTCGGCTACAGCATAGACATCTGCAACCGCATCGTCGAAGAGATCAAGAGCGTCACCAAGCTGCCTAAGGTCGAGGTCCGCTATCAGGCGGTCACGAGCGCCAACCGCATCCCCCTGGTCCAGAACGGCACCGTCGACATCGAATGCGGCTCGACGACCAACCTCGTGGAGCGCCAGAAGCTGGTCGCCTTCTCGCCGGACATCTTCCGCTACAACGTCCGCACGCTGGTGAAGGCCGACTCAGGCATCAAGAGCATCGCGGACCTGCAGGGCAAGGCCGTCGTCACCACCGCGGGCACCACGTCGCTGCGGCTCCTGCGCGAGGCCGATCGTGGCCGCAACCTGGAGATCACTCCGATGTCCGGCAAGGACCACACCGAGTCCTTCCTACTGGTCGAGACCGGTCGCGCTCAGGCCTTCGTGCTCGACGACATCCTGCTCGCGGGCCAGATCGCCAACGCGCGCAATCCCAAGGACTTCACCATCGTCGGCGAGAGCCTGCGCACGGAGAACCAGTCGCTGATGTTCCGCAAGGACGACCCCGAATTCAAGGCGCTGGTGGACCGGGTCGTATCGGGCATGATGAAGTCGGGCGAGATGGAGCAGCTCTACAACAAGTGGTTCATGTCGCCGATCCCGCCCAAGGGGATCAACATCAACTACCCCCTGAACGCCGACACCAGGGACGCTTTCGCCAACCCGAGCTCGAAGGGCATCTGACCGCAGCGATGGGATCCGGCCGCGCACGGACGCAGAGCGATAACATTCGGTTCAACAACCGAAGCGCTTGAATGAATCGTTCCGTGCCAGCCAAAGACCTCATCCTCGAGCAGTTCCCGTCGCTCAGCCCATCGCTCCAATCCGCCGCCCGCTACGTGCTGGATCACCAGCACGAAGTGGTGGTGGCATCGATGCGCACGCTCGCCGAGCGGGCCGGGGCCCAGCCTGCCACCTTCGTCCGCCTGGCGCAGCAGCTCGGCTACGAAGGCTGGGGTGGCCTCAAGGATGCTTTCGTCGCCGACATGGGGCTGCTGAGCGACAGCTACGGCCAACGTGCCAAGTCGCTCACCAAGCGCAACAGCCGCAGCGAGTTGATCGACGAAATGAGGGATTCCCTCAAATCGAATTTGGACAGCAGCTACGAGAAATCCGCGGGGGCCCTCCCGCAAGCAGTCGACATGCTGCGCAAAGCCGCCGCAGTGCATGTCGCGGGATATCGCGCGAGCGCAGCCATCGCCTATTCCCTGTTCTACGGCTACCGCCTCTTCCGTCCGGACGTGCATCTGCTCGACGGCGCACACGGCGGACTGCAATGGCAACTCCGCGCCATCCGCAAAGACCATGCCGTCGTGGTCGTCAGCTTCGCGCCGTATTCGAGCGAGATCCTGCAGGTCCTCGATGCGGCGAAGGCCGCGGGTGCCAAGGCTATCGCGTTGACGGACAGCCAGACGTCCCCGCTGGCGCTGGCCTGCGACCACACGCTTCTTTTCGACACGAACAGCCCGTCGTTCTTCCCGTCCATCACCGCGGCGATCGCGATGACCGAATCACTGCTGGAGCTCATCGTCGCCTCCGAAGGGGCGAATGTTTCCAAGGCCATGGAGCAGGCGGAGGAGTCGCTCTTCGCTTCGGGCGCCTACCTCGTAGCCCCTCGCAAGTAGGGTCGCCGTGCACCGAAGAGGCGACCCTTGCACGTCCTGTATGAATCATATGTTGCATTGAATTATGAGAATGATATGATTGTTTCTAAACACGTAGGGATCCGATCGCGCATCCCCATCGCAGGCAACGCTGAGCCGAGCCTTCGCTGTGGATCAGGGTCGGGCCCTGCGAGCGAACGGGTGGTCGTACCGATGAATCCGTACCGGCTTGTCTTCCATCGCACTCCTCGGCCCATATGAATCTCTTCTCTCGTCTCTGCCGCGCCATCCTGGCTCTTCCGATCGTGCTGGTTGCGGTCAGCGCGAACGCCCAGTCCAGCCGCCCCGTCCGGGTGATCGTGCCTTCAGCAGTGGGTGCGACCCCGGACACCACCATGCGGGTGCTGACGCAGGAAATTTCCAAGCAGACCGGCACCGCCTTCGTGGTCGAGAACAAGCCCGGCGCATCCGGCGTGATAGGCATGACCGACCTGGTCCGCCAGCCCCCGGATGGCCTCACCATCGCCTGGGTCAACAACGTGACGCTCGCGATCAACCGCAGCACCTTCACCAAGCTGCCTTACGACCCGACCAGCGTCGTGCCGGTGACGCTGATCACGAAGGTGGCCAACGTGATCGTGGTGCGCCCGGCATTGCCCGCTAGCAACCTCAAGGAAT
>JAKOND010000149.1 GCA_022702125.1 Burkholderiaceae bacterium
CGTTCCGCCGTCGAGAAGGAAGAGCCGGCACCGAAGGCCGCGGCATCGGCAGCGGCCAAGTCGATGGGTCTGGCGGTGGGCGAGCTGACCGACGCACAAAAGAAGGATCTCAAGGTTCGCGGTGGCGTCAGGGTCGAAGCCGCGACCGATGGTGCCGCCAGGGTCGGTCTGCGCGAAGGCGACGTGATCCTTGCCGTCGGCAACGTGGAAGTCACGAGCGTCAAGGAGTTCGACGCCGCCGTCTCCAAGGCTGACCGTACCAAGCCTGTCAGCGTGCTGTTCCGTCGCGGCGACTGGGCTCAGTACGTGCTCATCCGACCCGCCCGCTGAAGTCGAGGCGTCCGCAACGCCGGACTTCTGCCGTCGAGTGACCCCAACCCATGCTCGGGTTTGGGGTCTTTTTTCCGATACGGAGGAAGGTCGTTGTCTTGCCGAGGAATAAATTTTCGATGTCCGCACCCGTCCAGGGATGTTTGCAGTCACTGACTTGGCGAACGACTTAATCACGGTTTTGGTAGAATGAGCACATCGGGTGTCGTGGGTGGTGCATAAGAAATGCATTCCATGTTCACGATGCGGGAGCCATTCAACAGTCCACCGGTGTTCCACAGATCGCCCACAACTTGTCCAAGAAGTTATGCCGGAGTCGTGTTGACAAACTGTTGATAACTATCATGTTGCTGACCTGCAACTTCTCCACTGACCCGGTTCCGACATGTGCGCGCGCACCTTTTTGCCTACAATGAACCCCCAACTACTGCAGTTGCCATTGCTTGTTGGTTCAGGGCGCGTCTTTGTCGGACGCGCCCTTTTTTCTTGCCCGTTGTCTTCCAGGCCCAAGGCATTTCAAGTACTTAAGCGTTCCCGTTGATGAATCACATCAGAAATTTTTCCATCATTGCGCATATCGACCATGGCAAGTCGACGCTTGCCGACCGACTGATCCAGCGCTGCGGTGGCCTGCAGGAGCGAGAGATGGAAGCGCAGGTTCTCGACTCGATGGACATCGAGAAGGAACGTGGGATAACCATCAAGGCGCAGACCGCTGCACTGCACTACAAGGCGCGCGACGGGCAGGTCTACAACCTCAACCTCATCGATACGCCCGGCCACGTCGACTTCTCCTATGAAGTAAGCCGCTCGCTCTCGGCGTGCGAAGGTGCGCTGCTCGTCGTCGACGCCTCGCAGGGCGTGGAGGCACAGACGGTCGCCAACTGCTACACCGCGCTGGACCTCGGGGTGGAGGTCGTTCCCGTGCTCAACAAGATGGATCTGCCCAACGCCGATCCGGACAACGCACGCACCGAGATCGAGGACGTGATCGGCATCGACGCGACCGACGCGATCCCCTGCTCGGCCAAGACCGGCATGGGCATCGATGACATCCTGGAGGCGGTGGTGCTGCGCATGCCGCCGCCGCGCGGCAACCCCGATGCACCACTGCGCGCGATGATCGTCGACAGCTGGTTCGACGCCTACGTCGGCGTCGTGATGCTCGTGCGCGTGGTCGACGGACGGCTGGCCAAGGGCGAGCGCATCAAGATGATGGCTTCCGGCGCGACCTACAACGCCGACAACCTCGGCGTCTTCACGCCGCACAGCGAATCGCGAAGCTCGCTCGAGGCCGGCGAGGTGGGTTTCATCATCGCGGGCATCAAGGAACTCCAGGCGGCCAAGGTGGGCGATACCGTCACGCTGATCAGGCCCGGTACGGGCGGTGCGGCCGCGACGGCGACCGAGGCGCTGCCGGGCTTCAAGGAGATCCAGCCACAGGTCTTCGCCGGCCTCTATCCGACCGAGGCGAGCGAGTACGACTCGCGGCGCGATGCGCTGGAAAAGCTCAAGCTCAACGACGCCTCGCTGCAGTACGAGCCCGAGGTCAGCCAGGCGCTGGGCTTCGGCTTCCGTTGCGGTTTCCTGGGGCTGCTGCACATGGAGATCGTGCAGGAGCGGCTGGAGCGCGAGTTCGACCAGGACCTGATCACCACCGCGCCGAGCGTGGTCTACCAGGTGATGAAGCTGGGCGGCGAGGTCGTGATGGTCGAGAACCCGTCGAAGATGCCCGAGATCGGCAGCACCGCCGAAATCCGCGAGCCGGTGGTGACGGTGCACCTCTACATGCCGCAGGACTACGTCGGCCCGGTGATGACGCTGGCCAACCAGAAGCGCGGCGTGCAGATCAACATGTCCTACCACGGCCGCCAGGTGATGCTGACCTACGAGATGCCGCTCGGCGAGATCGTGCTGGACTTCTTCGACAAGCTCAAGTCGGTGTCGCGCGGCTACGCGTCGATGGACTACGAGTTCAAGGAGTACCGCGCCTCCGACGTGGTCAAGGTCGACATCCTGCTCAACGGCGAGAAGGTGGACGCGCTGTCCATCATCGTCCACCGCAGCCAGAGCCAGTACCGCGGCCGCGCGGTGGTGGCCAAGATGCGCGAGATCATCTCGCGCCAGATGTTCGACGTGGCCATCCAGGCGGCCATCGGCGGCAACATCATCGCGCGCGAGACCGTCAAGGCGATGCGCAAGAACGTGCTGGCCAAGTGCTACGGCGGCGACATCTCGCGCAAGCGCAAGCTGCTCGAGAAACAGAAGGCAGGGAAGAAGCGCATGAAACAGATCGGCTCCGTCGAAGTCCCGCAGGAAGCGTTCCTGGCGATCCTGCAGGTGGAGGACTGATCCCATGCCCATCGTCACCGGTCTCATCCTCGCGGCCTTCGCCGCCTACATCGGCGCCTGGTACACCGGCGCGGTCGAGGGCAACTTCGCGCTGCTGCTGTTCCTGGCGACCGTGGTCACCGGCATCTACTGGGTCGCCGAGCGGCTGGTCTTCCTGCGCCGGCGGCGCGAGGCCGCGGCCCGGCTGGAGGCGGCCGGCGCCGAGCGCCGCGCGGCGCTGGTGCGCCAGGGCGTCGCGCTCGACACCGGGGCCGACGCCGAGCTGCAGAACGCCCGCGCGCGCATCCTGATGCAGCCCTGGTGGCTGGACTGGACGGCCGGCCTGTTCCCGGTGATCGCGGCGGTGTTCCTGCTGCGCTCCTTCCTGGTGGAGCCGTTCAAGATCCCGTCGGGCTCGATGATCCCGACGCTGCTGGTGGGCGACCTGATCCTGGTCAACAAGTTCACCTACGGCATCCGCCTGCCGGTAATCAACACCAAGGTCACCGAGGGCAACGCGCCCCGGCGCGGCGACGTGATGGTGTTCCGCTACCCGCCGCAGCCCAGCGTGGACTACATCAAGCGGGTGGTCGGCGTGCCGGGCGACGAGGTGGCCTACCTCAACAAGCGCCTGACCCTCAACGGCCAGCCGGTGCCCACCACCGCCGTGCCCGATTTCTTCGAGGCCGACTCGATGCGCTACTTCAAGCAGTTCGAGGAGAAATTCGGCGACCGGACCCACCGCGTGCTCAACGACGACCAGCGCCCGGCCTTCATCCCCGGGGCCGACGACTTCGCCTTCCGCGACCAGTGCCGCTACAGTGTCGAGGGCGTGACCTGCAAGGTTCCCGCCGGCCACTATTTCATGATGGGCGACAACCGCGACAATTCGCTCGATTCCCGCTACTGGGGTTTCGTGCCGGACAAGAACATCGTCGGCAAGGCCTTCTTCGTGTGGATGAATTTCAGCAACCTCAAGCGCATCGGCTCCTTCAACTGAGCCGCGCCACCGCCCGGACCTGACCGACATGACCTCCGCCCTCCGCCTCCCGCACGCATCCCGTCCCCTCCGCGCAGCCGCGCGGAACCAGCGCGGCATTTCGCTGCTCGGGCTGGTGTTCTGGATCGCGCTGGGCGTCGGGCTGGTGATCGTCGGCGCGCGGGTCGTGCCGACGGCGATGGAGTACCAGGCGATCCTGAAGGCATCCAAGCGCGCGGCGCAAGGCGATTCGCTCGCCGACGTGCGGCGGCGCTTCGACACCGCGGCGTCGGCGGACTACATCGAGAGCATCACCGGCAAGGACCTGGACGTGACCAAGACCGAGCGCGGCTTCGACGTGTCCTTCGCCTACGAGAAGCAGATCCCACTGGCCGGCCCGGCCTGGCTGCTGCTGAAGTACGCCGGCAGCGCTTCCGGCAAGGCCGGCGGCGCGCCGTAAGCCGCCGCGCCTTCGCCCGGCCGCCTTCCTTTCCCACCACATTCCTCCCGCGAATCGCCGCCGCGATTCCTCCCGTTCCCCCGTGACCCTGAACCCCGCGCTGACCGCGCTGCAGGCCCGCCTGCAGCACACCTTCTCCGACCCGCAGCTGCTGCAGCGCGCCACCACCCACCGCAGCTTCTCGTCCGACCACAACGAGCGGCTCGAATTCCTCGGCGACTCGGTCCTCGGCCTGTCGGTGGCCGGCCTGCTGTACGAACGGCTGCGCCACCAGCCCGAGGGCGACCTGTCCCGGATCCGGGCCAACCTGGTGCGCCAGGAGACGCTGCACCAGCTCGCGCTCGGCCTGCAGCTGCCGCAGGTGCTGCGGCTGGGCGAGGGCGAGGCCAAGTCCGGCGGCCACCGCCGGCCGTCGATCCTGGCCGACGCGCTGGAGGCGCTGATCGGCGCGGTCTACCTCGACGCCGGCTTCCCGGCCGCCGAGGCGCTGGTGCGGCGGCTGTTCTCCCAGGTCGAGATCAACCCGCAGATGCAGGCCGCCGCCCGCGACGCCAAGACCGGATTGCAGGAGTGGCTGCAGGGCCGCAAAATGAAGCTTCCGGCCTACGCGGTCGTCTCCACCACCGGCGCGGCGCACCAGCAGGTCTTCGTCGTCGAATGCGCCATCGCCGAACTGTCCCGCAGCGAACGCGGCACCGGCGCCTCGCGCAAGCACGCCGAACAGGCCGCCGCCGCCGCCATGCTCACCTATCTGAAAGCACACCACCCATGACCGATGCTACGAAAAAAGTAGCTGCAGGCGAAGATCCTGCGACGACCGGCGCCGGAAACGACCTGGAACATACCGTGCAGCTGGCCGGCGGGGCGGCTCCGCTGCCCGGCATCGCGCCCGGCGCCGATGCAGCCTCCGATGCCAGTGACGAGGCAGGCATCGACGACCTCGACGGGGCCGACGGCTTCGACGACGAAGACGGCGATGCGGACGACGACAACGAAGACGGCAGCGAAGACGACGGGGAAGGCGAGGGCGAAGAGGACGACGGCGTCCAGGACGCCGCCGACCTCGACGCGATGCTCGCCGCCGCCCGCCCGGCCGCCAGCGTGCCGCTGGAGCGGCAGCGCTGCGGCGTGATCGCCATCGTCGGCAAGCCCAACGTCGGCAAGTCCACGCTGCTCAACGCGCTGGTCGGCCAGAAGATCAGCATCACCTCGCGCAAGGCGCAGACCACGCGCCACCGCATCACCGGCATCCGCACCCGCGAGGAGACCCAGTTCGTCTTCGTGGACACGCCGGGCTTCCAGACCCGGCACAGCACCGCGCTCAACAAGTCGCTCAACAAGACGGTGATGGGCGCCATCGGCGACGTGGACCTGGTGCTGTTCGTGGTCGAGGCCGGCAGCTTCACCCTGGCCGACGCCAAGGTGCTGTCGCTGCTCAAGCCCGGCATCCCGGCGCTGCTGATCGCCAACAAGCTCGACAACGTGCACCGCCGCGCCGAGATCGCGCCCTGGCTCAAGGGCATGCAGGAGCGCCATCCCTTCGCCGAATTCGTGCCGATGTCGGCCAAGAACAAGGGCGACATCGAGCGCCTGTTCGGCATCTGCGCCAAGTACCTGCCGCAGCAGCCCTGGTGGCACGCCGAGGGCGAGCTGACCGACCGCAGCGAGAAGTTCCTGGCCAGCGAGACGGTGCGCGAGAAGCTGTTCCGCTTCACCGGCGACGAGCTGCCCTACACCTCGACCGTCATCATCGACAAGTTCGAGGAGGAGAAGAGCAAGAACCACGGCCGCATGCTGCGCATCGCCGCCACCATCGTCGTCGAGCGTGACAGCCACAAGGCGATGGTGATCGGCGACAAGGGCGAGCGCCTGAAGCGCATCGGCACCGAGGCGCGCCAGGAGCTGGAGAAGCTCATGGACTGCAAGGTGTTCCTGGAGATCTGGGTCAAGGTGCGTTCGGGCTGGGCCGACGACGAGGCCCGGGTCCGTTCCTTCGGCTACGAGTAGCCGCGCGTGGCCGCGGGCAAACGCGTCGTCGACGAGCCGGCCTATGTGCTGCACCGCTACGACTGGAGCGAGTCGAGCCTGATCCTCGACGTCTTCACCCGCCACCACGGCCGGGTGGCGCTGGTGGCGCGCGGCGCCAAGCGGCCGACCTCCAACTTCCGGCCGGTGCTGCTGCCGCTGCAGCCGCTGCGGCTGACCTACGGCCAGAGCGCCCGCGCCGCGGCCCGCGCGGCCCCGGCCGCCGGCCAGGACGGCGAGGCCGACAGCGACCTGCAGCCGCTCAAGGGCGCCGAATGGGTCGGCGGCCACATCATGCCCACCGGCGAGGCGCTGCTGTCGGGCTACTACCTCAACGAGCTGCTGATGCGCATGCTGGCGCGCGACGACCCGCACGCCCGGCTGTTCGACGTCTACGGGCTGGCGGTGCGGCTGCTGGCCACCGCCGACGCCGAGGCGCTGCAGCCGGCGCTGCGCAGCTTCGAGCTGCTGCTGCTGCGCGAGACGGGCCTGCTGCCGGCCCTCGATGCGGAGACTTCCACCGTGGCGCCGCTGCAGCCCGGGGTACGCTACGCGCTGGCGGCGGAGCACGGCCTGCGGCGCGCCGGAGCCGGCGAGCGTTCGAGCCTGACGGGCGATGCCTGGCAGGCACTGCAGAAGGCCCTGGACGATACCGAGGCCTCGCCCGGCGCGGCGATGATGCAGGCGGTGGTGCCGCATGCCGCCGAGCTCAAGACCCAGCTGCGCGGGCTGCTGCAATACCATATCGGCACCCAGACCCTGCGCACCCGGCAGGTCATGATGGACCTGCAAGCCCTATGAATCCTCCTGTTTCCGCCCACTTGGCCACCGCCTCGCGCACCGCGCTCTCGGTCAACGTCAACAAGGTCGCGCTGGTGCGCAACACCCGGCACCTGGGCATTCCCAGCGTCGCCCGCGCGGCCGCGCTGTGCCTGCAGGCCGGCGCGCACGGCATCACGGTGCACCCGCGGCCGGACGCGCGCCACATCCGCGCCGAGGATGTGCACGAACTCCATGCCCTGCTGCGGGCCGACTGGCCGCGGGCGGAGTTCAACATCGAGGGCAACCCCTTCCACAACCTGATGGACTTCGTGCGCGAACTGCGGCCCCACCAGGCCACCTTCGTGCCCGACGGGGAAGACCAGTTCACCAGCGACCACGGCTGGCGTTTCCCCGAGGACGCCGGGCGGCTGCGGCCGCTGGTGGCCGAGGCGAAGGCGCTCGGCGTGCGGGTCAGCCTGTTCATGGACGCCGACCCGGGCGCCATGGCCGCAGTACGCGACATCGGCGCCGACCGGGTGGAGCTGTACACGGAGCCCTACGCCGCCGCCTTCGGCACGCCGGACGAGGCCGCGCAGCTGCGCCGCTTCGCCGACGCGGCCCGGGCCGCGCGGGCGGCGGGCCTGGAGGTCAACGCCGGCCACGACCTGAACCGCGACAACCTCGGCCCCTTCCTGCGCGCGGTGCCCGGCGTGCGGGAGGTCTCCATCGGCCACGCGCTGGTGGCCGACGCGCTGGAGATGGGCTACGCGGCCACGGTGCGCGGCTACCTCGGCGCCATCGCCGGCGCCCCGGCGCCGACATGATGCAAGATGCTATGGAAAGAGTAGCTGCCACCGCAGGCGAGACGCCGGCCCGTGGCCGAAAAGGCCCGCCATGATCTACGGCATCGGCACCGACATCTGCGACATCCGCCGCATCGCGGCCAGCGTCGGCCGCCATGGCGACCGCTTCGCCGAGAAGATGCTGTCCGAGGCCGAGCTGGCGGTCTGGCGCGCGCGCCGCGCCCGCTGGCCGGCGCGCGGCATGCGCTACCTGGCGACCCGCTTCTCCGCCAAGGAGGCCTTCAGCAAGGCGATCGGCCTGGGCATGATCATGCCGATGACCTGGCGCGCCTGCGAGATCGCCAACCTGCCCGGCGGCAAGCCGACCATCGTGCTGCACGGCGACCTGCGCGACTGGTTCGCCGAGCGCCGGCTGCGGGCGCACGTCACCGTCACCGACGAAACCGACTACGCCGCGAGCTTCGTGGTGGTCGAGCAGCTCCCGCCGGACGCCTGAGTCGCCGCCCGGCGCGGCATCCCGCCAGGGCCGGGACGACGGCGCCCCGCCCCGCATCCGCGCGCCGTGCACCGCACACCTGTACGCTCCGGCGTTCGCCCCGCCCGCCGAACCCCCGCCATCCCCGCGTCCCGACCGCTTCCGCCATGACCGTTCCCGCCACTCCGCTCGTCCCCCCG
>JAKOND010000164.1 GCA_022702125.1 Burkholderiaceae bacterium
TGCCAAGACATTGAAGCAACGGGTACGGGATCTGCTGGATCCCCAGCGCGACCTGGGACACATAGACCGCTGAAGGCGGTTGGGTAATAAATAAATACAAATACGCGACGTGCATACGTATTACGTATGTTGATAATAAGTAAGTTACGTCAAATAAATTAAAATAAAATCAAAAAGGCTAAAAAAGAAAAGGGGGATCAACCTTCGAACTCCCCGATCGAAACCAATGCATCGATATCACGAATCACTAATCCGCCAGGCTCGATCCTGATGACGTTCTCGCGCTCAAGGGCCTTGAGTTCCTGATTGACCCGCTGCCGCGAAGCGCCCAGCAATTGGGCCAGTTCTTCCTGCGCCAGCTGCAGGCTGATGCGCACCTCCGTGCCACCCAGGCTGACCGACGTCCCGTAAGCACGCAACAGATAACGCAGTTGCTTGGCCAGCCGGGCACGCAAGGGCAGGGTATTCAAATCCTCGATCAGCCGGAAAAGATTGCGCGTGCGGCGCGCATGCAGACGAATCAGGGCCTCGGCGAACTCGGCGTGGGTCGCCAGCAGCTGCTGGAAATCCTTCCGGGAGACGCAGAACACGGTGGTCGCTCCGTGTGCGTATGCATCATGGGTGCGTTCGTCTCCGTCGAAGGTTGCGACATCGCCGAACCAGGAACCCGGCTCCATATAGGTCAGCGTGATCTGACGACCCGAAACCGACGTCGAACTGATGCGCACGGCGCCGCTGGCGCAGGCCAGCCATTCTTCCGGCGCGTCGCCACGCGCCACGATGCGTTGACCATCCACGTAGCGACGCACGTAGGCGCACCGAAAGATGTCATGGCGCAAGGAAGGAGAAAGCGACGAGAACCAGCGACCGCCATTGATGGCGTTGCGTTCCTCGACGGTCAGGAGTGGGGCATCCATGGCGTGGGAGAAAGAGAAGAAAGGTCGGATGCATTGATCGCATCCGTAAGGACGTCGCGCATCTCGGCGCGGTGCAGATGGTGGAGATAACGGCTGCGCTCGCGCACCAGCTGCGCATCCAGCGGCAGTTGGCGCGCCGTGCCCATCAATTCCTTGATGTCGGCCATCACCGGCATCGGCACGCTTCCGAGTCGCGCCGCCCATGCGACCGCTTCGGCACGCGCCGCTCCCGGGGAAACGATGCGGTTGACCAGACCGGCGGCCTGCAATCGCGGCGCGGTCAGCGAAGCGCCGCCGAGCAGCAGTTCGGTGGCGAGCTGCGGCGGAAGGCTGCGCACTGCATGCCATATGGCACCTGCGGCCGGCAGCAGGCCCAGCACGCCGTGCGGCATCGAAAAAGCCGCGTTGCTGGTGGCCACGATCAGGTCGCATGCCATGGCCAGGGCCGTGCCTGCGCCAGCGGCCGTGCCGTCCACGGCTGCGAGGACCGGTTTCGGGAACGTGGCGATCGCTTCGATCCAACCTTCCCAGCCTGCTTCGGGGAACATGTCCGGGAAGGATGTGTCGGCGGCCGAGGTTCGGGCGCGCAACAGGGCCTGCAGCGCCTCCAGGTCTTCCCCCCGGCTGAAATGGTTGCCTGTTCCGGTGATCACCACCGCATCCACCTCGGCGCTGTCCGCCGCGGTGTTGAGGGCCTCGATTCCAGCGGCGCACACCGCAGGCGTGAGCAGGTTGCGGCCGTCGGCGCTGGAAAACGCCAGGACCATCACCCGGCCCTCGCTGGTGCTGAGCAGTTCGGACGGCACGGATCAGTCTTCTTCCTGGAGCAGGCTCAGCCCGAGCGCGCCGCGTCGCCGCAACCAGGGGCTGGGGCGATAGCGCGGATCGCCATAGACCGTCTGCAGGTTGAAAAGCACTTCCAGGATGTTGGTCGGACCCAGCCGGTCGCCCAGCGCCAGCGGACCGCTGGGGTAGCCCAGGCCGAGCGTGACGGCGGTTTCGAGGTCGGAAGGCGAACAGATGCGCTGCTGGCAGATGTCCGACGCGATGTTGACGATCGTCGCCAGCACCCGCTGGGTCACGAAGCCGCCGCTGTCCCGGATCACGCTCACCGGCTTGCCGTCGCGGGCGAACAGGGCATGCGCCGCGGCCCGTATGTCGGCACGGGTCGCTGGCGTCGTGGCCAGCACCCGGCGCCGGGTGGATGCGTCGTCGACCAGCAGGTCGATGCCGATGGTGCGTGCCGGATCGAGTCGTTCGACGACGGCGACGGTGGTGATGTCGAAACCCAGCGGCGCGACCAGCGTCAACGCGTTCAGCGAAGGGCTCTGGCCGGTTTCGGTGCGGGCGCCGAGATCCTTGAGCAACTGCAGCAATTCGGAGCGCCGCGCCGCGCGGGGGGATACCCACACCGGCGGAATCTCCGCCACCTGCGGCGCAGGCGGTTCGTCGGGTATCTGCTGGGCACCGTCGGGGTACCGGTAGAAGCCCTCGCCGGATTTGCGCCCGAGCTGGCCAGCCGCCAAGCGCCGGGCCGTGATCACACTGGGACGGAAACGCGGCTCCTCCTGGTATTGCCGGTAGATCGATTCCATCGCCGGATGGGACACGTCCAGGCCGGTCAGGTCCAGCAATTCGAAGGGTCCGAGGCGGAAACCGGCCTGGTCCCGCAGGATGCGGTCGATGGTCACGGGATCGGCCACGCCTTCGCCCAGGACGCGCAGGGCTTCGGTGCCGTAGCCGCGGCCGGCATGGTTCACGATGAAGCCGGGCGTGTCCTGCGCGCGTACCGCACGGTGGCCCGTCGCGTCGACGAATTCGGCCAGCCGGTCGCAGACCGCGGGATCGGTGCGCAAACCGGCGATGACCTCGGCCACCCTCATCAGCGGAACCGGATTGAAGAAATGCAGGCCGGCCAACCGCGACGGGAGACGCAGCCCCGCGGCGATCGCGGTGACCGAGAGCGACGAAGTGTTGGTGGCGAGCACGCTGCTGTCGGGCAGCAGGGCTTCCAACTGGGAGAAAAGCGCCTGCTTGGCATCGAGCCGCTCGACGATGGCCTCGATCACCAGGTCGCAGTCGGACAGCGCCGCCAGTTCGTCGGCCACCGTCAGGCACGCTTTCCAGGCCGCGACCTGCGCGGCGTCGACCTTGCCTTTGTCCTGCAGCCGGCCCCATTGCGCAGCGACGGCGTCGTTCGCCTCGGCGGCGGCGCCCGGCCGGTTGTCGAACAAACGCACCACGCTGCCTGCCTGCGCCACGATCTGCGCGATGCCGCGGCCCATGGCACCGACGCCGACGATGCCCACGAGGGCGAAGGGAATAGTCATCGCACGATTATCGCCATGCGCGGGCGGCGCGCAGTGCGGAAACGCTACGAAACGGAATCGGCGGGATATGCGCGAAACCCGCGCGTGCGGATCATCGGAGGTCGATCTGGTGCAGAGAGAACCGGCCGGCCCGGCGGTCCGAGAAGTACCGCTCCAGCGTGGTCTGCACCGTGCGGAACGCGATCTCGTCCCAGGGCACCTCGTCCTCGTGGAACAGGCGGGCCTCCATGGTCTCGTGGCCGGGGTCGAAATGGTCGTGCAGCAGGCGGGCCAGGTAGAAGAAATGCACCTGGCCGACATGCACCACGTTGACCATGCTGAACAGCTCGCCGGTTTCGAATTCGGCGCCGGCTTCCTCCCGCGTCTCCCGGGCCGCCCCCTCGGCGGTGGTTTCCTCGAGTTCCATGAATCCCGCAGGCAGCGTCCACAGGCCGCGGCGCGGCTCGATGTTGCGCTTGCACAGCAGCACCCGGTCCCCGAGGACAGGGACGGTGCCCACCACGTTGAGCGGATTGTCGTAGTGGATGGTGCCGCAGGCCGGGCAGACCGCCCGTTCCCGGGTGTCGCCATCGTCGGGAATGCGCCATTGCACGGCTGCTCCGCAATTGCGGCAGTGGCGTTGGGTTCGTTGCAGCTTCATCGAAGGGGGAGGGAACATCGCCGCCAGGAGGCTTCCCGGCACTGCCGTGCAGTGTGCCATGCACTGCGGGGCGCCGCCCGGGCATCCTGGAATGCACAGGACTTGCGCGGTATTCTGGCGCGATGAAGCTCTACAACTACTTCCGGTCCTCGGCATCCTTCCGCGTGCGCATCGCGCTGCATTGGAAAGGCCTGCCGTTCGATTACCTGCCGGTGCACCTGGCGCGCGGCGAGCACCTGCAGCCGGATTTCGCCGGCAAGGTCGCCGATCCCCTGCTGCCGTTGCTGGAGACGGACGAGGGCGGGCAGCTGGTCCAGTCGATGGCGATCATCGAGTACCTGGAAGAGATCCATCCCACGCCGCCGCTGCTGCCGGCGGACGCCTGGGGCCGCGCGCAGGTCCGTGCGCTGGCGCAGGCGGTGGCCTGCGATATCCATCCGGTCAACAACCTGCGGGTGCTGCGCTACCTGACCCAGACGCTGAAGGTGGACGACGACACCCGGACCGCCTGGTACCGCCACTGGTGCCGCCAGGGTCTGGAGGCCTTCGAGCGCCAGCTGGAGCGGCTCGTTGCCGCGGGCGCGCCGGACGGCGCCTTCTGCTGGGGCGATGCGCCCACGCTGGCCGACTGCTGCCTGGTGCCGCAGATCTTCAACGCCCGGCGTTTCGCGGTGGACCTGTCGGGGCTCGGGCGCACCATGGGGGCGTTCGACGCCTGCATGGTGCTCGATGCCTTCCGGACATCCCAGCCGTCCGCCTGCCCGGACGCAGAGGCCTGAATGCCGCCGCCCATCGACGCCGACTGGCTGCGGCCGGCATGGCCCGCGCCGGCCCGCGTGCACGCGCTGTTCACCAGCCGTGCGGGCGGCGTATCGCAGGGACGCCATGCCGGGCTGAACCTCGGAACCCATGTCGGCGATGCGCCGCGGGCGGTCGCCGCCAATCGCGCGCGGCTGGCCGGCGCGATCGGTAGGACGCCGGTCTTCCTGGAGCAGGTGCACGGCACCGATGTGGTCGTGCTGGACCGTGCCTTCCCGTCCGAGGCCGGCCCGGCCGCGATCGAGGCCGACGCGTCGGCGACCCGGGAAGCCGGGTGCGTCTGCACGGTCATGGTGGCCGACTGCCTTCCGGTGCTTCTCACCGACCGCCAGGGACGGGCCGTCGGCGCCGCGCACGCGGGTTGGCGGGGATTGCTGGGCCGCCAAGGGCAGGGCGTGCTCGAACGGACGGCGGCCCAGGTGGCGGATCTGGCCGGATGCGCACCCGCCGGACTGCTGTCGTGGCTGGGACCCTGCATCGGACCGCGCGAATTCGAGGTCGGGGACGACGTGCGTCAGGCTTTCGTCGACGCGAACGCCGAAGCGGCTGCCTGCTTCACGGCGGTACGGGGCACCCCGGGAAAATGGCTGGCCGACCTGCAGGGCCTGGCGCGACAGCGGCTGGCGGCGCTGGGCATCGCCGCATGGGGCAACGACGGCGGGGACGCCTGGTGCACCGTCCGCCAGGCATCACGGTTCTTTTCGCACCGGCGGGACAGCGTCCGGCTGGGCGGCAGCGGGCGCATGGCCGCCTGCATCTGGCTCGGCGCCGCCACGGATGGTCGCGGCGTCTGACCGGCCATCATTCGACGCTGCCTCGTCCGCGCGTTCTTGCGCCCGACGTGCGGCGCGCCGGACCGGGGTGCGCATCAGGTAGACCACCAGCCCCATCGGCAGCAGGCCGTACAGCACGAAGGTGACGATCGCGCCCAGCAGGGTGCCGGTCGTGTTGGTGGCTTCTGCCACCGCCATCATCAGCACCACGTACAGCCAGGCGATGAGAACGAGGTACATGGCGTTGCCTTCGCACAGGAGGCTGGTTGACAATGCAAGAGCCTGCAGACAAGCGCGTCGGCAGGCCACGAATGACCCGCATTGTCGGACACCGAAGCACCGAAGGCTCGCACACGGAGACAGCCCCATGACCATCACCGCACAGACCCCGGGCGCAGCGTCGCCTTTTTCCACCCTGCCTGCAGCGCTGCCGAAGATCGATGTGCACAAGCTCCAGGGCCTGCAGCAGGACTACCTGCGCCAGCTCGCCACGCTCTGGACGCCGCCCCCCCCCGACGGAAATGCCGCTCCATTGCCCGACCGCCGGTTCGCCGATACCGCCTGGACGAACAATCCGGTCGCCTCGCTGGCCGTGCGGGCCTACCTGCTCAACAGCCAGGCGCTCCTGGAGATGGCCGACGCGGTCGAGGGCGATGCCAAGACCCGCGCCCGCATCCGCTTCGCGGTCGAGCAGTTCTCCGCCGCCTGCGCCCCGAGCAATTTCCTGGCGCTCAATGCCGAAGCGCAGCAGAAGGCACTGGAAACGCAGGGCGCGAGCATCGGCCAGGGCGTGCGCAACCTGATCAACGACCTGCGGCAGGGCCACATGCAGCAGACGGACGAAACCCGCTTCGAGGTCGGCCGCAACGTCGCCACGACCGAGGGCGCGGTCGTCTACGAGAACGAGTTCTTCCAGCTGCTGGAATACCGGCCGCTGACGCCCCGGGTGCACCAGCGTCCGCTGCTGATGGTGCCGCCGTGCATCAACAAGTACTACATCCTGGACCTGCAGCCGGCCAATTCGCTGGTGCGCCACATGGTGGCGCAGGGGCATCGCACCTACATGGTCAGCTGGCGCAATCCGGACGAAGCGCTGGCGCGCACCACCTGGGACGACTACGTGGGCAGCGGAGTCATCCAGGCCATCGCCACCGTGCGGGCCATCACCGGTGCCGACACCATCAACGCGCTGGGCTTCTGCGTCGGCGGCACGCTGCTGGCGACCGCGCTGGCCGTGCTGGCGGCCCGGGGCGAAAAGCCGGTGGCCTCGGCCACGCTGCTCACCACTTTCCTGGATTTCAGCGACACCGGCGTGCTGGACCTGTTCATCGACGAGGCCGCGGTCCGGCTGCGCGAACTGCAGTTCGCCGCGGGCGGGCTGCTGCCGGGCCGCGAGCTGGCATCCACCTTCAGCTTCCTGCGCCCCAACGAGCTGGTCTGGAACTACGTGGTGGGCAACTACCTCAAGGGCGAGACGCCGCCGCCCTTCGACCTGCTGTACTGGAACAGCGACGCGACCAACCTGCCCGGGCCGTTCTACGCCTGGTACCTGCGCAACACCTATCTGGAAAACCGCCTCAAGCAGCCCGGCGCGGTCAGCGTCTGCGGCGTGCCGGTGGACCTGTCGCGCATCGACATCCCGGTCTATCTGTACGGCTCGCGCGAGGACCACATCGTGCCGGTCGGCAACGAGGGCGGAGGCGCCTACGCCTCGACCCGCATCCTCCCGGGCCCCAAGCGCTTCGTGATGGGCGCGTCCGGCCACATCGCCGGCGTGATCAACCCGCCCGCCAAGAAAAAGCGCAGCTACTGGGTGCGCGAGGACGGCGCCTTGCCGGAGAACCTGTCCGCCTGGACCGCCGGCGCCACCGAGAGGCCCGGAAGCTGGTGGGACGACTGGACCGCCTGGCTGGAGCCCCTGGCCGGACCGAGGATTCCCGCGCCGCGCGCCTACGGCAGCGCGGAGTTCCCGCCGATCGAGCCCGCCCCGGGCCGCTACGTGCAGCAGAAGGTCTGAACAATTCTGCAGAGCGGGCCGTCCGGAGGCCCGAAACCAGGGTTTTTCCGGCGGCGCATTGTTTTTTGCACCGCACAATATCTCCATGCGGTCAACCCCGGACCCCTGCCGTCGCGACGGCAGCCGGGCCAGCGCATGCGACCCCCTCCGAACCGTTGTTGATAAAAACTGGGAAACACATTTATGGAAGACATCGTCATCGTTGCAGCCACGCGCACGGCCGTGGGTAAATTTGGCGGCGCGCTTGCCAAGACACCGGCCACCGAACTGGGCTCCATCGTCATCCGTGAGGTGCTGCGTCGCAGCGGTCTGTCGGCAGAGCAGATCGGCGAAGTCATCATGGGACAGGTGCTGGCGGCAGGCGCGGGCCAGAACCCGGCCCGCCAGGCCCTGCTCAAGGGCGGACTCGGCCAGCCGACGCCCGGCCTGACCATCAATGCGGTCTGCGGCTCGGGCCTGAAGGCCGTCATGCTGGCCGCCCAGGCCGTGGCCACCGGCGACAGCGAATTCGTGATCGCCGGCGGGCAGGAGAACATGTCCCTGTCGCCGCACGTCCTGCCGGGCTCCCGCGAAGGCCAGCGCATGGGCGACTGGAAGCTGGTCGACACCATGATCGTCGACGGCCTGTGGGACGTCTACAACCAGTACCACATGGGCATCACCGCCGAGAACGTGGCAAAGAAGTACGGGATCAGCCGCGAGCAGCAGGACGCGCTCGCGCTGGCGTCCCAGCAGAAGGCGGCCGCCGCCCAGGACGCGGGCCATTTCAAGGACGAGATCGTCCCGGTGCACGTGCCGCAACGCAAGGGCGATCCGCTGGTCGTGGACGCCGACGAATACATCAACCGCAAGACCAACGCCGAAGCCCTGGCCGGCCTGCGCCCCGCCTTCGACAAGGCCGGCGGCGTGACGGCGGGCAATGCCTCCGGCATCAACGACGGCGCGGCCGCGGTGCTGGTCACCACGGCCCGCAAGGCCGCCGAGCTGGGCCTGACGCCGCTCGGCCGCATCGCCAGCTACGCGACTTCGGGCCTCGACCCCGCCTACATGGGCATGGGCCCGGTCCCGGCATCGCAGAAGGCGCTGCAGCGCGCCGGCTGGAAGCCCGCCGACCTGGACCTGCTGGAAATCAACGAGGCCTTCGCGGCACAGGCCTGCGCGGTCAACAACGAGATGGGCTGGGACACCTCCAAGGTCAACGTCAACGGCGGCGCCATCGCCATCGGCCACCCGATCGGCGCCTCCGGCTGCCGCATCCTGGTGACCCTGCTGCACGAGATGCAGCGGCGCGACGCCAAGAAGGGCATCGCCTCGCTGTGCATCGGCGGCGGCATGGGCGTGGCCCTGACCATCGAGCGCTGAACGCTCCCCGCGGCGCACGCCTCCAGGATTCCAACGGTTTTTATTTTCAAGAAAGACGATCGATCATGAGCAAGAAAGTGGCATACGTGACGGGCGGCATGGGCGGCATCGGAACCGCCATCTGCCAGCGCCTGTTCAAGGACGGATACACCGTCATCGCCGGCTGCGGCCCGACCCGCGACTTCGACAAGTGGCTGGCCGAGCAGCGGGAGCTGGGCTTCGAGTTCCATGCGTCCGTCGGCAACGTCGGCAACTGGGACTCGACCGTCCAGGCCTTCGCGGCCACCAAGGCCGAGCACGGCCCCATCGACGTGCTGGTGAACAACGCCGGCATCACCCGCGACCGCATGTTCCTCAAGATGAGCCGCGAGGACTGGGACGCGGTGATCGAGACCAACCTCAACAGCATGTTCAACGTCACCAAGCAGGTGGTCAGCGACATGGTGGAAAAGGGTTTCGGCCGGATCATCAACATCAGCTCGGTCAACGGCATGAAGGGCCAGGCCGGCCAGACCAACTACTCCGCCGCGAAGGCCGGCATGCACGGCTTCTCGATGGCGCTGGCGCAGGAGCTGGCGACCACGGGCGTGACGGTCAACACCGTGAGCCCGGGCTACATCGGCACCGATATGGTGAAAGCCATTCGCCAGGACGTGCTCGACAAGATCGTCAGCACCATTCCGGTCAAGCGACTGGGCGAGCCCAACGAGATCGCTTCCATCATCGCGTGGCTGGCGTCGGACGAAGGTGGCTA
>JAKOND010000193.1 GCA_022702125.1 Burkholderiaceae bacterium
GAAGATGATGGTTTGGCGTTCCGACGCGCTGGCGTGATGCCATCGCCGCCGCGTCAGCCGATGTGCAGCGCCACCTCGGCGGCATCGGCCCGCGCCGATGCGCCGAGGTAATCCGCCAGTGCCCGCAGCGGCGAGTCGATCGGGGGCTCCGCGCGCAGGCATAGCCACATGCGGCGCATGGCCCAGGGTTCGTCGAGGGGCACCACGCGCAAGCGCATGGCTGCCGAGAAGCTGCGGGCCGCGTGAAGGGGTAGCACGCCTATGCCGAGCCGCGCCTCGACCGCGCGGCACACCGCTTCGAAGCTGCGAACCTGCACGCGCAGCGCGATCGGCCTCATCAGGCTGGTCGCCTGCGCCTCCATCAGCCGCGTGAGGGTGCTGCTGCCCTCCAGACCGACGAGGTCGCGCTCCAGCAGGTCGGCGAATGACACACGATCGCCCAGCCCCGGGTCATCGTCGCGCAGCACCGCGGCGAGCTGATCGGACCGGTACGGACGCACCCAGAGACCCTGCAGGTCGGGGCCGTCGACGGTGACGCCCAGATCGATTTCGCCCCGACGCACGCGGCGCACCGCATCCTCGCTCCAGCACTCCTCCAGCACGATGCGCACCTCCTCGTGCGCGCCCTGGAATGCCGCGATGTCGCCAGGCAGGAATTGCGTCATGGCGGAGGTGTTGCCATGGACACGCAGGACGGTCTGCCGGCCGCGCGCGTAGTTGCCCATTTCCGCGCGGAGATGGTGGACGCTCGCCATGACCTCGCGCGCCAGTTGCAGCAGGCGTTCGCCGGCGGGCGTCAGGTCCATGCCGCGGGAGTGCCGTTCGAAAAGCTGCGCCTTGAATTGGTGCTCCAGCAGCGACAGCCGCCGACTGGCGGCCGGCACGGTGATCATGCTCGCCTCCGCGGCTCGGGTCAGGTTGCGCATTTCGCCAGCGCGGATGAACAGGGCCAGCGAATCGATGTCGGGGAGCATGGCGCGGATTCTGCCGAGCAGCGGAGCGACTTGCAATTAGGGCAAGACGCCGTTGCCCACATTCCAATTCCTGCGTGGACCGCACCTGCCTAGAGTCGCCGCATGCCACTCAAGGAGATTCGGTCATGAAGAAGATGTTCATCGGCGGCCAGTGGATGACCGCCCATGACGAACGCACGCTGCCGGTCGTCTCGCCCGTCGATGGCCAGGCCTACGACGACATCCCGCGCGGCGCCGCGCACGAAATCGATCTGGCGGTCGACGCCGCGCGCCGCGCGCTCGACGATGGCGCCTGGGGCCGCATGACGGCGACCGAACGCGGGCGCGTGCTTCACGGGATCGGCAAGAAATTGCTCGATCACGTCGACGAACTGACCGAGATCGAGGCGCGCGACACCGGCAAGCCGCTGGCGACGGCGCGCAACGACATCGTGGTGCTGGCGCGCTACTTCGAGTTCTACGGGGCCGCGGCCGACAAGGTGCACGGCGAGGTGATCCCTTTCCAGAACGGCCACCACGTCTCACTGCTGCGCGAGCCGCTCGGCGTGACGGCCCATATCATTCCGTGGAACTATCCCGCCCAGATGATCGGCCGGACGATCGCACCGGCGCTCGCCATGGGCAACGCCACCGTGCTGAAGCCGGCCGAGGACACGAGCCTGTCGGCCCTGCGTTTCGCCGAGCTCGCCACCGAGGCGGGCCTGCCCGCGGGAGCATTGAACGTCGTCACCGGCCTCGGGGAAGAGGCCGGCGCGGCGCTGGCCGCGCATCCGGGCATCGACCTGATCTCCTTCACCGGGAGCAACGAGGTCGGCACGCTGGTGCAGCAGGCAGCAGCCAGGAACGCGGTGAAGTGCGTGCTCGAACTCGGCGGCAAGAGCCCGCAGATCGTCTTCGCCGACGCGGACCTGGACCGGGCCGTGCCGATCATCGTCAAGGCCATCATCCAGAACGCCGGACAAACCTGCACCGCAGGCAGCCGGCTGCTGGTCGAGCAGGGCGCCTTCGATGCCGTCGTGGAGCGCGTCGCGCAGGTCTTCGCCAAAGTCCGTGTCGGCACGCCGGCGATGGACCTCGACTGCGGCCCGTTGATGAATCCGGCGCAGCTCGCGCGCGTGAACCGCTACATCGACGCCGCACGCGCCGCGGGCGTACCGGTGCTGGCGCAGGGCCGGATCGCCGATGGCGTACCGTCCGGGGGCTACTACGCGCGACCGACCTTGTTCGGGCCGGTGCCCCGGACCGACGCGCTGGCCTGCGAGGAAGTGTTCGGCCCGGTCCTGGCCGCCATGCCCTTCGCCGACGAGGCGGACGCCATCGCACTGGCCAACGGAACGCCCTACGGCCTGCTCGCCGCCGTCTGGAGCGAGAACGCCGGACGCGCCTACCGCGTTGCCAAGGCTGTCCGGGCCGGGCAGGTCTTCGTCAATTGCTACGGCGCGGGCGGGGGCGTGGAGCTGCCGTTCGGCGGAACGAAACGCAGCGGACACGGGCGCGAGAAAGGGCTGTTGGCGCTCGAGGAATTGAGCTCGACGAAGACGCTGGTGCATTTCCACGGTTGAAGCAGGGGTTGGCTTCGGCCGTGGCGGGACCGGCGGTCCTGCAGCCGCCGGATAGCCTCGGACGCGGTGGTGCGCCCGAAATTCCTCCCGGTTCGGCACCGCTGAGCAGCAGGACCATTTCCTGATGCGATTGCTGCCCCCACTCCGCCGCTACCGCCCGCGCCGGGGAAGGAGCGCGCGCCTGACCGCGCGCCGATGCGGGTCGCATACTGGGGGTGCATCTTGACCTGCCCATCCTTGGCACCATGTGTCCTTTCCGCGTTCCGACTTCTGCCCACCCAAGCCCCGACTGCCTGCACATGAAAACCATCGACGAAATGCTCAGCCTCGACCTCCTCACCCACGAGCAGCACGTCGAAATCGGCGCATGGATCGCGCGGTCCGCCACGCCCGAAGAAATCCTGCAGATGCCGGCCCGGCTCTGGCAGGCCCTGGAACGCGCCAGCCGGATCATGAAGATCGACGATGACCTGCTGCGCCTTCCGTCCATGGATTTCGACAACGCTGATTTCGCCTGACGCCCCGTCCCCGGCCCGCCCGCGGGACCTGCGTGGATACATGTTCCCGGCCTGTCGGCAGGACTCGTGTCATCGAAGTGCCATGCGGCCTGCGAACAATGCGATCCTTCCATTTATGAACAGGGGATTAACACATGTCCATCCACACAGCCCGAGCCGTCGTCGCGGCCATGGTCCGCGGCACCGCCGCGCGAACCCGCTTCGCGCCCATCGCCTTGTCTCTCCTGGCGTTCGCTTCGACTGTCCACGCGCTGCCGCAGCTCGGGAGCCAGGCGCCGATCGTCATCGCCCACCGGGGCGCGAGCGGCTACATGCCCGAGCACACGCTGGCGGCCTACGAACTCGCCGTGAAGATGGGCGCGGACTACATCGAGCCCGACCTCCAGCTCACCCGCGACGGGCACCTGGTCGCCATGCACGACACCTCGCTCGCCCGCACGACCGACGTCGAGGCCAAGCTGGGACCGCGCAACGGCAACTACAACGTGTCCAGCTACACCCTGGCGGAGATCAAGACGCTGACGGTCGACATCGTGCCGGTCAGCCCGAATCCCGGCTTCGTCCCGGTGTCGCAGGATGCCTACCGCGTGCCCACCTTCCAGGAAGTCATCGACGTGGCGCGCGGCCTGAGCGCCAGCAGCGGCCGCGAGATCGGCATCTACCCGGAAGCCAAGCAGGCCGATCCGGTCATGGAGGACAAGATCCTGCAGACGTTGGCCGCCAACAATCTGAGCGGCGCCAACAAAATCTACATCCAGTCGTTCTCGGCCGACACGATCCGGAGCATCCAGCAGAAGCAGACGGCCCTCGGCCTGGACTTCGACCTGTTCGTGCTGAGCACGGCCCCCGGAGCGCTGACGCTCGCGCAGATGGCCGACATCGCGACCTTCGCGGATGGCGTGGGCGGCTCCATCAGCGGCACGCGCGGCGTCAGCGAAAGCTTCATCCAGCAGGCGCACGGGCTGGGGCTGCTCGTGCACGGCTACACCTTCAGCAAGCTGGGCGATGCGGGGATCGCCGAGTACGACAAGTTCTTCAACTGGGGCATCGACGGCGTGTTCTCCAACAATCCCGACCTCGCCTTCGCTGCGCGGGACGCCTTCCTCGTCTCGGAGCTGCCGGAACCCGGCTCCTCCGCCCTGGCCGTGCTCGGCCTGGTCGCGGCGGGGGCCGTGGCGCGCCGTCGCAGGTCGCAGCAAAGGGACGCGGCCGGAACCAGCGTCGCGGGCCTGCAAGGGAACGCAGGCTGCGCCTGACCCGCCAGGCCGGTCGCTGACGCCGGAAATCCCGGTCCCGCCGGGGTTTCCATGGGCCGCCCGGAGGAGGAATATCGCCCGGCACGGCACCTTCGCGCGGAAATGCCGGCCGCCGCCCCGGATACGGTGCATCAGCCAGCCGGTGTGGGTCGCGGGCTGCCGCGCCTCGGGCCCCGGAAGCAGCAGGCGGTAGTTCAGGAATGCGGCAAGCGTCGCTCGGAGATCCACCGGCGACGATCCGCCAGTTTCTCGTGCAGGAGGGCGATCTGCCCGGCGGGACCGCCGAAGCCGATGAAGCCCGGCTTGAGCCGGAAGCGCACGACGTCGGCGAAACGGACGGGGACGGCGCACGCCGGCGCGGCGGAATCGGGCGACGCGGCGTCCATGAGAACTCCCATGGGAACTTCCGTGCCCGGACGGGGAACCGACGCCCCTTGCGGAACAGAAGTCTGCTTTCCCGATATGGCTTATCTTAGGCCGGCCTTCTCACCCGCCCCGTCAACGCTGAAGCACGACCATGAACGACATCGACCACGACCTCGTCGCCGCCCTGGCGCCCACCGGCACGCTGCGCGCCTCCATCAACCTGGGCAATCCCATCCTGGCCAACCGGGGCGACGACGGCCGGCCCGTCGGCATTTCCATCGACCTGGCGCATGCCTTCGGCCAGCGGCTCGGGGTTCCGGTGGAGCTGGTGGTGTTCGACGCGGCCGGCAAGTCGGTCGAGGCCGTCACCGCGGAACAGGCGGACATCGGCTTCTTCGCGGTGGACCCGCTGCGCGGACAGGGCATCGCATTCACCGCGCCCTACGTGCTCATCGAAGGCGCCTACCTGGTGCGGGACGACTCGCCCCTCACCGCCAACGAGCAGGTCGACCGGGTCGGTACCACCGTGACCGTCGGCAAGGGAAGCGCCTACGACCTCCACCTGAGCCGCGAACTCCAGGCCGCGCGGATCGTCCGCGCGCCGACCTCCCCCGCCGTTGTGGACACCTTCCTGTCGCAGTCGCTGGACGTGGCGGCCGGCGTGCGGCAGCAGCTCGAGGCCGATGCCCGTCGCCTGCCGGGCCTGCGCCTGCTGCCGGGCCGCTTCATGGTGATCCGGCAGGCCATGGGCCTGCCCCGGGGCCGTGGCGAGGCGGCGGCGCAGCGGCTGCGGACTTTCGTGGAGGAGATGAAAGCCCGGGGCTTCATCGCCGAGGCCATGCGGCGGCACGGCATCCAGGGCGCATCGGTCGCCCCGCCGGAAGCGCGGGACGGCGCATGACGCGCGTCACAGGCCGGCGAACGCCGTGAGTTCCTCGCGCAGCCGTTTCCCGTCCGGCGGATTGCCGTTGTAGCGCTGCGCCAGACGGCCCTGCCGGTCGGCCAGCCACAGGGCGGTGGCGTGGTCGTCGGGCCTGCGGACGCCGGATGCCGCGCGGAACAGGCGCAGCCTTTCGGACAGGCGATCGATGTCGCCGGGCCGGCCCGTCACGAAGCTCCAGTGCCGCAGGTCGGCGCCCATGCGCTGCGCGAACGCCTTGAGCACGGCGGGCGAGTCCGCCAGCGGGTCGAGCGATACCGAGACGAAACGCACCTTCTTCCGCACCTCGGCATCCAGGCCCTGCTGCACCTCCGCCAGCGCCCGGGTCTGCGCCGGGCACACGGTGGAGCACCCGGTGAACACGAAATTGAACAGGGCGACCTTGCCTTCCAAGGCGGACAGCCGGAACGGCCGGTCGTCCTGGTCGCGCAGCCGCATGCCGTCGAAATTCGTGTCGAACCCCGAGGCCGACGAGGCCACGGCCACGGGAGGGACCAGGCAGGCGCCGGCGGACGCCGCAGCCAGGAGCAGTTCACGGCGTTTCATCGTTTTCTTCCGTCAATCCATGGCTTGGCCGCCGTCGCCACGCGCGCGGCGTCCGTCGGCGGTGCGGCGTGGAGATCCTTCATCGGTTGGTCAGCGTCCACCACTGGTTCGGGCCGTTCTGCCACGGCCACTGCTGGACGACGGCGCCATCGTCCTTCGACACGCCGAAGACATCCATCGTCTTGCCGCTGTTGCGGTTGGTGACCCGGTAGCTGCCGTCGCCGCGCAGCTCGAAGGCCCAGCGCTGGGCCGCCGATGCGCTGGGGATGCCCTGCCGGAGGCGGTCGCCGTCGTTCAGGCCACCGCCCGCGACCTCCAGCCGCATGGCGGGCGCATGGTTGGGCGCCAGCTCGAAGAAGCCGTCGGGCGTGGGCACGACGGCCCACTTCTGGTTGCCTCCGCCCACCCATCCCCACTGGACCACCCCCGCGCCGGCGGCCGCCGACACGCCGAGGACATCCAGCACCTTGCCGCTGTGCGACGCGGCCAGGCTGTAATTGCCGGCGCCGACGGCGTTGGGACTGACCGGCTCGATGCGCCAGTGCTGGTTGTCGGCCCCGGTCCAGTCCCACTGCAAGAGGGCCGCGCCGTTGTTCTGCGACGCCGCGGACACGTCGAGCACCTTGCCGCTGCTCTTGTTGACGAGCCGGAAGGTGCCGTCGTTCAAGGCTTCGATCCGCCAGACCTGGCACGCCGCGCCGTTGGCCGGCCACTGCTGGACGCGGCCGCCGTTGGCCGCGCCGCAGTTCGCCACCTCCAGGCGCTTGCCGCTGTGCTGCGCGGTCAGCGCGAACTCGCCGTTGCCCAGGTTCGCGAGCCGCCATCGCTCGTCGTCGCTGCCCGCCCACGGCCACTGCACCGCGCCCGCGCCGTCGGCCTTCGAGGCGGTATCGACGCCGAGCGCCTGGTTGCTGTGCTTCGCGACCAGCCGGTACACCCCGTCCGGCAGCGGCATCGCCGCGCCGGCTTCGGACCCGTCGATCTGCTTCAGGTAGGCCACGAGGTTGGCCAGGTCGTTGCCGGCGACGGTGTTGCCCGCGTGGGCCCGGACCGCGTCGTCCAGGGTCGCGGCGCGTCCGTCGTGCAGGTACGGCGCCGTCGCCCACAGGCCGCGCAGCGTCGGCACGTCGATGCCGTTCAGCGCCGCGGCGTCCAGGCGGTTGCCGCTCGTGGCGCGAAGGGTGCCGATGTTGCGCATGCCCCCGTCGAGCGCGCTGGAGGTGAAGCCGTCGCCGCCGTGGCAGGAGGCGCATTGGGCCTGCGCGAAGACGGCCTTGCCCGCGACCGCGGCGGCGGTGAGGGTGTCGGCGGCCGGGCGGTGGGGGCTGGCGTCGAAGGCCGCGAGCGAGCCCACGTAGGCCGCGAGCGCGTCGAGGTCGGCGCTGACGCCGGCCTTCTTCGTGCCCAGCGCCTGGCTGCGCGTCGCGTAGTTGTAGTCGGCGTCGGCCATCAATCCGGTGCCTCCGGCCAGGTCGCGGATCTGCTTCTCGAAATCCTGCACCTCGTCGAAATTGCCGCTCCAGTGCAGCAGGCCCTGGCGCATGCCCGCGTGGCCCTTGAGTTCGATGGTGTTGCGCAGGCCTTCGCCGAAGCCGGCCAGGTCCCAGGTGCGGCCGTCGTGGCCGCCGTCGTTGTGGCAGCTGGCGCAGCTCATGTAGCCGTCGCGCGCCAGGCGCGGGTCGCGCGCGTCGTAGAAGAGCTGCTTGCCCGCCAGCGCCTGGGCGCCCAGGGTCTCGGCGCCGATCGTGCCCACCGTCGAGAGCACCGTCGCGCGGAGTTCGCCGTTCAGCACCAGCGGCCCGATGTCCAGCGCGGTGACCGTGCGGTCCATGTAGTTCTGGACGTAGACCGTGCGGCCGTCGGCCGAGACGCCGACCGCCTGGGGCGCGCGGCCGACGTCGAGCTTCGCCAGCTCCCGGCCGCCGACGGCGTCCACGACGGCCAGCTGCCGGCTGGTCTCCAGCGCGACGAACAGGTAGGCGCCGCTGGGATGGAAGGCCGCGGCCGAGCCGAGGCCGGAGTTGTCGTGGTCGATGCGCCGCGCGTAGTCCTCGGCCAGGGTGCCCAGGTCGATGCGCGAGGAGATGGCGCGCACCGTGTTCTGGAAGTTCAGGTTCTGTCCGTTGCGCAGCGTGCCGCGCTTGATGTTGTCCTGCTTGGACGGCACCCAGGCGCTGCGGCCGTCGGGCGAGACCACGGCGGCTCCCAGGTAGTTGGGGATGCCGCCGCCCTGGGTCTCGGTGTCGGCCTTGTCGCTGTGGCGCAGCGTGACCGTCCGGGCGACCGCCATCGTGGCGGCATTGACGGCGACGAC
>JAKOND010000203.1 GCA_022702125.1 Burkholderiaceae bacterium
CTCGCACCGTGTGCACCAGGCCCGAATCGGCATCCACGCCGATGTGGGCCTTCTTGGCCGTTGTAACACTGCGGGCCCTTCTTGCTCTGGCGCATCTATGGCGCGTACGGTCCTTGTTCTTTGTCGAGCTCGGTGCGGCAATGAGCGTGGCATCCACACGGTGCCAGCTATTCAGCAACAGTCCCTTGGCCGTGAGCAGGCCGTTGACTACTGCCAGGATTTGGAGAGATCTTGTGCCGCTCCAGCCGATGGCGTGGATTCTGGGTTTTGCCAAAGCGCAAGATGCTTGTCTCACTGGGTAACGCATCATCCCAACTGCTCAAACCCGCGAAGTCACGAAGCAGCGGCACGTCATGCAAAGCCTCTTCCATTGCAGGGTCCGACAGGTTGAACCGCTGCTCGAGGAAATGGATGCGCAGCATGGTTTCGGTGGCAAAGGGCTTTTGGCCGCGCCGGCCGACCTCGGGCAGGTATGGCTCCACTGGCGCGACCAAGTCAGTCCACGGCGCGACCCGGCCCACCGAATCCAGGAACTTTCGCTTGCGCATGCGCTTGTTCGATTGCGGCTGGATCAGGCGGGCTTGCTTCATGGAATGCGATCGCCCTGCCTGATGCCCACCATGGCAAGCAGGGACCAGCAGGATTCGTGCAGACCATCCGCAAAGAAAAAGGGATTTCGGGTTTTTTCAAATAATTAATTGAATTAAATATTCATTTGATTCGTCATTTTTTTATTCACACGCTTGAAGGTAATTTCACATTGTGTGGATCGATATCGGCAGAGTAAATGTGAACCCGATTGCGGCCGCTGTTTTTGGCACGGTAGAGCGCCAAGTCAGCGTCCTGCAACAATTTCGAAGCGTTCAACGTTGACTTCTCCGCGCACTGAATGGATATTCCCACGCTAACCGTCACACGCTTGGTGAAATTGTCCAGATGCTCGAGCCCCAGATCGAGCACTGCCTGCCGGATGCATTCGGCCACGGTCGTCGCACCTGCCAGATCTGTCGCCGGCAAGATCACTGCGAATTCCTCGCCCCCGTACCGCGCGACGAGATCGGTCGGCCGGGACACCGTGGTTCGCAGCGCGTCCGCCACGGCACGCAGGCACCGATCGCCGGCAGGATGCCCATAACGATCGTTATAGCGTTTGAAATGGTCCACATCCACCATCACGAGTGCGACCGGCTGGCGCGAGCGAAGCGATTGGGCGATGGTGCGGTGGAGGTAGTCGTCGAAGCACCGCCGATTGGGCAATTCCGTCAACGCGTCATGTTGCGCCAAGTGTTCGAGCCGACCATTGGCACGGTGCAGCCCATCGCGTGCCTCGAACAAATAGGCTTCGACTCTCCCCCGATGACGAATGGCACGCAGCAGGAAGGATCCGCCAATCGCGGTCAGCACACACAGCGCCAGGACGATTGCGGTCTGCGAGTACGTGGCGTGACGCCATTCGGTCAGCAGTTCCTCCTCGGACAATGCGACCGTGACCTTGAGCGGCTGATCTTCGACATGCTCATAGCTGATGCGGCGCAACACCTGATCGACCGGGGAGCGCATCGTCATACGACCCGATCGGTGACGGCTCATCTCTTCATGCAACACGGTAGCAGCGAAACTCTTGCCGAGGTCGCTGACGACATAGGGACGCCGCACCAGCAATTCGCCGCTGTCGAGGAAGATCCCCAAAGCGCCCTGCTGGCCGATCTCGAACCGCTGCATCAGCCGCAGCACATGGTCGACTTCGACCGTCGCGAGCACCACGCCCTCGAAATGTCCTGCGGCATCGTTGAACCGGCGGGACAAGGGAATGACCCACGGCTCCGACGGGCGTATCCTCCAGGCGGTTCCGATCCGCATGCGCTCGCTGGGATTGCTGCGGTGGAATGCGAAAAAGTCCTCTTCGCCGGCTGCCGGGTCATCCCCCCTGATCGGCCGCGAACTCGTCTGCAGCGTGCCGCCCGCACCGTAGACGAACACGTCCTTGAGCTGCTTGACGTTCGCGGCCTGGGTCACGAGGAGGGGTTGCAGTCGCAGCAGCATGTCCTGCGTGATGGCTTGGCGCTCCAGCTCGTAGACGATCGAATCCAGGATGTGCTCCACCTCCGAGACCATGGCATTGGTTTGGTCCGACATCGCCCGCGCAAGGTTCGTTGCTGCGACGTCCGCCTGCCTCAATTCCAAATCCCGTGCCCGCGACGAGAGCAGAGCGTTCAACGCCAACAGCGCGACGCAGACCAGCACCAAGAACAGTGTCGTCGCGATGAGCACGCCCCGCGCGCGACGCCGGAGACTTGGAGCAACCGGGTCGAGAGGGCCTGACGGGCTGGCTGGCTGGAATGGAGGTGCACGGAGCGATGACAAGTCCATCAGAGCATTTCGGCTGTCCGGGCCTCAACTTGATGCATTGACAGACCGTTGGCTCCGTACAGACGATTCCGGCATGGCGGATTTCTCAACTCGGGATGCACCTCTGAATTCACGCTGGAGAACGAGCTTTTTCTACACGGTGATGAAGCTCACACCGTATTGAGAGCAGCAGGGATATTTCTTGTAGCCATCGCTGGTGCGACTGACATACTTATTGAATCGATCAATGTAAAGCAAAGATCATCTGACCCACGAATAAACAATGTATGGTCAGTCGGAATGTTTTCTTTTCGAAAGCATCCGGCCGTATTCCGAATCAACACCGGAGGCGGAACTGCTCGTCACGCGCCTGATGTCGCTGTGCCCTGACCCAGTCCATGTGCTGCGCCGTCCCCCCCGCACGTCCTGCGCTGTCGAGCTGCGTGATGCGCGCTTCCAATGCCTGGCATTGCCCACGCCGGTCGTCGGCAGGGGCATCGTTGTGGATGGTGACCGTGCGGGTTGCCGAGCTCTGCGATTGCCGGATTTGGGTTTGTGCGATTTCGACCTGCTGGGCAAAGCTCATGTGGGAGGGAACCGATTCCGAGCGTTCTAACAATGCATTGCTGTGCACACAGGCGCGGCTGCTCCAGAACTGTCCGCCGCTGTAGCTTTGGCACAGATGGATCGTCGTACCACTGGGGGCACTGCGGTTGCTGACCGCTGGAGATGTCTCGACCAAGCGCGCACCGGCGCAAGGACTTCCGCTGTAGCTGTTGCCGCAACGGTAGACCTGGGCCTGGGCCGCGGTGCACGATAGCGCCAGCAATAAGAGAATACGGTACATGGCCAGGTGGGTGTGGCAGCTGACTGCCGTGAAGTGATTACACACTTTAAACGCACGCAGGAGCGTGTCGATCGGAGTGACGCACCACCCTAGCCGATCGAATATACAAATCGGCGAATCCGCGTCGTGCACTTCCTGTATTGCTGTCCTGCGTTCTCTCGAGCCAGCACAGCAGAAATATGCTAAAACGAGAGGAAATCGGCACAAGCCGTGAGGCGACATCCAAAGCATTAACGATTCAAGATCGGGTGGATTAATGCAGAAGTACCCTCGAAACCGAAGGCGGACTCCCATCTCTCCCATGAAGAAAACAGGCCCCCGCCAGCGAAGCGCAACGGCTCACCCCGTAGCACTCGCGCTCAAACGCGCCGGTCCGGTTCCGCCCGGATTCGTGGAGAGCCTCCGACTGCGCGAGTGGTCCGCCATCGAGACCTTCGCCAAGGGCAACGCGACCGCGACGGAGCTGGCGATGCTGCGCGAGTTGCTGGCGATGTGCGCCTGCAGCATCGACCACGGTTTCGGGCCGGAGGCCCAGTCCACCTGCTCGGCGGCAGCCGCCGTCCTGGAATCATTCGGCGCGGTCCCGTCTCCCGGTGCGCCACTGCGCATGGACGGTACCCAAATCCAGGTGATGCGCGATCTCCAGGGCTACCACGACCTTCAGCGGGCGGCCTTCAGCTGGGGGGACTACCTGCGGGTCATCGAACAGGCCACGGTGATGCTCCACAGCATTTCCGCCCTGGTGCCGGTCGAATCCCAGGATTGAAGTTCAGGTTACTGCAAGCCCCCGGCACAACAATCCCAACCGCAGGTGCGGTCTTGGTTTTTCAAAGGTTCGAGTTTGTTGACATTCAAATGGCGGGAAGAAGACGATCGTACGGTCTTCCACTGCAAGCAGGCGATGAAGTCCCGGGACGAGGCCAACGCGGAGATCGCGGAGATCGTGGCCTGGCTGCGCAAGGCTTATCGCAAGCATAACCAGGCCACCTACCGCATCCGGCGCAGCGATGCGACCACGATGCACCAGGCGCTCGACGTGCGCAACGGTG
>JAKOND010000209.1 GCA_022702125.1 Burkholderiaceae bacterium
CCTAGATCTGCCCAAGCAGTCGCACTGAACGCAGGGTGAATCGCACCGGCTGTACTAGGTGTTCAGTCCCGGCATTAGATGGATCGGGGCGATCCTGAACCGCTCGGGCTCGGATATGCATAGTCGAAATGCTTCCGAACGGCCCGGGTCGGCCATCGCACATCGGACATAAGGTGGAGTCTTTTCTTCACACCTGTTCCATGCCCGAACGATTCCAACATCCACCCGCGCCGGTCCCTGGCGTCTCCGCTTTGACCCTGCGCGTCTGGCTGAACGATGGCGCTGAGATCGCCTTGCTCGACGTGCGTGAGGCTGGTGAGTTCGGGGAAGGCCATCCCTTTTTCGCCGTGCCGGTCCCTTACAGCCGCCTCGAAGCAGATGCCCTGCGCCTCGTCCCTCGTAAAAGCGCGCGCGTTGTGCTGCTGGATGGCGGCGACGGCCTAGCGGAGCGCGCCGGGGCCCGACTGGCCACGATCGGCTACACCGACCTGCACGTCCTCGATGGCGGCGCTCCGGGATGGGCCGCCGCCGGCTACGTCCTCTTCCAAGGCGTCAATCTACCGTCCAAGACCTTCGGCGAGCTGGTCGAGGCCGCGTTCGGCACGCCCCACATCAGCGCTGCCGAGCTGCGGCGCCGCCAGGAGGCGGGCGAGCCGCTGGCCCTACTGGACGGGCGCACTGTGGAAGAGCACGGCAAGATGACCATCCCGGGCGCTCGTCCGGTACCCAATGGCGAGTTGGCACTGCGCTGGAGCGCCGCAGTCGCCGACGACACCACGCCCATCGTGGTCCATTGCGCCGGACGCACCCGTAGCATCATCGGCGCGCAGATCCTGCGGAATCTGGGCATCCCCAATCCGGTCCTGGCGCTGGAGAACGGCACGCAGGGCTGGGCGTTGGCTGGCCTGCCGCTCGAACGCGGCAGCGGGCGCGGCGTTGCAGGACCGGTGCGGGCCCGGCCCGTCGACCGCGACCGCGCTGCGCACGCCGCGGCCGAGACAGGAGTCGCCGCGCTCAGCGAAGCCGAGGCCCAGGCCTGGATCGACGACGCCTCCCGCACCATCTACGTCCTCGACGTGCGTACTGCCGACGAGTTCGCGGCTGGCACGCTGCCCGGCGCGCGCCATGCCCCGGGGGGCCAGCTGCTGCAGGCAACTGACCAGACCATCGGCGTGCGTCGCAGCCGCTTGCTGCTCCTGGACGATGAGGGGATACGCGCGCCGGTGGCGGCCGCATGGCTCTGGCGGCTCGGCTACGAGACTGCCACGGTGGAAGGCGGCATCCGCGCCACGCTGAATCTGCCGGACGCGGACAGCGCATCGCCGCACGCCGCCGTGCAGCGGATCGAGGCCGATGCCCTTGCCGGCTGGATCGCCGCACAGCAGTCCGCGCCACTGCTGCTGGACGTGAGGTCGTCGCAGGACCACCGCCGGGTCCATGCTCGCGGCGCGCGCTGGTCGATCCGGCCCCGCGTAGCCGCCGACGTGCGTTTAGCTGCCCAGCAGGCCCACTCGCCGCTGCTCCTCATCGCCCCCGACGCAGAGACCGCTGCGACGGCCGCCGGAGAGATTCCTCCTGGCACCGTCTCCAGCATTCACTGGGCGCTCGAGGCCGATTGGGCAGCCGCCGGCCTGCCAGAAGACAGCTCGCCTAACCGACCGACCGACTCGGAGTCGATCGATTACCTGTTCTTTGTGCATGACCGCCATGACGGAAACCTGGACGCCGCGCGCCGCTACCTTGCCTGGGAGACGGGCCTCATCGCCCAGTGCGCGCCCGACGAGTTGTCCGGCTTCCGATTGCCGACGCCGTCGCCGCGGTCGGCATGACGCGCTGCCCGCCCTTCCACCTTCTCCTCCGCCAGATATCGATCATCGAAAACGTTTGTTGGCGCATGCGAGCCGGCATCGGAAGATTCCAGCTGTTCCGCCGCATCCCACCTGCTATTTCTCGCTTCGCCGCCGTCCCACGCCATGCGCCTCCCTCCCTTCTCACGTTTCGCCGCCCTCGCTCCGGCTGCCCTCGCCGCTGCGCTGACCGCCCTCACCGGCTCGGCCCATGCCGACGCCACGCTCGACAAGATCAAGCAGCGAGGCAAGATCTCCATCGGCGTCCTCGTCGGCGGCGGTCCGTTCGGCTCCATCGACCCGGCCAGCCAGCAGCTCGTCGGCTGGAACCCCGAACTCGCCCGCGCGCTGGCTAAGGGCCTGGGCGTCGAAGCCGACCTGGTGCAGGTGCAGACCGCCACGCGCGTGCAGTTCCTGCAAGCCGGCAAGGTCGACCTGCTGATCGCCTCGATGGAGTTGAACCCCGATCGCGCGGAGATCCTGGGCCACGCGCCCACGCCGTTCTACCGGGTCGGCGGCACCGCCGCCGTCCGCAAGGACAGCGGCATCGCCAAGTGGGAAGACCTGCGCGGTAAACCGGTGTGCTTGTCGCAAGGCAGCAGCTATGCGAAACCGCTCGCGGCCGATTACGGAGCGCAGGTCCAGGGCTACAAGAGCTCATCCGACTCCCTCCTGGCGCTCAAGGGCGGCAACTGCGTGGCCGCGGTGCACGACAGCACGCTCATCCATCCGCTCCTGCGCACCAATGCCGAGTGGAGCCAGTACGCCGCTCCCATGGCTGGCGAACTGCTGCCGGCGCCGTCGGTGGTCTGGACCCGCAAGGGCGAGTCGGACACCATCGCCGCGGTGGACAAGGTCGTGCGGGACTGGCACCGCACCGGCTGGCTGATCGCCACCGAGAAACGCATCGGCATCGAGCCGCCGAATCCGC
>JAKOND010000240.1 GCA_022702125.1 Burkholderiaceae bacterium
GGCCGTCAGCAAGGCCAGAGGAAGGCTCGCCGCGCCTATTTTCAAGATTCCCATACCGTCTCCGTTTGTTATCGACTCGTTTTGCCGGCGGGAGTCTACAAACGGAAAACAATCAGGTGTGGACCCCTCGCATATAGCTGCTATGCGTGGGGCAGGAGCTGCTTTTGGGGGGGCACGACAGCGCGCTTTACGCGGCGGCGACCGCTCGCTCCGACCGGACGGCGCTGCTGCATAAAGCAGTTTGAGGTTGAGCTTCCCCGACCCCGGATGGATTTATGCCGCGCGTACCGTCCGTCCGCGGCGTGCCCAGCCGGGTGAACCGGTTCAGGATCGATGCCTGGACCGGCAGCTCCGTGACCCGCCGGTCGAAGTCCCGCGCCATCACCCGCTCTCCCGAGCGCCTGAAGCATCCCATCTGTGTATCCACCCAGCTACGCCGGTGGTAGCCGCTCCACTCCTTCCAGATCGCGCGGCCGAGCTTGCGGGTGGCCCGCAGGATTTCGTTCCTGACCTGCGCTCCTGCTCTGCCCTCGATCCACGGTTTGGCGTTTCTTCGACCGGGAATGGTGGCCGCGGCCTGCCGGCAGGCCATCGCTTCATGACAGGCCAATGTGCGCGTAGGCGCCGTCGGCACTCACCGAATGCAAGAGCGCATCCGCTGGGAACTGAATCGCTGTGTCGTCGAACACCGCAGGGCGACCTGCACGCCCGGTGGCATCCGCCTGCCATGGGAAGGTCCGGATCCAGCCAGACCCTCAGGGAGCCGTGGCGCTTGAGCGCTGCGTTGTGCCCGTTCCAGTTCGTCGTGCGGACCTTCGCTCGCGGGGGCTCGCTCATGCCACGAGGCCAACAAGTTCAAGCCTTGACGAGGGCGCCCGCCGGTGAGTTGTGCAACAACGCCGTCACGACGTGGCCGTATCGATGCCGAAGGCGTCCATCTGCTGCTTCAGCCGGGTGTGTTCGGCGTCGTTCAGGACTACGAGCGGGGGTCGTACCCGGCGCCAGCCTGGTTGACCATGGAGATGAGCCATGATCCCCTTGAAAGCGGCAGTCATGCCATATCCCCCAAGGATTGCCAGGAACGCTTGCACTCGCTGCAGGTCCGCCGCGGCGTTGGGGCTGTCATGCTCGGCAACGAGCCGCCGGACGAGATAGGGCATGACGTTGGCGATGCCGCTGACGGCGCCGGGGCTCCCTTTGGCCGCCAGCACCTGCAAGTCGGGCTCGTTGCCGACATAGACCTTCACCTCAGACATGAAAGCATCGGCACGATCCAGGGAGGCGGCGCGGTCACAGCCGCTGTCCTTGATGCCCACGATGACGTCGGGGTAGCGGTCCTTCAGCGTGCGGATCACGCTATGGCCCAGGGCCACGCCCGCGACCTGGGGGATGTGATATAGGTAGAGCCGCAGCCGCCGGTCGGCCACCGCGTCGATCACCCAGCGGTAGGCGTCGATCACGCCCTGGTCGGGGACGCCCTTGAGGAAGAACGGCGGCAGCATCAGGCATCCGTGGGCACCGACCGCCAGCGCGTGCCGGGTCAGCTCGACCACGTCGGGCAGCGCGGCGCAGCTGGTCGAGACGAGGATGCGGTGCGCCGGCACGCCGTGCGCGATCAGCCCGTCGACGGCCGCCATGCGCTCGGCCACGGTGAAGGAGGGGCCTTCCCCCGTGGTGCCGAAGGGCGTCACGCCCTGGCATCCGGAGCGCAGCAGGAACAGGCAGTGCTCGGCCATCACGGGGATGTCGATGTCCAGCCCGGCCGTCAGCGGCGTGAGCAGGGCGGGCCAGATGCCCTCGAAGGGGGTGGCGACGGGGGCTGTGAGATCGTGGGCGGAGGGCATGGGCATCTGGTGGAAGGTCGGTGGCAGGAACGTGGCGGAGATCGCGTAAGGGCAGGGAGGCGCGGAACGAGGCGGCGGGCGGCTGGAGAGTCGCCGGGCGCGGCCGCCCCGACCCGTCAGCCGGGCGGCGGCGCGTCGCCGTACAGCCGGTCGAGCCGCTGGTGGGCTTCCAGTCCGACGACGCGGGTGAAATCGGGGTAGGACATGCCGGGCACGCCGCGCGGCGTGCCGTCGGCATGCAGCGTCGCCAGCGCCTGCTGCACCGCACGGGCCGCGCTGAACAGGGCGGTGACGGCGTAGAGCACCAGGCAGAAGCCCATGCGCTCGAGTTCGCCGGCGTTTAGCCGGGCGGCGTCGGTGCCGTCCACGATGGAGACGACCTTCGGTCCGTCGAGGCCGGCGGCCACCGCCTCGACCTCGGCGACAGTCTTGATGCCGTCCACGAACACCAGGTCGGCGCCGGCCTGCCGGTAGCGGCGGGCGCGGTCGAGCGCCTCGGCCATGCCGGCCGCGGGCAGGGCGTCGGTGCGGGCGATGACGGCCATCGGCGTACGGCCGCGCGCCTCCAGCGCGCAGCGCAGCCTGCGTTCGCCGTCCTGCGCCGGCATCAGCCGGATGCCGGCCATCTGGCCGCAGCGCTTGGGCGCGACCTGGTCCTCCAGGTGGATCGCGGCGACGCCGGCCTGCAGGTACTCCTGGACCGTGCGCGCGATGTTGGACGGACCGCCGTAGCCGGTGTCGGCGTCGGCGATCACCGGGATGCCGACCGCGCGCACCATGTCGCGGGCGTGGGTGGTCATCTCGGTCTGCGTCAGCAGGCCGATGTCGGGCATGCCCAGGCGCGCCGCGGTGGCGCCGAAGCCGGTCATGTAGACGGCGTCGAAGCCGGCCTGCTCGACCAGCCGCGCCGACAGCGCGTCGTAGGCGCCGGGCGCGCGGACGATGGCGGGGCCGGCGAGGCGGGCGCGCAGGGCTTCCGCGGGCGACGGGACTGCGGCGGCGGGACGGGCATCGGTCATGGCAGGCGCTCCGCTCAATTCATCATCAGGCCGCCGTCGATGTTGATCGACTGGCCGGTCATGTAGGCGGCGGCGGGGGACGCCAGGTAGAGCGCCAGGCCGGCGACGTCCTCGGGCTGCTGCGCGCGGCCCATCGGGATGCCCTCGATGCGCTGGCGCCAGATCTCGCCCGGCGCCTTGCCCTGCAGCGCGCCCCAGTCGCGGTCCATCCGCTTCCACATGTCGGTGTCGACCAGGCCGGGGCAGATGGCGTTGACGGTGATCTCCGGCGCCAGCGCGACGGCGGCCGACTGCACCAGGCTGATGACCGCCGCCTTGCTGGCGCGGTACGGCGCGATGACGCCGGCGATCGGGCCGGCGCCGCTGCGCCCGGCGATGGATGCCATCGCGATGATGCGGCCCCGGGGCTGGCCCGGCGCGGACGGCTCCTGCTGACGCATCCGACGCGCCGCGGCCTGCAGGCTGAGGAAAGTGCCGGTCACGTTGACGCGCAGCAGCCGGTCCCAGTCGGACGCCTCCAGCTCCATCAGCGGCCGGATCTGCATCAGGCCGGCGTTGCATACCATGGTGTCGAGTCGGCCGAAACGCCGCACGGCCGCATCGGCCAGCGCGGCGCAGTCGCCGGCGTCGCCGATGTCGGCGGCCTGCGCCAGCGCCTGGGCGCCGGCCTCGCGCAGTTCGCGGGCGACGGCCTCGGCGGCGTCGGCGCGGATGTCGGAGACCACCACGCGCATGCCGGCGCGGGCGAAGGCGTGGGCGAGGCCGCGGCCGATGCCCTGGCCGGCGCCGGTGACGGCCACCACCGGGTGCGCGGGATCGGGGTCCAGGTTCATGGTTGCAGGCGGAAGGTTGGGGGATGGAGGGCGGGAGGCGGGCGGGGCGGGGGCCGCGCGGTCGGAGCCTGGATCAGGCCGCCTTCCTGCGCTGGACCGGCGCGTCGGCGACGTAGGTCCGGTTCCAGACCGGCGAGATCACCAGCTGGTTGATGCAGACGTGCGGCGGCTGTTCGGCGATGAAGCGGATCGTCCGGCCGAGGTCGGCCTCCTGCAGCATGCGGGCCTTGTCGGCCTCGCTGGGCTGCACCGGGCGCTGCTTCAGGATGGGGGTGGCGACCTCGCCCGGGCAGAGCGCGGTCGCGCGCAGGCCGTTGACGCATTCCTCGATGTTGAAGGAGTGGGTCAGCGCCATCAGGGCCGCCTTGCTGGCGGTGTAGGCGGGGCCGGTGATGTACTCGTAATGGAAGCCGGCGAAGGACGCCACGTTGATCACCGTGCCGCTGCCACGCGCGCGCATGCCGCGCGCCACCGCCAGCGTGCAGTAGGTGGCGCCGTGCAGGTTGACCGCCAGCACCTGCGCGAAGGTCTCGGCGTCGGTCTCGCACCAGTAGCGCTTGGGGAAGTTGATGCCCGCGCTGTTCACCAGGATGTCCACGCCGCCGTGCCGGGCCTCGATGGCGCGCGCCGCCCGGCCGACCGCGGACGCGTCCGCGACGTCCAGCGGCATGGCCTCGATCGCGCCCGCGGTCACGCCCTGCGCCGCGGCCTGCCGGATCGCCTCGTCGAGCTTGGCCGCGTCGCGGCCGGATACGACGACGCGGCAGCCGCCGCGCGCCAGTTCGATGGCGCCGGCCAGCCCGATGCCGCTGCCGCCGCCGGTGACCCATGCCACCCGGCCGTCCAGGGACGCGCCGTTCGCTGCGGGCGCGCTCATTTGCCGCGGATGCGGTTGAGTTCGGCCGTGACCAGGGCGATCGGCTCCTCGCCGATGGACTTGGCGTGGCGCTCGTAGATGGGCCGCGTCTTGTCGCGGATGCGCTGCATCTCGGCCGGGCTGATTTCGTTGACGGCCATGCCCTTCTTGCGCAGGTCGTCCACGCTGCGCGCTTCCATCGCCCGGTTGGCGCGGCGTTGCTCGCCGCGGCCCTGCACCGCGCACTCGCGCAGCGCGGCCTGCTCCTCGGGCGAGAGCGTGTCCCAGACCTTCTTGGAGAACAGCACCAGCGTCGGGCTGTAGGCGTGGTTGGTCAGGGTGAGGTATTTCTGCACCTCGTAGAACTTCATGTTCTCGATGTTGGTGAACGGATTCTCCTGGCCGTCCACCGTCTTGGTCTCCAGCGCGGAATAGACCTCGGTGAAGGCCATCGGCACCGCGTTGCTGCCCAGCGTCTTGAAGGTGTCGAGGTAGATGGTGTTCTGCATCACCCGCATCTTCACGCCCTCGAAATCCTCGGCCTTGGTAATCGGGCGCTTCGAGTTGGTGGTCTGGCGGAAGCCGTTCTCCCACCAGGCCAGGTTGATCAGGCCGGCCGCCGGCATCTTGGCCGAGAACCAGTCGCCCACCTTGCCGTCGAACAGCTGGTCGGCCTCCGCGGCGTTGTTGAACAGGAACGGCAGGTCGAACACGCCGAGGGCGGGGACGATCGAGACGATCGGCGCGGTCGAGGTCACCGCCATGTCCAGCGAGCCGGTGCGCACGCTCTGGGTGCCGGTCAGGTCGTTGCCCAGCGCGCCGTCCCAGAAGGGCTGGATCTTCATCCTGCCGCCGGACTTCTCCAGCGTGCAGGCGCCCATCTTCGCCAGGCCGTTGCCCATCGGGTGGTCCTTGCTCACCCCGTTGGACACGCGGAAGTTGCGCTCCTTGAATTGCGCCTGGGCGCCGCCGGCGCAGAGCGCGGCCGCCAGGCCGAGGGCCGCGAGCGCGGGAATGCGGGAGAAGGGGGTGGACGGCATGTCTTTGTCTCCTAGGATGTATCGGAAGAATTCAGCTGAACCACTTCAGCGGCACCAGCACCAGCGAGGGGAACAGGATCAGCAGCAGGAGCACGGCCAGTTCCGCCCACAGGAACGGCCACAGCCCCCGCATCAGGTCCTTCATGGAAATCTTCGCGACGCCGCACATCACGTTGAGCACGATGCCCACCGGCGGCGTGATCAGGCCGATGGCGTTGTTCATGATGAACAGCACGCCGAAGTACACCGGGTCGATGCCGGCCTGCTTGACCACCGGCATCAGCACCGGCGTCAGGATCATCAGCGTGGGCGCGAAGTCGAGCGCGGTGCCGACGATGACCACGATGAACATGATCACGAACATCAGGAGGATCTTGTTGTCCATGAACGGGCCGAGCAGCGACGCCACCTGCGCCGGCACGTCGGAGGTGGTGATCAGCCAGGCCGACACCAGCGCCGCGGCGATCAGGAACACCACCACCGCGGTGCTCTTGGCGGCCGACACCAGCAGCCCGTAGCACTGCCGCAGGCTCAGCTCGCGGTAGACGAGCAGGCCCAGCACGAAGGCGTAGACGCAGGCCGCCACGCCGGCCTCGGTGGGCGTGAAGATGCCGAACTTCAGACCGCCGACGATGCCCAGCGGCATCAGCAGGGCCCAGATGCCGTCCCGGGCGGCCCCCAGGCGCGCGGCCATCGGCTGGCGCGGCAGCACCGTCACCTCGTCGCGGCGGGCCACCCACTGCCAGGCGACGACCAGCGACACGCCCATCAGCAGCCCCGGCACGATGCCGGCCAGGAACAGCTTGCCGATCGAGACGTTGGCGATCACCCCGAAGACGATCAGCCCGATCGACGGCGGCAGCACCGGCGCGATCACGCCGCCGGCGGCGATCAGGCCGGCCGAGCGCGGCACGTCGTAGCCGGCCTGCCGCATCATCGGGATCAGCATGGCGCCGATGGCGGCCGCGTCGGCCGCGGCGCTGCCGGAGATGGCGGCCATCACCACCGAGGCGAAGATGGCGACCAGCCCCAGGCCGCCGCGCAGGTGGCCCACCCAGGACAGCGCCACGTTGACGATGCGCCGGGAGATGCCGCCGGCGTTCATCAGCTCGCCCGCCAGCATGAAGAAGGGGATGGCCAGCAGCGGGAAGCTGTCGGAGCCTTCGATCAGCTTCTGCGACAGGATGGTGGCGTCGATCTGCCCCTGCCAGACCATCAGCGCGGCGCCGCAGGCCAGCAGCGCGAACGCGATCGGCGCGCCGACCATCATCGCGGCCAGCAGCGACAGGGTGAAGACGGCGATGGTCATGGGCGGCCTGCCTCGGGAACGGACTTGGCGGGGGGGGCGGGGTAGGCGGCCGCGTGCGGCGCGGCCTCCTCGCTCTCGCTGACCTGCACCAGCTCGTCGTCGCGGATGCGGCCGGCGCAGATGCGCCACAGGGTGCGCGCCGATTGCGCGCCGATGGCGAGGCTGGCGAGGTAGCCTACGCCGAAGACCCAGATCATCGAGATCTCGGTGACCGGCGAGCGGGTGGTCGCGTTGACCTCGTGCTGGCGCCAGGTGCCCCAGAACAGCATGGCGCAGCAGCCGATGACGATGAGCTGGCTCAGCGCCAGGCAGACCAGCTTGCCGCGCCGCGACAGCTTGCAGACGAAGCTGTCCACGCCCAGGTGGGTGCCGTCGCGCACCGCCACGATCGCGCCGACGAAGGTCAGCCAGACGAAGAAGATGCGCGACAGCTCCTCGGAAACCATGATTCCGGAGTTGAACGCGTAGCGCAGCACGACGTTGCCGAACACCATCACCACCATGCCCAGCAGGAGCGCGGCCAGGACGGTTTCTATGGCGCGGAAGGCGAGGTCCGCCCAGGTCCGGCGGTTCCCGGCGCGCACCTCAGACCACCTTGCCCGGGTTGAGCAGGCCGGCCGGGTCGAGCGCGGCCTTCAGGGTGCGCATCAGCGCGATCTCCTCGGGGCTGCGGGCGTGGCCGAGCCAGCGCTTCTTGACCGTGCCGATGCCGTGCTCGGCCGACACCGTGCCCCCGAAGGCGCGAACCAGGTCGTAGATGGTCTCGTCCATCGCCGCCTTGGGTTGCGCTTCGACCGTCAGGCCGGGAACCCAGGCCACCAGGTGCAGGTTGCCGTCGCCGATGTGGCCGTAGTAGACGCTCTCGCACCCGGGGATCCGCTCGGCGAGCGCCGCCTTGCACTGGCGCACGTAGTCGTCGGTGCGCGCCACCGCCAGCCCGACGTCGTAGGAGACGTGCGGCCCGAGCGCGGGGAAGAATTCGGCGCAGGCGTCGCGCAGCGCCCAGAAGGACCGGGTGTCGGCCACCGACTGGGCGACCGCGGCGTCGGCGATCAGGCCGTTCTCCAGCAGGCGTTCCAGCCACTGCTGGAAGCGGGGCGCGTCGAGCGCCGGGTCGGTGCCCTGGGCCTCCACCAGGATGTAGTGGCTGTGGCCCGAGGACACGGGCGAGCGCACGCCGACCCGCCCGGTCACCACATCCATGTAGTCGGGCCACATCACCTCGAAGGCGGACAGCAGCGGGCCCAGGCCGCTGCGCGCCTGGCCCAGCAGGTCGACCACCCGCTGGAAATTCTCGACCGCGCACACCGCCGACATGGTGCAGGCGGGCTTGGGGAACAGCCGCAGCACGACGCGGGTGATGATGCCCAGCGTCCCTTCGCTGCCGATGAAGAGGTGCTTCAGGTCGTAGCCGGCGTTGTTCTTCAGCATCTTGTTGAGGCTGGTCATCACCGTGCCGTCCGGCAGGACGACCTCCAGGCCGAGCACCATGTCGCGGGTCATGCCGTAGCGGATGACCCGGTTGCCGCCGGCATTGGTGGACAGGTTGCCGCCGATGGCGCAGGAGCCGCGCGCGCCCAGGTCGAGCGCGAAGAAGAAGCCGGCGTCGTCGGCCGCGCGCTGCACCGCCTCAAGCGGCGTGCCGGCCCGGACGGTCATGGTGGCGCTCGCGGGATCGATCTCCTCCACGCCCACCATGCGCTCCAGGGACAGCGCCACCCAACCGTCTTCCGGCCTGGCCCCGCCGCACAGGCCGGTCAGTCCGCCTTGCGGAACCATTGGCAAGCCCGCCCGGACGCAGCCGGCAACGGCCTGCGACAGTTCCTCCGCATCGCAGGGCCGCACCACCGCGAGCGGACGGGCCGGCGCCTGGGTGCTCCAGTCGTTGCGGTTGCGCTCCGGGACCTCCGGGCCGATCAGCACCGCCGCAGGGCCGAGCCGGTCTCGCAGATCGTTGAGCATGTCGGCTCCGGACACGGGTGCGGGGCGGGATGAAAGGAGGTTTTCCATGGAGTAGCGGGTAAGACGGAAGGGGCATGCCGTTGGAAAAGATGCTATCTTGTATGTAAGGTACTGAGGTACTAGTGTTTGCCCGATAAGGTGAAATTTCCTCGATACCGATGGGCACGCGCCTTTCTGGCAGACTTTTCCTCGCGGTCCTCCTCCGCACCGTTTCCGATGGATCCCATGCCCAGCAAAGCCACCCGCTTCAAGATCGACGCCCCCGTATCCCTCGCCAACCGGGTGGCGATGCGGCTGCGCGAGGCCATCGTGGCCGGCGAGTTCGCGCTGGGGGAATTGATCTCCGAAGAAACGCTGGCCGAATCCTTCGGCGTCAGCCGCACCCCGGTGCGCGAGGCGCTGAACCAGCTGCAGCGTCTCGGGCTCGTGGTGGTCCGCCCACAACGGGGCACCTACGTCTTCGAGCCGCAGGAGAGCGACATCGCGGCGATCTGCGAATTCCGTTCCATCGTGGAACCGCGCGCCGCCGTGCTGGCGAAGCAGTACGCGCCGGAGGCCACCGTGCGGACGCTGGAGGAGTCGTTGGAGGAGATGCGGGCCGCGATGCTCGCGCGCGACGCGGTCCGGTACGGGCGCGCGGACACCCGCCTGCACGAGGCGTTCTTCGACAACTGCGGCAATGCGTACCTGCAGACGGCCTACGAGACGGCGGCCGCGAAGATCGCCGCGCTGCGCACGCACCTCTCCGCGCCCGCCGACGTGCTGCATCCGATCGGTCTGCAGCAGCACCAGGCGCTGCTCGATTTCTTCCTCGCCGACGATTTCGTAGGATTCGAGAAGCTGATGCGCTTGCACGTCACTGGCACCCGCGACAACTACGTCAACAGCCTGCTGGCACGGACGACGAACGGTGGTCCGTCTTTGAAGGACTCGTCCCTGACAACCGCGTAGGGCATGTTGTCATTTCTGAGAGGGTCCGGACGAAATCAGCCACCGAGCGCGAGCCTGCTGAGCAAGGTATGCACCTCGGCGAGCCAGGCCCGGGCAGAGGGTGTCGATGCCTTGCGACCGTACTGCATGACCATGCGGCGCCAGCGTTCGTGCCAAGCATGGGTCCGCTCGATGCCAGCGCGGCAGGCCGGGGGCGAGTCGGTCAAGCCGGAAACGCATAACGCCGCCTAAAAGCGCTGTGGCTGCGCCGGCATGCCACATGCCCCGGTCGGACCGGATCTCGGTACCTTCCGCGGGACGGGCAAACAAACGGCAGGCTGCCGGACTAATCCCCGAAGAGGTTCTGCTGTATCTGGTCCAGATGCTGGACCAGCAAGCGATGGGCTCCCTCCGCGTCCCGATCCCGCAATGCATCGACCAGCGCGCGGTGCTGTCGCTCGTACTGCGCGCGCCGCGGTCCGGTCAGGGACCGGGCCTTGAGCCTTCCCCATTCCCCCTGGTCGCGCACGCGCTGCGTCAGTTCCAGGATGCGCACGAAGAAGCCGTTGTGCGTGGCCACCGCGAGCGCGGTGTGCAGCGCGCCGTCCCAGTGCTCGAAATCCTCGATGGTCTCGGCAGCCTCCGATTGTTCGATGCAGTGCTGCATCCTCGCGAAGTCGGCCGCCGTGGCGTTGCGCACGATCAGTCCGGGCATCAGCGGCTCGATGAGCTTGCGCGCCACCATCAATTCCGCCGGACTCACATTGCCGTCGAGCGAAGTCTGCCGGGGCGGTTCCGCAGGCTGCGCCGGCGCCGTCGCCTGCGCCACGAAGGTGCCGCTGCCCACCGTCTGCGTGATGAGGCCCCGCTCGCGAAAACCCGCCAGCACCCGCCGCACTGCGCCGCGCGATGCGCCGAAGCGGTCGCTGAGTTCGCGTTCGGCCGGCAGCTTCACCCCGACACCCAACGCACCGCTGGCGATCCCTTCGCGAAGGTAGCGCGAAAGCGCTTTCGCGCCCTCCGCCTTGGACTGCACGGGTTCCGGTTCACCCATCGTTTCGCTCCCAGACCAATGAAGAACCAATTGGTTCTTTTATTTTAGTCAATTGGTATTGATTGCGCTCCATTATGGTCCTACATTGAAGCATCTTAAGGAGTCCTATTGTGCCGGCAGCCCCTGGGGTTGCCGGCCGAGAGAAAGATCCGGGACCATTTGGTCAATAAGGATCAATCCAATCCCGCCGACCAGCGCGCGCCGCGACCACGGCCGCATGGATCGCAGGACAACCAAGGAGACAAGAAATGCTGAAGCAATGGATGGGCATCGGCCTGGGCATCGCGGCGCTGTGCGCAGGGGCGATGGTACGGGCGCAGGGGCAGGAGTACCCGTCGCGCACCGTGACCATCGTCGTCCCTTTCGGCGCCGGCGGATCGGCCGACGTCTACGCGCGGCTGCTCGCGGAAAAGCTGGGCCATGACACCGGCAAGACATTCATCGTGGAGAACCGTCCCGGCGCGGGTGCGGTGATCGGCACGCAGTACGTGGCCAAGGCCGCGCCCGACGGCTACACGCTGCTCATGATGTCGAACACGCAGACGGTGAACGAATCGCTGGTGCGCAACAAGCCGTACGCCTTGATGCGCGACTTCGTGGCGGTGGCGCCCGTCAACGAGGCCCCGCTGGTGCTGGTCGAACGCACGACCCTCGCGCCCAAGACCCTGCCCGAACTCATCCAGTACGCCAAGGCGAATCCGGGCAAGCTCAACTACGCATCGTCGGGAACGGGCACGCCCTACCACATGGCCGGCGAACTGTTCAAGAGCATGGCGGGCCTGGACATCGCGCACATCCCTTACAAGAGCAGCGGCGGCGCGCGCACCGATGTGCTGGGCGGGCAGGTCGACCTGATGTTCGACGCGGTCAGCACCATGGCCGACCTCGTCGGCACCAGCAAGGTCCGACCGCTGGCGACCACCGGCAAGGTGCGTTCCGGGGTGCTGCCCAACGTCCCCACCATGGCCGAGCTGGGGCTGCCGGACTACAACGCCACGCTGTGGCTCGGCATCCTCGCGCCCAGGGGCACGCCGCAGCCCGTCGTGGACCTGCTGAACCAGAAGATCGCGAAGGTGGTGAACGACCCGGCCGTGAAGGCGCAGTGGGCGAAAAGCGGCCTCGATGGCCTGACGATGACGCCGGCCGCCTTCACGCAGTTCCTGGCCCAGGACATCGCGAAGTGGCAGAAGATCGTCGAATCGGCACGCATCACGGTGGACTGAGGGATGGCTGTCTCGCTCACCGTGAACGGCGTGCCCCGCACGCTGGATGTCGATGCCGACCGGTCGCTGCTCGACGTGCTGCGCAACGAACTGAACCTGCGCGCCAGCCATTTCGGATGCGGCGTGGGGGAGTGCGGGGCGTGCATGGTCCTGGTCGACGACCGCGCCGTGCCGAGCTGCGATACGCCGCTGTGGTCCGCCGAAGGCAAGCGCGTGCGGACCGCCGAGGGACTGGGCACGCGCGCCGCGCCCCACGCCTTGCAGCGCGCCTTCATCGCGGAGCAGGCGGCGCAGTGCGGGTACTGCACCTCGGGCATGCTGATCTCCGCCGCGGCGCTGCTGATGCGCGACGCCGAGCCGGACGATGCGGCGATCCGCGAGGCCATGGCGCGCAACCTCTGCCGCTGCGGCACGCATCCGCGCGTCATGCGGGCCATCGTCCGCGCCGCGGCGCGGCCCCTGCCATGAGCGCGGACGCGCTGCCTGCGAGCCTGCAGGCCAATCCGCGCCTGTCGTCCTGGCTGCGCATCGCATCCGACGGCCACGTGGCGGTGTCGTCGGGCAAGGTGGAGCTGGGGCAGGGGATCCTCGGGGCGCTTTCGCAGATCGTGGCCGAGGAGCTCGGCCTGCGCATCGGGCAGGTGCGCATGACCGGCGCCGTCACCGGCGCGAGTCCCGACGAGGCGGTGACCTCCGGCAGCCTGTCGGTGCAGCATTCGGGCGCGGCCCTGCGCCATGTCTGCGCGCAGGCGCGGGCCCTCTACCTGGCGCGCGCCGCCGCCGACCATGCGGTGGATGCCGCGGACCTGCAGGTGGCGGCGGGAGAGATTCTGCTGGGCGGGCGCCGCCTGTCCAGCTACTGGGACCTGGCCGATCCGGCGCTGCTCGACGTCGATGCCGTGCCGGGCATCCCGTTGCGCCGGGTCGGGGACTACACGGTGGTCGGCTTTCCGCAGGCGCGTGGCGACATCGCCGACAAGGTGTTCGGCGAGTTCGTCTTCATCCACGACCTGGTGCTCCCGCGGATGGCGCACGGCCGCATCGTGCGGCCGCCGTCGCCGGACGCCGTGCTGGATTCCTGCGACGAGGATGCGGTGCGCGCCCTCGACGGCGTGATCGCGGTGCTCCGCGACGGCTCGCAGCTCGGGGTCGTCGCCGAAAGCGAAGCGTCGGCGGAACGCGCCGCCGCGAAGCTCGGCAAGTCCTGCGCATGGACGGAGCGCGGGAGCCTTCCCGACGCGGCCGGGCTGCGCCCGTGGCTGCAGTCGCTGCCCTCCACCGTGCTCGAATTCCGCAGGGGAACGCCGGCCCCGGGGACGGTGCGCACGCTGCGCGCTTCCTACGACAAGCCTTTCATCCGCCACGCCGCGATCGGGCCGTCGTGCGCGCTGGCCCTGTTCGGCGGCGAGGCCTTCGAGGTCTGGACGCACAGCCAGGGGGTCTACAACCTGCGCCGGGACCTGGGCCTGGCGTTCGGCCTGGCGACGGAGCGCATCCGCGTGCGCCATGTGCAGGGCGCGGGCTGCTACGGCCACAACGGCGCCGACGACGTCGCCTACGACGCCGCATGGCTCGCCCGCGGCTGCCCCGGCCGGCCCGTCCGCGTGCAATGGTCGCGCGCCGACGAGCTGTGCTGGTCGCCCGTCGGTCCGGCGATGGCCATCGACCTCGAAGCCGACGTGGACGGCGCGGGCCGCGTGCTCGCATGGCGCCATCGCTCCTGGAGTCCCGGCCACGGCCTGCGTCCCGGCCGCGGCGCCACGCCGACATTGCTCGGCAGCTGGTACCTGGCCGAGCCCTTCGAGCGCGTGGACGCCGTTGATGCGCCGCGCGCGGCGGGCGGCGGCGGCGACCGCAACGCCGATCCGCTCTACGCATTCGCGTCGTACGACGTGGCCTGCCGGCGCGTGGTCGGCGTACCGATGCGGACCTCCGCATTGCGGGCGCTCGGCGCCTTCGCCAATGTTTTCGCGATCGAATCGTTCATGGACGAACTCGCGCTGGCGGCGGGCGAAGACCCGCTGGCCTATCGCCTCGCGCAGCTCGACGATCCGCGCGGCCGCGCCGTCCTGGAAGCGGTGGCCGTGGCCTCCGGCTGGGAGCCGCGCGCCGGGCCGGCGGGCGAGGGCACCGGCCGCGGCCTCGGCTTCGCGCGCTACAAGAACACGGGCGCCTGGTGCGCCGTCGTCGCCGAGGTGCGGGTCGACGAGCGGGTGCGCGTGCTGCGTCTCCACATCGCCGTTGATGTCGGGCTGGCCGTGAATCCCGACGGCGTCCGCCAGCAGATCGAAGGCGGCGCGCTGCAGGCCACGAGCTGGACGCTGCTCGAGGCCGCCCATTTCGACCGAACGCGCATGCTCGACACCGGCTGGGAGGCCTACCCGATCCTGCGCTTCCCCGACGTGCCCCGCATCGGGGTGGTGCTGATGCCCGGCAGCGCCCCGTCGCTCGGTGCGGGCGAAGCCTCACTCGGTCCCACCGCCGCCGCCATCGCCAATGCGGTGCACGACGCGCTCGGCGTGCGCGTGCGCGCGCTGCCGCTGGGGCCCGAACGCATCGTGCAGGCCATGGACGCCTGACCTCCATTCACCCGACCATCCCGACGACAACATGAAACTGACACTCTTCAGCGGCGGTGCCGCGCAGGCCGTGGTGACCGGCCTGCAAACGGAATTCGAGGCGGCCCACGGCTGCACGCTGGCGCCGACCTTCGGCGCCGTCGGAACGATGCGCGACAAGCTGCTGGCAGGCGGGGAGTGCGACTTGCTCGTGCTGTCGGCCGCGCTGATCGAACAGCTCGCCCGGCAAGGGCACGTGGTGGACGGCAGCGCGCGCGATCTCGGGCCGGTGGCCACGGGCATCGCCGTGCCCGACGGCGCGGCGCCCGTCGCCGTGGGCACGCGCGAGGCGCTGAAAGAGACGCTGTCCGCCGCGCGCGGCCTGTACGTGCCGGACCTGGCCAAGTCCTCGGCCGGCATCCATATCGCCGGCATGCTGCAGGCGCTCGGGTTGGCGGAGGTGCTCGCCGGCCGCATCCGGGAGTTTCCGAACGGAGCCACCGCCATGCGCGAGATGGCGGCGGACGGCGGCGAAGGCCTGGTCGGCTGCACGCAAGTGACCGAGATCATGTACACGCCGGGCGTCCGGCTCATCGGCGAACTGCCCGCGGAGCACGCGCTGCGCACCGTCTACACCGCGGCGGTCTGCACCCGATCCCGGGCGCCGGAACTGGCCGCGATGCTGGTCGATCGGTTGTCCGGCGCCGCGTCGTGGGACTTGCGCCGCCGCAGCGGCTTCGCCGTCTGAATCGGCCCTATCCGCCCTTTTCCTGTTTTCCGCCACAACCCGAAGGAGTTTCACATGCGTTTCGCAACCCTCGACCTGGACGGCAAGGCCGTTCCTGCCATCGTCTCGCCGGACGGCACCGGCTATGCGCCCGTGTCCGGCTGGCTGGGCGCGGATTTCGATGGCGACATGGCCGATCTGATCGCCCGCTGCCCGCAGCCGGCCGGCCAGCCCGCGCCCGCCGACTGGCAGCCGCTGGACGGCGTGCGCCTGCGCGCGCCGCTGATGCCTCGCCGCAACGTCTTCTGCGTCGGCAAGAACTACCACGAGCACGCCGCGGAATTCGCCCGCTCGGGCTTCGATACCTCGGCCGCCAAGGGCGAGACCGCGCCGGCCGCGCCGGTGGTCTTCACCAAGGCGCCGTCCACCGTCGTCGGCACCGGCGACGAGGTGCTGTCCTTCTCGGATCTCACGCAGCAGCTCGACTACGAGGCGGAGCTGGCGGTGGTGATCGGCAAGCCCGGCCGGGGCATCCGTCCGGAAGACGCCTGGGACCATGTCTGGGGCTACACCATCGTCAACGACGTGACCGCGCGGGACCTGCAGCAGAAGCACCGGCAGTGGTTCATCGGCAAGTCGATGGACACCTTCTGCCCGATGGGCCCGTGGATCGTGACGGCCGACGAGATCGATGCGACCGGCCTGCCGGTGAAGTGCTGGATCAACGGCGAGCTGCGCCAGGACGCCAACACCCGCGACCTGATCTTCGACATCCCGACCATCATCGCCACGCTCTCGGCCGGCATGGCGCTGCAGCCGGGCGACGTGATCGCCACGGGGACGCCGGCGGGCGTGGGCATCGGATTCACCCCGCCGCGCTTCCTGGCGCCGGGGGACCGGATGAAGATCGAGATCGGCGGCATCGGCATCCTCGAGAACCGCATCGCCGGCTGACGCCGGCCGCGACGCAGGAGACAAGACATGCACCGCTACAGCCGCCGCAACTTCATCCGGTGCGCCACGCTGCCGGCCTGGGCCCCGCTCGGCATGCCGCTGCGTGCGCAGGAGGCGTACCCCGGCCGTCCGGTGACGGTCGTCGTGCCCTTTCCGCCGGGCGGCGTGGCCGACGCGGTGGGGCGTCCGGTGGCGGAGGCCATGGGGCGCTACCTCCAGCAGCCGATGGTGATCGAGAACAAGGGCGGGGCCGGGGGCGGTATCGGCATGGCGCAGGTCGCCCGGGCCCGGCCCGACGGCTACACGCTGCTGATGGCGTTGTCGTCCGTCGTGGTGCTTCCGGAGGCGGACCGGGTCATGCGCCGCACGCCCATGTTCGAGCTGAACCAGCTGGTGCCCATCGCCCGCTTCACGGCCGATCCCACGGTGCTGGTGGTGCGGGCCGACAGCCCCTGGAAGAGCTACGGGGAATTCGCCGCCTACGCGAAGTCGGCGCCGGGCAAGCTCACCTTCGGTTCGTCCGGCAACTACGGAACCATGCACGTCCCGATGGAGCAGTGGAAAGCCGCCACCGGCAGCTATCTGCTGCATGTGCCCTACACCGGAGCCGGTCCCGCGGTGGTGGCCTTGCTGGCGGGCCAGATCGACGCGCTGTCCACAGGGCCGTCGAGCGTGGTGCAACAGGTGAAGGCCGGCCGGCTGCGCGCCCTGGCGCACTGGGGCGAGGGCCGGCTGGCGGTGCTGCCGGAGGTGCCCAGCCTGCGGGAACTCGGCGTGCCCATCGCCTACTCGCAGTGGTCCGGACTGTTCGCGCCTGCCGGGACGCCCCCGGAGACGCTGGCCAGGCTCGGGGAGGCCGCGCGATTCGCGGCGCAGGATGCCCGGGCGGGGCAGGCCCTGGCGGCGGCCGGCAGCGTTTTCCAATTCCAGGATGCGGCGGAATTCGGCCGCTTCGTGCAGTCCGATGCGCAGGCCATGGCGCGCGTGGTGCAGCGCATCGGCAAGGTCGAATGAGGACGAACGCCGCCGGCAATCGACTTGCGTCGGGAGGCGCGGGGCCCCATCCGCCGAACGGCCGGGGACGCTCGGCCTCGCGCCATGCCCAGGCGTAATGCGCAACCGGTATAGTTTTTGCACGGGCGCATGCGCGCCCGGCCCGCGGCAGGCAGGTCGCTCGACACGGAAGGGCGGACGCCTGCCTGCTCCATCGCACGCGGGGTCCGCAATCAACACGAGCCTATGGTCGCGCTGCAAAACATCAGTTGGAATTCCCTGCTCGACACCCTGGTGAGCCTGACCACCGCCTTCGTCCTGGGCGCGGTGATCGGCCTGGAGCGGCAGTACCGGCAGCGCACGGCGGGGCTGCGCACCAACGTGCTGGTGGCGGTGGGCGCGAGCGTCTTCGTGGACATGGCGAACCGGCTGCACGGGCACGACGGCGCGGTGCATGTGGTGGCCTACGTGGTTTCGGGCATCGGCTTCCTGGGCGCCGGGGTCATCATGCGCGAGGAGGGCAACGTGCGGGGGCTCAACACCGCGGCCACGCTTTGGGGCTCGGCGGCGGTGGGGGCGGCGGCGGGCGCCGACCTCCTCCTGGAGGCGGCCCTGGCCACCTTCTTCGTGCTGGCGGCCAACACCCTGCTGCGGCCCGTCGTCAACGCCATCAACCGCAAGCCGCTGGAGGGCGAGTCGGTGGAGGTGACGAACACGGTCTACGTGATCGCCGAACGCGCGCACCAGAAGAAGGTCATGGCCCGGCTCGAAGAGGAACTGGAGCGCCACAGCTATCCGGCGCGCGACCTCGGCCTGCACGCCTTCGGGCAGGACGAGGTCGAGATCGAGGCCACCCTGGCCTCCACCTCGGTGCCGGGCGACGAGCTCGACGCCCTGGTGCAGCGGCTTGCCGCGCTGCCCGCGGTCCGGCAGGCGTTCTGGAGCCCGAGCACCACGGACTGACCGCCGGGGCGCGGGCCGATCGCCGGCGCCCGCTTACGGATGGATGCACGGGACCGGGTCGGCATCCCCGACCATGCTGCGCCTGCATCCATCACATACCGACCCACAACAACCGATGAAGCACAGACGATTCCGCGCGATCCTGGCGGCGGCGCTGCCCTGGCTGCTGCAAGGCTGCGGCGCGCTCGGCCACGGCTTCCTGAACGCCCAGGGACCGGTCGCGGCGCACGAGCGGCATTTCTTCCTGATCGTGTGCGGCATCCTGGTGTTCGTGGCGCTGCCGGTGCTGGTCCTCGTGCCGCTGATCGCCTGGCACTACCGCCTGTCCAACACGCACCACGCGTACCGACCGAAGTGGGCCTTCTCCTGGACGCTCGAAGGCTTCATCTGGATTCCGCCGGTGGGCATCGTCGTGCTGCTGGCCTTCCTGCTGTGGCCGGCGACGCAACGGGACGATCCCTACACCCGCCTCGCCGAGCGCGGGGTGCCGATCCGCGTGCAGGCCATCGGGCTCGACTGGAAATGGGTGTTCGTCTACCCCGAGCAGGGCATCGCCACGGTCAACGAACTCGCGGTGCCGACCGGACGCGCGGTGCAGGTCGAACTCACCAGCGGCACGGTGATGCAGTCGATGCTGCTGCCGCAGCTGGCGGGACAGATCTACGCCATGGCGGGCATGAAGACCCGGCTCAATTTCGCGGCCGACCGGGACGGCCGCTACCTCGGCCAGAACACGCAGTTCAACGGAGAGGGCTTCGCGCACCAGAAGTTCGACGTGGTGGCGATGCCGGACGACGCCTACCGGGCGTGGCTGGCGCGGGCCCGGGCCGCCGACCGGCCGCTCGACGCGGACGCGTGGCGGGCCCTGTCCGCGCGGGGCGTCGCGCCGCCCGGCGTCTATTCCGCCGTGCCGCCGGGATTCTTCGAGCGGGTGATGGCCGAGACCGCCGGGCAGTCCCACGCGCATGCCCATGCGCAGGCCTCCGCCCGAGCGCCCGCCGCCGGAGCCATGCGATGAACGACCTGCCGCATTCCGCCGCTCCTACCGTTCCCGCCGCCTGGTCGGGGCTGCTCGGCCGCCTCGCCTGGCAGGACCTGCCCTTCGTGCGCGCCTGGCAGGACCCGAGCGCCGACGAGCTCATCGCCGCCGGCGCGGCGCTGATGGTCGTCGCCGGCGCGGCCGCGGCCGTCTTCCTGCTGAGCCGCCACCGGCTGTGGCGGGCGCTCTGGTCGCGGTGGCTGACCAGCCTCGACCACAAGAGGATCGGCATCATGTACATCGCGGTCGCGTTCGTGATGCTGTCGCGCGCGGTGGCGGAGGCGGTCCTGATGCGGATGCACCAGGCCGCCGCCGTGGGCGATCCGGGCATCGTGTCCGCGGACCATTTCGCGCAGCTCTTCTCCACGCACGGCACGATCATGATCTTCTTCATGGCGATGCCGTTCCTGACGGGCCTGATCAACTACGTGCTGCCGCTGCAGATCGGCGCGCGCGACATGGCCTTCCCGTGGGCGAATTCCGTCGCGCTGTGGCTCACGGCGGGCGCGGCCGGGCTGATGATGGCCAGCCTGGTGGTCGGCCGCTTCTCCACCGGCGGCTGGACCGGCTATCCGCCCTACACCGAACTCGCCTTCAGCCCCGACGTCGGGCCGGACTACTGGATCTGGGCGGTGTCGCTCGGCTCGGTCGGCACGACCATCGCCGGCATCAACATCGCCTGCACGATCTTCAAGCTCCGCGCGCCGGGCATGGGCTACCTGCGGATGCCGCTGTTCTGCTGGACCAGCCTGTGCACCGCCATCCTGATGGTGTTCGCGATGCCGCCGCTCACCGTCGCGACCGCGCTGCTCGCGCTCGACCGCTACCTCGGGTTCCACTTCTTCACCAACGACCTGGGCGGCAACGTGATGAACTACGCCAACCTGTTCTGGCTGTTCGGCCATCCCGAGGTCTACATCCTGATCCTGCCGGCCTTCGGCATCTATTCCGAGGTGGTCTCGACCTTCTCGACCAAGACGCTCTACGGCTACGCCTCGCTGGTGGCCGCGACGATGGTGATCGCGGTGCTGAGCTTCACCGTCTGGGTGCACCATTTCTTCACGATGGGGCAGTCCTCCCACATCAACGCGGTGTTCGGCATCGCCACCATGACCATCGGCGTGCCGACCGGCGTGAAGATCTACGACTGGATCTGGACGATGTTCCGGGGCGAGGTGCGCTTCACCGTGCCGATGCTCTACTCGCTCGCCTTCATGATGACCTTCGTGATCGGCGGCTTCACCGGCATCGTCCTGGCCATCCCGTCGCTCGATTACATGGTGCACAACACCCTGTTCCTGGTCGCGCATTTCCACAACATGCTGATCCCGGGCCTGCTCTACGGCATGCTGGCCGGCTACACCTACTGGTTCCCCAAGGCCTTCGGCTTCCGGCTGAACGAGCGCTGGGGCCGGATCGCGTGCGGCGGCTGGGTGCTGGGCTTCTACCTGGCGTTCATGCCGCTCTATGTGCTGGGGGCGAGCGGCATGGCGCGGCGAAGCTCCGAGATCCTCAACCCGGCGTTCCGGCCGTGGCTGTACGTGGCGCTCGCCGGCGGCCTGGTGCTGCTCGCGGCGCTGGCGGCGCTGTTCGCGCAGCTGTGGGTCAGCATCCGCGAGCGCGACGGGAATCGCGTCTCCGCCGGCGATCCCTGGGACGGCCGGAGCCTGGAATGGTCGACGTCCGCCCCGCCGCCCGAGTACAACTTCGCGACGCTGCCGCGCGTCGGGGGGCGCGATGCCTTCTACAACGGCAAGCGCCGGGACGGCTGGTACCGCGAAGCGCCACGGTACGAGGCGATCGCGGTCCCCCGCAACAGCATGGGCGGCCCCGCCATCGGCCTGTCGGCGGCGGCGGGCGCTTTCGGCCTGGTGTGGCACATCGGTTGGCTGGCCATCGCCGGCGGACTCCTGGCGGTCGGGTGGCTCGTCGCGCGCAGCTTCGTCCGGGACACCGAGCGGACCATCCCCGCGGCCGAGGTCGCGGCGACCGAGCGCCGCTGGCATGACGCCCTGCGCCGGGCGCGGCCCGTCCCGCGCCAGCAGGAGATGGAGCCCCGCAACCAGGGCCTGGCGGAGATCGCGCCATGACCGGCCCGATGCCGCGCCCCGCCGGCATCGGCCGGGCCGCCGACGATCCGCCGGAGGACGCCAGGACGGAGAGCGCGATCTTCGGCTTCTGGCTCTTCATGATGAGCGACGCGCTGGTCTTCGCGCTGCTCTTCGCCGTCTACGGCACGATGGTGTCCGCCACCGTGGGCGGGCCCAGCCCGGCGAGCGAATTCCGCATGGGCCCCGCCTTCGTCGAGACGGTGCTGCTGCTGACCAGCAGCCTGACCTTCGGCATGGCGGCGCTCTCGATGAAGCACGACGGCGGCGCGCGCGGGCCGCTCCTCGGCTGGCTGGCCGCGACGCTGGCGCTGGCCGTCGCGTTCCTCGTCCTGGAAGCGCGCGATTTCGCGACCATGTTCTCGCACGGCGCCCACCCGACGCGCAGCGGCTTCCTCTCGGCCTTCTTCGCCCTGGTGCCGCTCCACGGGCTGCACGTGCTGGCGGGCTGCCTGTGGCTGCTGGTGATGGTGGCGCAGGCGCTGGTCCACGGGCTGGACGCGCGGACGCGGATCAACCTCCTGCGCCTGAGCCTGTTCTGGCACTTCCTCGGCATCGTCTGGGTCGCGGTCGTCTCGGTCGTCTACCTGCAGGGGCTGATCCCATGACGGAGCGCGGGCGCGAGACCCGGACCTACCTGATCGGCTACGCCGTGGCGCTGGCGCTCACGGCCCTGGCGTTCGCGGCGGTGCGGTGGCCGCATTTCCCGGCGCGGACCGTGTTCGGCATCGTGCTGTCGCTCGGCCTGCTGCAGGTGGTGGTGCAGTTCCGGTGCTTCCTGCACATCGGCTTGCGGCGCTCCTCGCGGGCGGACCTGCTGCTGGTGCTCTTCTCGGCGCTGATCATCGCGCTGATGGTGTCGGGGACGCTGGTGGTCCTGTTCAACCTGCGCGACCGGATGATGTGAACGCGCCGCCGGGCGCCGTAACCCACGAAAGCGAGAACCCGAATGTCCACCCCGACGTCGCACTACGACCTGATCGTCATCGGCAGCGGCCCCGGAGGCGCCAGCCTCGCGCAGCGGCTGGCGCCGACCGGCAAGCGCATCTTGATCCTCGAACGCGGCGACTACCTGCGGCGCGAGGAGGCCAACTGGAGCGCCCGGGCGGTGTTCGTCGAGGGCCGCTACCAGGCGCGCGAGCAGTGGGTGGACCGGGAGGGCGAGGCGTTCGCGCCGCAGCTCCACTACTGCGTCGGCGGCAACTCCAAGGTGTACGGCGCCGCGCTGCTGCGCCTGCGCGAACGCGACTTCGGCGAGGTGCGCCACCACGGCGGCGTGTCCCCCGCCTGGCCGCTGTCGTACGCGGATTTCGCGCCCTGGTACGACGAGGCCGAGGCCCTGTTCCACGTGCACGGCCTGCGCGGCGACGACCCGCTCGATCCCGGCACGACGCCCTATCCGTTCCGGCCGGTGCGGCACGAACCCAAGATCGCGCAGCTCGACGAGAGGCTGCGCGGCATCGGGCTGCGGCCCTTCCACCTGCCGCTCGGCATCCTGCTCGACCAGCGGGAGGACGGATTCGCCACGCCGACGAGCACCTGCATGCGCTGCTCGTTCTTCGACGGCTTCCCGTGCCTGCTCAACGGCAAGGCCGACGCGCAGGTGATGTGCATCGATCCGACCCTGCGCGATCACCCCAACGTCACGCTCCTGACCGGCGCCTACGCATCGCGCCTGGAGACCGACGCCGGCGGGCGCAGGGTCGAGCGGGTGGTGGTCGAGCGCGGCGGCCGGGAGGAGCGCTACACCGCCGGCACGGTGGTGGTGGCCTGCGGATCGCTGTCGTCGGCCCTGCTGCTGCTGCGCTCGGCGAACGACCGGCATCCGAACGGGCTGGCCAACGGGTCCGACCAGGTCGGTCGCAACTACATGCGCCACGAGATGTCGATCGTGATGGCGGTGATGAAGGAAGCGAACGACACGGTCTTCCAGAAGACCCTGGCCCTCAGCGATTTCTACTTCGGCAGCGACGACTGGGACTTCCCCCTGGGCCTGATCCAGATGTGCGCGACCAGCCACGCGGACCAGATCAAGGGCGAGGCGCCGCTGGCCGGCCTGATGAAGCACCTGCCCGAGATGCCGTTCGAGGAGATCGCCCGGCACTCGATGGACTTCTGGCTGCAGACCGAGGACCTGCCGGTGCCGGAGAACCGCGTCTACTACCGGGACGGCCGGGTCCACCTCGACGTGCGCGAGACCAATGCCGAGGCGCTGGATCGCCTCAAGGCCAAGCTCAAGCAGGTGCTCTCCGAGATCGGCTGGCCCGCGGTGCTGGTGGAACGCTCGCTCTACCTCGGCAAGGACATTCCGATCTCCGGCACCGCGCACCAGGCCGGCACCTGCCGCTTCGGCACCGACCCCGCCACCTCGGTGCTCGACCTCGACTGCCGCGCGCACGAGGTGGACAACCTCTACGTCACCGACGCGAGCTTCTTCCCCTCGATCGGCGCGGTGAACCCGACGCTGACGATCATCGCCAACGCGCTGCGCGTCGCCGACCTCCTGAAGGACCGGCTGTGACCGCCGCCGTCGTCGCGGCCTTCCTGGTGCGCTGCGTCATGGTGCTGCTGTTCCTGCCCTTCAGCGCGCTCGACAAGGTCCTGGGCTTCGGCCACGCGGTGCGGCAGGCGCAGGAGGTATTCCGGCCCCGGTGGCTGGCGCGCCTCGTGCTCCTGGCGGGCCTGGCGATCGAGGTCTTCTGCAGCCTGGGCGTCGTCGCCGGCGTCGCCGACCGCGCCGCGGCGTTCGCGATCGCGGGCTACTGCGCGGTCACCGCCGTCCTCTTCAAGCGATTCTGGAAGCCCGGCGATTTCCGGTCCGACCCCGATGGCCGGGGGCGCGGCCTGTTCTGGGATTTCCTCAAGAACCTGGCGCTCGGCGCCGGTTTCCTGCTGCTGGTGGTCGGCACCGACGGTTCCGGCCTGCAGCCCTTCCTCGATGCGCCCTTCGCATCGAGCCAACCCTACCGGAGCCAATAGATGTCCGATCCCGGTCCCCGTCCTTCCGTCCCCTACCAGCACCTCTACACCGACGAAGACGGCGTCAGCCGCTTCAAAGCCTGCGCGCTCACCGACTACGAGCTCCAGGGCGTCGGCCCCGCCGACCCGCAATGGAACGACAAGATGGAGCGCGGCGAGGCGACCGTCGTCTTCACCGTGCAGCCGGTCGGCTGGGTCGGCGACTGGCACGAGAATCCCGCGCCGCAATGGATCGTGGTGCTCTCCGGCCGCTGGTGGATCGAGGCCATGGACGGCACCCGCATCGAGCAGGGGCCGGGCGAGTTCTCGTTCGGCGGCGACCAGGCGTGCGTCGAGACCGGCGGGAAGAAGGGCCACCGTTCCGGCACGGTCGGCGACCAGCCCTGCTGCCTGATGACGGTCCAGCTGCACCGCGAACCGGTCCGCCGGCCCTGCGGGCCGACGTGACGCTGGAGCGCATCGCCGGCTTCTGCCTGGTCGCCGCCGACGGCGAGGCGCTCGCCGGGTTCTACCAGGCGCTCGGCTTCGCGCTGGAGGAGGTCCACCCCATCGCCCCGGACGAGATGGCGCTGCTCGGCATCGCGGGCGGCGGCGTGCGGCGATCGATGCGCCTGGGCGACGCGCGGCTGCACATCGACCGGTACGACCGGCCGGGCCGGCCCTGCCCGGCGCAGGCGGACGCCGCGTCCCCGGGCTTCCAGCACTTCGCGCTGGTCACGGACGATGCCGAGGCGGCCTGGGCGCGGGCCCTCGGCGCCGGCGCGACCGCCATCAGCCGCGCCGGCCCGGTCGCGCTGCCGGCGGGCGCCGGCGGGGTCACGGCGGTCAAGTTCCGCGATCCGGAAGGCCATCCGCTGGAACTGATCCGTTTCCCGGACGCTGCGCGGCGCGGGTGGGGCGGCCGGGGCATCCTCGGGATCGACCACAGCGCGGTCTCGGTGGCGGACGCGGCCCGGTCCTGCGCCTTCTACCGCGGCCACGGGCTGGCGCCCGGCGACGCCACGCTGAACCACGGCCCGGCGCAGGACACGCTCGACGGCCTGGACGGCGTCCGCGTCGACGTGGTGCCGATGCGGCCGGCCCGCCAGCGGCCGCATGTCGAACTGCTGCACTACCGCGCGCCCCGCGCGCCGGCAGGAGAGGCGTGGGACACCCGCGACGGGGTGGCGACCCGCATCGTCTGGCAGGGCGACGGACCGGCCCTGCTGCGCGATCCGGACGGCCACTTCCACCAGGTCGGGGCGGGCGGGCCGGGACTCAGCCGCGCAGGTCGATCGCCAGCAGGCGCGTCGACGCCGCGATGAACAGCCGCCGGCCGTCGTCGCCGCCGAAGGCGAGGTTGCAGACGGTCTCCGACACCGGCACGAAGCCGAGGTGCTCCCGTGCCGGCGACCAGACGTGGACGCCGTCGGCCGCGCTCGTCCACAGCCAGCCGCGCGCGTCCACGGCCAGGCCGTCGGGGTAGCCGTGCTCCGCGACGCAGAAGCGGCGGCGGTCGCGCAGCGTGCCGTCCCCGGCGATGGCGAACGACTCCACCTCGTGCTTGGCGCCGGGCGAGAAGCCCGGCACCTCCCCCAGCGAGACCGAGGTGTCGGAGACGTACACCGTGCGTCCGTCGGGCGCGAACGCCAGGCCATTGGGCTGCTCGAAATCCGCCATGCGGTCGACCGTTCCGGTCGCGGGGTCGAGCCGGTAGAGGCTGCGGTGCGCCAGCTCGGGCTCGGCGAGCGCGCCCTGGCTCGGCATCGCGATGCCGAAGATGGGGTCGGTGAACCACACCGCGCCGTCGGGGGCGATCGCCACGTCGTTGGGCGCGTTGAGCCGCCGGCCGCCGTAGTGGGTGGCGACGGGCACCGGCTCGCCGTCCAGGTCCGGCGCGGAGCGGCTGATGCAGCGGCGGCCGTGCTCGCAGTGGTAGACGCTGCCGTCGGCGGCCACCGCGTTGCCGTTCGGGAACCAGGCCGGGTCGATCACCGCCTCCACCCGGCCGTCGTCCGCGTACCAGGCGTTCAGCCGGCGGTTGGGCACGTCGGAGAACAGCAGCCGGCGGTGCGCGGCCTGCCAGGCCGGGCCTTCGGCATGGATCGCCGCCTCGTGCAGCACCCGGAGCGGCGCATCGGGGGACAGCACGGCCGCGAGCCGCGGGTCGTCGATCCGCGCGCCCGGGAAATCGGCGTCGGCGCGGCAGGGGCCCGGCCGGCGCAGCAGGCGACCGGGCAGGAGGCTGGGGTTCGGAGGGGCCATGGGTTTCCTTCGGGCCGGCGCGTGCCGGCGAGCGGGATGCAGGATACGCGGAACGCGGCCGCCGGCGGGGCTGCCGGCGCCCGCGGCGCGCGGACGCTCAGGCGGCGCCGTCGCCGTTGCGGTCGTTCTCGATCCACACCTTCGTGGCGTTGCCGACCCGCGAGAGCCGCATGTGGTACTCGTAGCGCTCGGGGTGGTAGAGCCCGGTGAGGAACTGCACCGGCCGGCCCCCGATGTCGCTGGCCACGCGGGACACCCGCAGCAGCGGCGTGCCCGGCGCCACCCCCAGGGCCGCGGCCACCGGCAGGTCGGCCAGCGCGGCGCCCAGGGTCTGCTCGGCGGCCACGACCTGCACGCCGTACTGCTCCAGCGCCACCAGCATCGGCATGTCCTGCAGCGTCGGCCGCTCCAGCGCCGGGGCCAGGTCGGGCGGCAGGAAGACCTCGGTGTAGGCGATGGGCTGCCCCTTGAACTTGCGCACGCGCACCACCTTGAGCACCCGGGCGCCCGGCGGCAGGCGCAGGGCCTCGCCGGCGTGCGGCGGGGCGGGCACCAGGGCGCGTTCGAGCACCGCCACCTTGGTGCGCAGGCCCATGCTGACGATGTTGTCGAGCAGGCCGCCGCGCAGCTTCGGGCGGTGCGGCGGGTCCGCGGCCTGGGTGGCCGGCAAGGTGCCCTTGCCCCGCAGCCGCACCACCAGGCCTTCTTCCTCCAGCCGCGCCAGGGCCGAGCGGACCGTGACCCGGGCCACGCCGAACTCCTGGGCCAGCTGCCGCTCGCCCGGCAGCGGCAGGCCGCGTTCGTAGAGGCCGCCCTTGAGCCGCTCGCGCAGGACCAGCCGCACCTGCTGGAAACGGGGCAGGGCGGCGGTATCGGGGGGCGAAGCGGTCATCGGGGCCACTGTAGGGGCGGCCGGCGTTGCCCGGCAAGCGAGTCGCCCGGAGGGCCTACTCGTAGCGCCGGCCCTGCGCCAGCATCTCGGGCGTGCCGATGACCCGGTTGAGCGCGTCGAAAGGCAGCATCTCCGGCCACCAGGGCTCGGTGGTGCCATGCGCGCGCAGGCTGGCCAGGTAGCCCTGCAGCGCGAAGCTCAGGGCCCGCACGGTGCCGCCGGGGAAGATGGCGATGCGGTAGCCCAGCGCCCGCAGCTCGGCGGTCGGCAGGATCGGCGTCTTGCCGCCCTCGACCATGTTGGCCAGCATCGGCGCCCGGCGCGCGAGCCGTCCCAGCGCGGTCGCCATGTCCTCGCGGGTGCGCAACGCCTCGACGAAGAGCACGTCGGCGCCCGCGTCCGCATAGCGCTCCGCGCGTTCGAGCGCCGGCTCCAGGCCCTCGACCGCCACCGCGTCGGTGCGCGCGATCACCAGCGTGCCGGCGTCGCGCCGCGCGTCGCAGGCCGCGCGGATCTTGCCGGCCATCTCCGCCGCGCCGATCAGGCCCTTGCCGTCCAGGTGGCCGCAGCGCTTGGGGCTGGACTGGTCCTCCAGCTGGATGGCCGAGGCGCCCGCGCGCTCCAGCACGCGCACGGTGCGCTGCACGTTGAGCGCGTTGCCGAAGCCGGTGTCGGCGTCGACGAGCAGATGCACGCCGTCCACCCGCTCGCGGATGTTGGCGGTGACCGAGGCCACGTCGTCCAGCGACAGCAGGCCGATGTCGGGACGGCCAAAGCGGGTGTAGGCGATGCTGGCGCCCGACAGGTAGGCGGCCTCGAAGCCGGCCTGCGCCACCAGGAGCGCGGAGAAGGCGTCGTACACGCCCGGGGTGGCGAGGAGCTCGGGCGAGGCGAGCCGGGTGCGGAGATCGGTCATGCGGCGGGGGCGGTGGATGCGGTGGGGGTGGATGCGGAGGTGGCCCGGGCGGCGCGCTCCGCCTCCAGGCGCTGCTGCAGGTGGGGCACCAGCCCGCCGGCGCGGATCATCGCGACCAGGTGGGCGGGGATGGGTTCGCAGTCCAGGACCCGGCCGCCGTCGGGGCCGCCGCCGGGGCCGCGGATATGGATGCGGGCGGCGTCGAGGTCGCAGGCGACCGCCGCGCCCGGCGCCACCGTGGCGGCGTCGGGGCACACCAGCAGCGGCAGGCCGAGGTTGAAGCCGTTGCGGTAGTAGATGCCCGAGAACGACACCGCCACCACGCAGGCGATGCCCAGGTGGCGCAGCACCTCGGCCGCCTGCTCGCGCGACGAGCCGGCGCCGAAGTTGCGGCCGGCGAAGAGGATGTCGCCCGGCTTCGCCGCCTGCGCGAAGCGCGGCTCCACCGATTCCAGGCAGTGCCGGGCGATCTCCGCGATGCCGAACTTCATGGTGCCGCCCGGCGCGAGCAGGTCGGTGTTGAGGTCGTCGCCGAAGACCCAGGCGCGGCCGGTGGCGGGCGGGGCCGGCGGCGCCGGAAGACGGTTCGCGCTCATGCCAGCATCTCCCGGGGATCGGCCACGCGGCCGGCGACGGCCGAGGCGGCCACCGTCCAGGGCGAGGCCAGGTACACCCGCGACGCCGCCGAGCCCATGCGGCCCTTGAAGTTGCGCGCGGTGGTGCTGATGGCCACCACGTCGTCGCCGAAGGTGTGCGCGCCGTAGCCGGCGCAGGCGCCGCAGCTGGTGGGCAGCAGCTCCGCGCCGGCGTCCGCCAGCGCGTCCATGATGCCGGCCTCGGCGGCGCGGGCCTGGTCCTGCGCGCTGGCCGGGGCCACCAGCAGGCGCACGCCGCGCGCGACCCGGCGCCCGCGCAGCACCTCGGCCGCCATGCGCAGGTCGTCGAACTTCGCGCCGGTGCAGGCGCCGACGTAGGCCAGGTTGATCGAGACGCCGCGCAGGTCGCCCGCGTCGCGCCCGTGCGCCGGGCTGTGCGGCTCGGCCACCTGGGGCTGCAGCGCGGACGCGTCGAAGGCGTGGTCCGCCAGCAGCGGCGCGCCCGCGTCGGTGCGCCAGGGCGCGGTGTCCACGCCGGTCGCGCCCGCGTCGGCGAGCCAGTCGCGGGTGACCTCGTCGGGCGCGATCAGGCCGGCCTGCGCGCCCAGCTCGGCCGTCATGTTGGAGAGCGTCATGCGTTCCTGCATCGACAGCGCCCGCACCGCGCTGCCGGCGTACTCCACCGCCTGGTACTGCCCGCCGTCCATGCCGAAGCGGGTGCACAGGAACAGCATCATGTCCTTGGCCGAGACGCCCCGGGACAGGCGCCCGTTCCAGGTCATGCGCAGCGTGTGGGGGACCTTGAGCCAGATCTCGCCGGTCACCAGCACGCCCAGCATCTCGGTCGCGCCCACGCCGAACATGTAGGCGCCGAAGGCCCCGCCGGTGGGCGAGTGGCTGTCGCCGCCCACCGCGAACATGCCGGGGCGCAGGTAGCCCTTCTGCGGCACGACCACGTGGCAGATGCCTTCGCCGTCGTGGAAGCGCGTCACGCCGGCCTCCTTCACCCAGTCGCGGGCGATCCGCACGATGGCGCGGCTGTCGTCGTCGTAGGCCGGCACGTAGTGGTCGGTGACGACGACCACCTTGTCCGGGTCCCAGACCCGGGCGCCCAGGCGGTCGAGCAGCGGCTTGACCCGGCGCGGGCCGCCGGAGTCGTGCATCATGGCCAGGTCCACCCGGCAGGTGACGATCTCGCCCGGCGTGACCCGCGCCACGCCGGCGGCGCGCGCCACCAGCTTCTGCGCCAGGGTCTGCGGGGCGGGGGCGGCGGTGGGGAGGGGGGTGGCGGTATCGGCCATCATTCCACCGACGCGCCCGAGGCCTTGATGATCTTCGCCCAATCGCGGATGTCCTGCTCCACGAAGCGGCCGAAGGCCTGCGGCGTCATGTCCACGGAACTGGCGCCCTCGGTGCGCATGCGCTCCTGGTAGGCGGGCGTCTCCACCGCCTTCCTGGCCGCCTGGTAGAGCCGGTCGGCCACCTCCGGCGGCAGGCGGGCCGGGCCGAACAGGCCGAACCAGGCGGTGGACTCGAAGCCTTTCACGGTGGCGGCGATCGGCGGCACGCCCGGGAACTGCGGCAGCGCATCGCGGCTGCTCACGCCGAGCAGCCGGATGCCGCCGCTCTCCCGGTGCGGCAGCACGTTGACGGTGCTGGCGAACATCAGGTCCACCGTGCCCGCGAGCACGTCGGAGAGCGCCGGCCCGGTGCCCTTGTACGGGATGTTGACGATTTTGGCGCCGGTCAGCATCTTGAACTGCTCGCTCGCCAGGTGCAGCGAGGAGCCCTGCGCGCCGATCGCGAAATTGAGCTTGTCGGGGTTCTTCTTCGCGTACGCCACCAGCCCCGCGACGTCGCCGAAGGGCAGGCCCTTGCGCGCGATCAGCACGCTGGGCACCTTGGCCACCATGGCGATGGGCGTGAAATCCTTCACCGGATCGAACGGCAGATTCTTGTAGAGGGTGGCGTTGATGGTGTGGCCGGTGAAGGCCATCAGCAGCGTGCTGCCGTCCGCCGGTGCCTTGGCGACGTAGGCGGCGGCGATGTTGCCGCCGGCGCCGGCCCGGTTGTCCACCAGCACGGTGCGGCCGAGCGCGTCGCCCATCGCCTTGCCGATCACCCGGGCCAGCGTGTCGGTGGTGCCGCCGGGCGGGCTGCCGACGATGATGGTGAGGGGCTTGGCGTCCTGGGCGGACGCCAGCCCCGGGGCCCACGCGCCGGCGGCGAGCAGGCCCAGCGCGGCGAGGGCGCGGCGCCGGGGGAATCGGTTCTTCATCGTGTCTCCTTGGGGGAAGGAGCATCCTAGGCGCGGGCGGCCGCGGCTTCAATGGGACCTGCTGGTCCTATCGGGGGGACCAGCGCGGCACGGGCGGGCGCGGAGTGGGGCGGTCGGCGCCGCGCGGCGGCCCGCTGTCAGGCGACGGGCGGGGGGCGCATCCGGTCGGCCAGGGCGCCGTGGCCGCGGGCCTCCAGCGCGTCGGCCGCGCCGGCGAGATCGCGCGCCTCGCGGTTCTGACTCAGCTTGGCCTTGCCTTCCAGCGCGGTGACGGCGATCTCGATGCCCACGATGTTGCGCAGCATGCCGTCGATGAACTCGGGCGCGGAGTCGCCCATCTTCCAGGGCCGGGGTTCCGCCGCCTCGTGCCGCCGGGTCAGCCGGGCGACCAGGCGGCGCACGAAGCGCTCGTCGTCGTGCACCGTGAGCACGCCGTGCGCATGCACCACCTCGTAGTTCCAGGTCGGCACCAGGCGGTGCGTCTCGTGCTTGCTGGGATACCAGCTCGGCGAGACGTAGGCCTCCGCGCCCCGGAAGATCACCAGCACCGGGCTGCCGGACGGACAGCGTTGCAGCAGCGGATTGGCGCGCGCCACATGGGCCGACAGCAGGCCGTGGGGGCCGGCGCCGGGGTCGAATTCGAAGGGCAGGTGGTCGGCGTCGAAGCCCGCGGCGCCGTGCGTGACCAGCGCGCCCAGCGGGTGGTCCCGGAGGATGCGGTGCAGCTGCTCCGGGCGGTTCTCGGCGAAATGCGGCGGGGTGTACATCGTGCGTGGAAGGAGGGGAAGCCGGGCATCGCCTGCCCGGCGGGGCATCGGCCGCACCGTAGCACAGCGAGGCCCCGCACCGCGGGGGGCCGATGCGCGCGTCATCGCCGCGTCACACCCGGCGATTCCAATGAAATCGTTTGCAGAGGCGCCGAGCCCTGCGTCCACCACGACTTCAACGGAAAAGGAACCCCCATGCAACGCCTGCTTCGCGGCGCCGTCCTGGCGCTGGGCCTCGCGGCCGCCACCGGCGCCTTCGCGCAGACCGCCATCTGCTACAACTGCCCGACCGAATGGGCCGACTGGGGCGCCCAGCTCAAGGCCATCAAGGCCCGCACCGGCGTCACCGTGCCGCCGGACAACAAGAACTCCGGCCAGGCCCTGGCGCAGATGGCCGCCGAGCGCGCCAGCCCGGTCGCCGACATGGCCTACCTCGGCGTCACCTTCGCCGTCCAGGCGCAGAAGGACGGCCTGGTGGCGCCGTACAAGCCGGCGGGCTTCGCCGACATCCCCGACGGCCTCAAGGACCGCGACGGCCACTGGTTCACCATCCACTCGGGCACGCTGGGCTTCATGGTCAACGTCGATGCGCTGGGCGGCAAGCCGGTCCCGCGCTCCTGGGCCGACCTCCTCAAGCCCGAGTACAAGGGCCTGGTCGGCTACCTGGACCCGGCCTCGGCCTTCGTCGGCTACGTCGGCGCGGTGGCGGCCAACCAGGCGCGCGGCGGCACGCTCGACAACTTCGGCCCGGGCATCGACTACTTCAGGCAACTGATGAAGAACGAACCCATCGTGCCCAAGCAGACCGCCTACGCCCGCGTGCTGTCGGGCGAGATCGCGATCCTGCTGGACTACGACTTCAACGCCTACCGCGCCAAGTACAAGGACGGCGCCAACGTGGCCTTCGTGATTCCGGCCGAAGGCACGGTGGTGGTTCCCTACGTGATGAGCCTCGTGGCCAAGGCGCCGCATGCCGCCGACGCGAAGAAAGCGCTCGACTTCGTGCTCTCCGACGAGGGCCAGGCGCTCTGGGCGCGGGCCTACCTGCGGCCGGTGCGCAACGTGCCCATGCCCGCCGACGTGGCCGCGCGCTTCCTGCCGGCGGCCGACTACGCCCGCG
>JAKOND010000259.1 GCA_022702125.1 Burkholderiaceae bacterium
ATTCACCGTTGAATTCGCCATGTTCAAGAAACATCGCCAGTGGCCGGACCCACATTCCGGTGGCGTTGTACAGCGGCCGGTACAACACGAACGCCTCGAGGCTTTCGCTGTGACGGGCGACGCCGACGACTTCGTATTCGCCACCTTTGTAATGGCGATAACGGCCGAGCGCGATCGAGGGCAGGGGCGGCAGGTCGGGTTCGGAAGACATGGTGGCTTTGATTGCAAACGTGAATCGGTGATTGCCGGCCGGTGCGGTTACCTTTTGGCTTTGCTGCCCAGCCGCGATTCCTCGCCGGCCAGCAGGCGCCGGATATTGAGCCGGTGGCGCCAGACCAGCAACGCCGCCATCAGGACGGTCGCCGCCACGATCGGCCAGGACGCCGGCCAAGCCAGCCCGCCACCCAGCACCAGGTAGAACGGCGCGAACACCGCCGCCACCAGCGACGCCAGCGACGAATAGCGGAAAAACACCGCCACGATCAGCCAGGTCAGCAGCGTCGCCAGGCCCAGCAGCGGCGCGATGCCGAGCAGCACGCCGAGCGCGGTCGCCACGCCCTTGCCGCCCTGGAAGCGGAAGAACACCGGATACAGGTGCCCCAGGAAGGCCGCCAGCCCGACCAGCGCCACGGTGCCGCCTTCCAGGCCCCAGTCCGCGCCATGCCAGCGCACCAGCGCCACCGGCAGCCAGCCCTTGACCGCATCGAGCAGCAGCGTGGCGATGGCCGCCGGCTTGCTGCCCGAGCGCAGCACGTTGGTCGCGCCCGGGTTGCCGCTGCCGTAGGTGCGCGGGTCGTGCAGGCCCATGGCCCGGCTGACGATGACGGCGAAGGACAGCGAGCCGACCAGGTAGGCCGCCAGCGTGGCGAGGAGAGAGGGCAGGAAGTCCATGCGCGGTATGCCGGCCGCCTGGTGCAGCAGGCGCCGGCCGGGAGGAAAGCGGGGCGGCCATTGTGCCAGCGCGCCGCAGGGACGCGCGGTAGGTGCAACCGGCATTGTCACGTCCCGGTCATGCCACGACACTAGCTTGGCGCCCGCGCAGACCTCCTCCAACAACGCCACGCATCCATGAACCACCCTGCCGCTCCCACGCACCGCGTCCCTCCCATGATCGGCGCGGCCCTCGCGGTCGGCGCCTGTGCGCTGATCGCCGCCTGCGGAGGCGGAAGCGACGATGCCTCCCTCTCCCTGAAGACGCTCGACGGCAGCGTGCCGCTGGTCATCGGGCACCGGGGCCTGCCGGGGCTCTATCCCGAGGAAACGAAGGCCGCCTACGAAGCCGCGGCCGACGCGGGCGCCGACTCGCTCGAACTCGACCTGCACCTCACCAAGGACTGCGTGGTGGTGGCGCGCCACAACCCGTGGCTGAGCGACAACACCAACATCGCGCAGGTCGCGGCCACCAACGCGGCCGTCGCCGCCCGCAGGCGCACCGTGCCCGGCCGGCTGGTGAACGTCGGCTATCCGCCGATCCCCGCCAACGGCCCCGCGCAGTACCTGAGCGACCTGACCGACCCGTCCGATCCGAAGTCGGTCCTGAAATCGCTGGTGGTCGACGGCGAGGACCACACCAACGACTGGTCGATCACCGATTTCACGATGGCCGAGCTGCGGCAGTGGATCGCCGGCACCACCTACGACGCCCGGACCGAGCGCCCCGCCGACCTCAACGGCAAGCTGCCGATCCTGAGCTTCCAGGAAGTGATCGACATCGCCAAGGCCAAGAGCGCCGCGCTGGGACGCACCCTCACCGTCTACCCGGAGAGCAAGAACCCGGTCTGGAACAACGCGCAGGCCATCGCCAACGGCTGCGGCCCGGCGGGCAGCCACCCGTTCGAGGACGCCATCCTGAAGGTGATGAACGCCAACGGCCTCAACCGCAAGGACGCGCCGATCTTCGTGCAGAGCTTCGATCCGGCCAGCCTGAAGTACCTGCGGTCGGCGGGCATGCAGGCGCGGGCGGTGCAGCTGGTGGACGGCAACGACATCGACTTCCGGACCGGCGAGATGGTCTACGTCACCGACGACGCATACACCTTCGTCGACGGCCGCCCCTACAGCTGGACCCTGGCGGGCGACCCGCGCTTCTTCGGCGCGATGCTCACGCCCGCCGGGCTCGCGGAGATCAAGACCTACGCGGACGGCATCGGCCCGTGGAAACCGCAGGTGATGGCGCACACCATCGTGCCCTTCAAGACCACGCCCGGCTACGCCGGCTCGCTCGCCGAGGTGACGAACGTCGCGCCGACCCGCCTGATCGCCGACGCCCACCAGGCCGGACTGTTCGTGCACACCTACACCTTCCGCAACGAATCGCGCTACCTGGCGGGCGTCTACAAGGGCGATCCGGCGGCCGAGTACCGGGCCTACTTCGACGCGGGCATCGACGTCGTGTTCTCCGATTTCGCGAACACCGCCTTCGCCGCGCGCCAGGGCTACCTGCGGAGCATCGGGCGCTGACCTGCTCAGCGCCGCGCGCTGATCGCGTCAGTCCATCGCCAGCGCGCAGTCCACCGGCACCGCGCCCAGCAGGCCGGTGCAGACCTGCGGCGGAATGCCGACCAGGAAGCCGCGCTGGCCGCCGTTGATGCAGATATGCGGCAGGTCCAGGATGGTGCGTTCGATGTAGACCGGCATCTCGCGCCGCGTGCCGAAGGGCGAGGTGCCGCCGACCAGGTAGCCGCTGTGGCGCTGGGCGGTGTCCGGCGCGCAGGGCTCGACCGACTTGGCGCCGATCTGCCGCGCCAGGGCCTTGGTGGACACGGTGCGGTCGCCGTGCATCAGCACCAGCAGCGGCCGGGCGTCCTGGTCCTGCATCACCAGGGTCTTGACGACCGAGGAGGGATCCAGCCCCAGCACCCGGGCGCTGTGCTGCGCGCCGCCGTGGGCCAGGTACTCGTAGGGGTGCGCGGTGAACGCCACGCCGCGCGCGCGCAGCCAGCGGGTGGCGGGGGTTTCGGGGGCGTGCTGCTTCCTGGCCATGGCGCGACGGTTCCCGCGAATGCCCTTCAGATCGCCGGGTCGTGCAGTTCCCAGCGGATCGCGTCCACCGCCGCGAGCACCTCGGGCGACAGCGTGGTGCCCCAGGCGTCCAGGTTCTCGTCGAGCTGGGCCAGGGTGCGCGCGCCGATGATGGTGCTGGCCACGCTCCAGCGGGTATAGCAGAAGGCCAGCGCCAGCCGGGTGGGCGTCAGGCCGTGCTCGCGCGCCAGCGCGTTGTAGCGCCGGGCGGCGGCCAGCGCCTCCGGCCGGCCCCAGCGCTGCTTGCGCACCGATTCGTAGGAGGCGATGCGGGCGCCCTCGGGCGCGCCGGGGCCGGTCAGGCCCGAGGCGTCGTACTTGCCGGTCAGCAGGCCGAAGCCCAGCGGCGAGTAGGCCAGCAGCGACACGCCCAGGTGGTGCAGCGTCTCGTCCAGGCCGTTGTCCACCGACCGGTTGATCAGGGTGTAGGGGTTCTGCACCGTCGCGACGCGCGGCAGGCCGTGCTGTTCGGCCAGCCGCACGAATTCGTGCACGCCGTGCGGCGTTTCGTTCGACAGGCCGATGGCCCGCACCTTGCCGGCCCGCACCAGCCGGGCCAGCGCGTCGAGCTGGTCGTGGATGGAGGTCACCGGCTGCAGCTTGGCCGGATCGAAGTACACCGTGCCGAAGGCCGGCACGTGGCGCACCGGCCAGTGGATCTGGTAGAGGTCGATCGCCTCGGTCCGCAGCCGGCGCAGGCTGTCCTCGCAGGCCTGGGCGATGTCGGCGGGCGTCAGGTCCTGGCTGCCATTGCGGATCCAGTCCATGCCGCGCGACGGGCCGGCCACCTTGCTGGCCAGCACCACCCGGCCCCGCGCCGCGGGATTGGCCGCGAACCAGCGCCCGAGGATGGCCTCGGTGGCGCCGTAGGTCTCGGCGCGCGCGGGCGTGGCGTACATCTCGGCGGTGTCGAGGAAGTTCACCCCGCGCTCCAGCGCCCGGTCGAGGATGGAGTAGGCGTCGCGCTCGGCGACCTGCTCGCCGAAGTTCATGGTGCCGAGGCAGACGGGCGTGACCTGGAGGTCGCTCCGGCCGAGCCGGACGAGGGGAAGGGTCGTGGAGACAGGCATGGAGGCGGACAGAGTGATGGCGAACCTGATGGCGCACCGGGAAAGGGGAACCGACGGGCCCGCGGCGGGCCATCGCATGGAGGCCCCCATCCTACTGCGCCCGCCCGCCCCGGGGCCGCATGCGCCCACGACCCGCCGCGCCCCGCCCGGCCGCTGCCTATCATCCCGCCATGTACCAGCCCGCCTCCGCGTCGCGCAGCGAATTCCTGCGCATCCGCCATGCCGATTACCACCTGCGCCACTGGGGCGCGCCCGATCCGGCGCAGACGCCGTTGGTGATGGTGCACGGCTGGATGGACGTCTCGGCCTCGTTCCAGTTCATGGTGGACGCGCTGCTGGCCCTGTCGCCCGGGCGACGCATCGTGGCGCCCGACTGGCGCGGATTCGGCCGGACCCGGGCGCCGGCGACCGACGGCTACTGGTTCCCCGACTACCTCGCCGACCTCGACGCGCTGCTCGACCGGATCGCGCCCGGCGGCGCGGCGGTGGACCTGCTGGGCCACAGCATGGGCGGCCATGCGGCGATGCTCTACGCCGGCGCGCGGCCGCAGCGCATCCGGCGCCTGGTCAACCTCGAAGGCTTCGGGCTGCCGGCCGCTCCGCCGGCGCAGGCGGTCACCCGCTACCGCGACTGGATGGACGGCATCGCGGCCCTGCACCGCGGCACGCTGGCAATGGGCACCTACCCGCATGCCGATGCGGTCGCGGCGCGGCTGGTGCGCAACAACCCGCGCCTGCCCGCCGACCGCGCGGCCTGGCTGGCGCGCCAGTGGGCCGCGCCGGTGGACGAAGCCTCGGGCGAAGGCCCCTGGCGCATCCTGGCCGACGCGGCGCACAAGGTCGTCAATGCCCAGGTCTTCCGGCTCGACGAGGTGCTGGCGCTGTATGCCGACATCGCCGCGCCGGTGCTGGCGGTGGAGGCCGAGGCGGGGGCGCTGTCCGGCGACGAGGCGGGAAAGCACTACGGCCTGGCGCAGTGGCACGCGCGGCTGGCCTCGGTGCGGAATTGCCGCATCGCCCGGATCGACGGGGCCGGGCACATGGTCCACCACGACCGCCCCGAGGAACTGGCGATGTTGACTGACGCGTTCCTGCGTTGAATTGAGACACACTCGCAGGCTTTTTGTTCCGTGCGCTGACCTCCCTTTCGCCATGCCAAGTTCCACGCCTGTCGATCCGATCGCCTTCAAACGCATGCTCCGGCGCAACGTCGTCCTGCCCCTGGGCATGGGCCTGCTCGGGGCGGTGGGCTTCACCGCGCTGATCGTCTACCTGCTCTCGGTGATCAACTGGGTCGAGCACACCGACCGCGTCATCGCCAACGCGCAGGAGGTCGCCCGCCTCAACGTCGAGATGGAGAGCAGCGTGCGCGGCTATCTCATCGCCGGCGAGAACCGCTACCTCGAACCCTACGAATCCGTCCGGGTCCGGGTCGTGGGAGAGATCGGCGCGCTGCGGGAGCTGGTGTCGGACAACCCGGTCCAGGTCGACCGGCTCAACCGCATCCAGGCCCTGCAGACCGAGTGGATCGCCTTCGTGGAAGAAGTGCTCGCCATGCACCGCCGCAAGGAGTCCCTCGCCGAGGTCGTCGCCTCGGGCCGGGGCCGCCGGCTGACCGAGGCGATGCGCAACGAATTCAACCGGCTGATCGAGTCGGAACAGAACCTGCGGGTGGAGCGCAGCGCCGATGCGCGCACCATCACCGTCCTGACCCTGGGCCTGTACCTGGTCTTCAGCATCGGCTTCGGGGCCCTGGTGGCCATCCTCGGCCGGCGAGAGCTGACGCGGCTCTCGGCCACCTACGAGGATTCCCTGCAGCGCCAGAACGCGTCCGCCGAGCGGCTGCAGCACCAGGCCTGGCTGCGCGAGGGCCAGACCACCCTGGCCAGCGAGATCATCGGCCGCCAGGACCTGGCCGGCCTCGGGCGCCAGGTGCTCGAATCCATCGCGCGCCAGCTCGGCAGCGTGGTCGGCGCCATGTACGCGCGGGACGATTTCGGCAACCTGCGCCGCATCGCGGACTACGGCTTCAGCCGCGAGCTGTCGGAGCGGCAGGCCCTGGTGCAGGACGGCGAGACGCTGGTCGGCCAGGCCGCGCGCGAGAACCGGACCCTGCGGCTCGAACCGCTGCCCGCCGGCTACCTGGACGTCAGCTCCGGCCTCGGGCACGGCAGTCCGCCGAACGCGCTGCTGGTGCCCTTGACCCGCGAGGGCGTCGTCAACGGCGTGATCGAGGTCGGTTTCCTGCGACCGCTGCAGCCCCGCGACATCGAGCTGCTGGAGCTGACGGCGCCGGACATCGCCGGCTCGCTCGAGGCCGCGCGCTACCGCCAGCGCCAGCAGGACATGCTGGCCGAAACCCAGCAGCTCAACGAGGAGCTGCAGGTCCAGCAGGAGGAGCTGCGCACCGCCAACGAGGAACTCGAGGAGCAGTCGCGGGTGCTCAAGGAATCGCAGGCCAACCTCGAGAACCAGCAGGCCGAACTGGAGCAGACCAACGCCCACCTGGCCGAGCAGGCGCTGGTGCTCGACCAGAAGAACACCGAGCTCCGGCAGGCCCAGGGCGCGCTGGAGGAGCGCGCCGAGGAACTGCAGCGCACCGGCCGCTACAAGTCGGAATTCCTGGCCAACATGTCGCACGAGCTGCGCACGCCGCTCAACAGCGCGCTCATCCTGTCCAAGCTGCTGGCCGACAACGCCAAGGGCAACCTGAGCGGGGAGCAGGTGAAGTTCGCCGAGTCGATCTACTCGGCCGGCAACGACCTGCTCAACCTGATCAACGACATCCTCGACATCTCGAAGGTCGAGGCCGGAAAGCTCGAGATGCGCCCGCAGGACGTGGGCGTGCAGAAGCTCGTCGACGCGCTGCGCATGACCTTCGAGCCGCTCGCGGGCCAGAAGCAGCTCGATTTCCGCCTAGAGATCGCGCCCGGCACGGCGCCGAGCCTGCGCACCGACCGCCAGCGGGTGGAGCAGATCCTGAAGAACCTGCTGTCCAACGCCCTCAAGTTCACCGAATCGGGATCGGTGGTGCTGTCGGTCCGGCCCGACGCGCACGGCATCGCGTTCGCGGTCCGGGATTCGGGCATCGGCATCCGGCAGGACCAGCAGCGGGCGATCTTCGAGGCCTTCCACCAGGCCGACGGCACCACCAGCCGCCGCTACGGCGGCACCGGCCTGGGCCTGACCATCTCGCGCGACCTGACCCACCTGCTGGGCGGCCAGCTGACGGTCGAGAGCGCGCCCGGCCAGGGCAGCACCTTCACCCTGACGATGCCGCTGGACTACGAGCCGCCGCTGCTGGCGCAGACCGCACCGCCGGCCTCCTCCGCGCCCATGTCGGCGCCGATGGCCCCCGCGTCGCCGTCCCGCGCCGCGCCTTCGCAGCCCGCGCCCCTGCAGCCCGCGTTCGCGCCGGCGCCGCGGCCATCGGCCCTGCCCCCCGCCCCGGCCCCGCACCGCCAGGTGCCGGCGCCCACCTTCCCCGACGACCGCAGCACCCGCCCCTTCGGCGACCGCGCGGTGCTGGTGATCGAGGACGAGCCGAAGTTCGCGCACATCCTCTACGATTTGGCGCACGAGCTGGAATACAACTGCCTCGTGGCCCACGGCGCGGCCGACGGCTTCAGCCTGGCGGCGCAGTTCCTGCCCGACGCCATCCTGCTCGACATGGGCCTGCCCGACGGCTCGGGCCTGGCGCTGCTGCAGAACCTGAAAGAGAACCCGCAGACCCGCCACATCCCGGTGCACGTGATCTCGGCCGAGGACCGCAGCGAGGCGGCGATGCACATGGGCGCCATCGGCTACGCCACCAAGCCCACCAGCCGCGAGCAGCTCAAGGAGGTGTTCCAGAAGCTCGGCGACAAGCTCGCGCAGAAGGTCAAGCGCATCCTGCTGGTCGAGGACGACGCGCGCCAGCGCGAATCCATCGTGCACCTGATCGGCGACGACGACATCGAGATCACTGCGGTGGAGCGCGGCGGCGAGGCGCTGGAGCTGCTGCGCAGCCAGGTCTTCGACTGCATGATCATCGACCTGAAGCTGCCCGACATGGACGGCGACGAGCTGCTCAAGCGCATGTCGGCCGAGGAGATCTGCTCCTTCCCGCCGGTCATCGTCTACACGGGCCGCAACCTCACCCGCGACGAGGAGGCCAACCTGCTGCGCTACTCGCGCTCGATCATCATCAAGGGCGCGCGTTCGCCCGAGCGGCTGCTCGACGAGGTCACGCTCTTCCTGCACAAGGTGGAATCCGAACTCTCGACCGAGCGCCAGAAGATGCTGCAGACCGCCCGCAGCCGCGACAAGGTGTTCGAGGGCCGCAAGATCCTGCTGGTGGACGACGACGTGCGCAACATCTTCGCGCTGACCAGCGCGCTGGAGCACCGGGGCGCCATCGTCGAGATCGGCCGCAACGGCCGCGAGGCGCTGGAGCGGCTGGCCGCGGTGCCCGACATCGACATGGTGCTGATGGACGTGATGATGCCGGAGATGGACGGCCTGGAGGCCACCCGCGAGATCCGCAAGAACCCGGCCTGGCAGAAGCTGCCGGTCATCGCGGTCACGGCCAAGGCGATGAAGGACGACCAGGAGCAGTGCCTGAAGGCCGGCGCGAGCGACTACCTCGCCAAGCCGATCGACCTGGACCGACTGTTCTCGCTGCTGCGGGTCTGGATGCCCAAGATGGAGCGCACCCCGGGATGATCGCGCGGCCCTCCTTCACCGGCCTGCCGGACGCGGGAGCCGCGCAGCCTGCGCCGACGAGCCTCGACATCGAGCTGCGGCTGCTGATCGAGGCGGTCTACCTGCGCTACAGCTACGACTTTCGCGACTACGCCGGCGCCTCCCAGCGGCGCCGGGTGGTGCATGCCATGACCCAGCTCGGCTGCGCCACCGTCTCGGAATTGCAGGCCCGGGTGCTGCACGATCCGGCGGCCTTCATGCAGCTGCTGCAGTACCTCACGATTCCGGTCAGCGAGATGTTCCGCGATCCGACCTATTTCCTGGGCCTGCGGCAGCAGGTGGTGCCGATCCTGCGCACCTATCCGTCGATCAAGGTCTGGGTGGCCGGGTGCAGCACCGGCGAGGAGGTGTATTCGCTGGCCATCCTGCTGCGCGAGGAAGGCCTGCTCGACCGCGCGCTGATCTACGCCACCGACATCAATCCGCAGTCGCTCGACCGCGCGCGCCAGGGCATCTTCGCGATCGACCGGATCCGGCAGTACAGCACCAGCTACCAGCAGGCGGGCGGCACCCGGTCCCTGGCGGACTACTACACCGCCGCCTACGGCGGCGCCCGCTTCGACCCCTCGCTGCGCGAGAACGTCACCTTCGCCGACCACAGCCTGTCCACCGACAGCGTGTTCGCCGAAACCCACCTGGTGTCCTGCCGCAACGTGCTGATCTACTTCAACCGCGCGCTGCAGGACCGCGCGCTGGGCTTGTTCCACGAATCGCTGTGCCACCGGGGCTTCCTCGGGCTCGGCAGCAAGGAGAGCGTGGATTTCTCGGTGCACGGCAGCCGCTTCGAACCGCTGGTGCGCGAAGAGCGCATCTACCGCAAGCGATGAGCGCCGGCATGCCCTCCCCGCCCGGCGCCCCCGGCCCGTCGGCACCGCCCCTGGAGGACCTGCCCGACACCGAGGCCGCGCTGCGCGACCTGGTGCGCCATCGCCGCGCCGCGCCGCTGCGGCGCGGCGCCGTCCCGCCGCCGGTCGAACTCATCGCCATCGGCGCCTCGGCTGGCGGGGTCGACGCGCTGATGCGGCTCCTGGCGGTGCTGGGGCCGGGCTTCGCGCCGGCCATCGCGGTGGTGCTGCACATCCCCGAGGACCGGCGCAGCCGGCTGGTGGAGGTGTTCTCGCACCATTGCGCGCTTCCGGTGCGCGAGGCCGCCGACAAGGCGCCGATCCAGCCCGGCACCGTGCATTTCGCCGGGCCGGGCTACCATCTGTCGGTGGAACGCGACCGGACCTTCTCGCTGAGCTGCGAGCCGCCGGTGCATTACTCGCGGCCCTCGATCGACCTGCTGCTCGAATCGGCCGCAGAATCCTTCGGCCCGTCCTGCGCGGCCGTGCTGCTGACCGGCGCCAGCGAGGACGGCGCCGTCGGCCTGTGCCGCGTGGGCGAGCGCGGCGGCCTGACGGCGGTGCAGTCGCCCGCGGAGGCCCAGGTGCCGGTGATGCCGGCCGCCGCCCTGGCCCGCTGCGCGCCCGACTTCGTGCTGCCGCTGGCGGGCATCGGGCGCCTGCTGGCCGCGCTGTCCGCCCCGGCGGCGCCCGTCCCGCCGCCCGCCCCGTCCCCCCCGACCGATCCCCGAACGAGAAGAACCGCCTGATGCCGAACGACAAAGACTCCCGGATCCTGATCGTCGACGACCTGCCGGAGAACCTCCTGGCGCTCGACGCGCTCATCCGCCAGGACGACCGCAAGGTGCTGCAGGCCCGGTCGGCGGACGAGGCGCTGGCGCTGCTGCTGCAGCACGAATTCGCGCTGGCCATCCTCGACGTGCAGATGCCGGGCATGAACGGCTTCGAGCTGGCGGAGCTGATGCGCGGCACCGAGCGCACCCGCCACATCCCGATCGTCTTCGTCAGCGCCGCCGGCCGCGAGCTGAACTACGCCTTCCGCGGCTACGAGAGCGGCGCGGTCGATTTCCTCCACAAGCCATTGGACCCGCAGGCGGTGCGCAGCAAGGTCAGCGTGTTCGTGGACCTGTACCGCCAGCGCCACGCGGTCAAGACGCAGCTCGACGCGCTGGAGACCGCGCGGCGCCAGCAGGAGGTGCTGCTGCAGGAGCTGCAGGCCACCCAGGGCGAGCTGCAGCGCGCGGTGCGGGTGCGCGACGAGTTCATGTCCATGGTCTCGCACGAGATGCGCACGCCGCTCAACACCCTGTTCCTGGAGGCGCAGGTGCGCAAGATGCACCTGGCGCGCGGCAAGCACGAGGCCTTCGCGCCCGAGCAGCTGCGCGCCATGATCGAGCGCGACGAACGCCACATCCAGGCCATGATCCGCCTGATCGACGACATGCTCGACGTGACCCGGCTGCAGCGCGGCACCCTCTCGATCCTGCCCAAGCGCTTCGACCTGGCGCGCATGCTGGCCCGCACGGTCGAGAGCTTCACCCACCAGGCCGCCGCGGCCGAATGCGGCCTGTCGCTGCAGGCGCCCGGGACGATGGAGGTCGAGCTCGACGAGTTCCGCATCGAGCAGGTGGTGGCCAACCTGCTGACCAACGCCCTGCGCTACGGCCCGAAGCAGCCGGTCGACATCCTGCTGGCCGAATGGAACGGCGGCGTGCGGCTCGACGTGCGCGACCGCGGCCGCGGCATCGCGCCCGAGGACCAGCAGCGCATCTTCGAGCAGTTCGAACGCGCGGCCGACAACAAGGTCAGCGCCGGACTGGGGCTGGGGCTCTACATCAGCCGGCAGATCGTCGAGGCGCACGGCGGAACCATCGGCGTCTCGAGCACCCTGGGCGCGGGCTCGATCTTCAGCGTCTGGCTGCCGCGCGCGACGGCCCACGCCGCACTGGGTTGATCCTCTCGCGGACCGGGCCGGCTGGCGGCATACTGCCAGGTGGCGCGGCAGGCGCGTGGACGCAATCGGGCACGAAGCCTGCTTGCGTCCGGCATGCCGTGCCAGGCACGCAGAGAACCGACATTTCCATACCGTTCCATTCTGGGGAATCCATGAAGCTACAGCGCACCATCGCTCCGTTGGCAGCCGCCATCGCCCTCGCCTTCGCAGGCGGCACCGCCTTCGCGCAGGAACAGGTCGTCAAGATCGGCCACGTCGCCCCGATCACCGGGCCCGATGCCCACATGGGCAAGGACAACGAGAACGGCGCCCGCATGGCCATCGACGAGCTCAATGCCAAGGGCGTCACCATCGGCGGCAAGAAGCTGAAGTTCCAGCTGCTGGCCGAAGACGACGCCGGCGATCCGAAGCAGGCCACCGCCGCCGCGACCAAGCTGGTCGATGCCAAGGTCGCCGCCGTCATCGGCCACCTGAACTCCGGCACCACCATCCCGGCCTCGAAGATCTACTCGGACGCCGGCATCGCGCAGGTCTCGCCCTCGGCGACCAACCCGAAGTACACCCAGCAGGGCTTCAAGACCGCCTTCCGGGTCGTGGCCAACGACGCGCAGCTCGGCAACGTGCTGGGCCAGTACGCGGTCAAGACGCTGGGCGGCAAGAGCATCGCGGTCATCGACGACCGCACCGCCTACGGCCAGGGCGTGGCCGAGGAATTCGCCAAGGGCGTCAAGGCCGCCGGCGGCACGGTGGTGGCCACCCAGTACACCAACAACAAGGCGACCGACTTCAACGCCATCCTGACCTCCATCAAGTCCAAGAAGCCCGACGTGGTCTTCTTCGGCGGCATGGACGCGGTCGGCGGCCCGATGCTGCGCCAGATGAAGCAGCTGGGCGTGACCGCCAAGTTCATGGGCGGCGACGGCATCTGCACCGGCTCGCTGCCGGGCCTGGCCGGCGCCGGCCTGGGCGAGGACCAGGTGGTCTGCGCCGAGGCGGGCGGCGTGCAGGAATCCGAGAAGAAGGGCATGGACGATTTCCGCGCCGCCTACAAGAAGCGCTTCGGCATCGACGTGGTCTACAACGCCGCCTACGCCTACGACGCCACCAACGCGGTGGTCGCCGCCATGCAGAAGGCCGGCTCCTGGGACCCCGCGAAGTACCTGCCCGAGCTGGCCAAGGTCTCCTACAAGGGCGTCACCGGCAACATCGCCTTCGACACCAAGGGCGACCTGAAGGACGGCACCCTGACGCTCTACACCTACAAGGGCGGCCAGCGCACCCTGCTGGCGGTGACGAAGTAAGCCGGCATTCCCTCCCGGCCCTGCGGGGCCGCACGGGGCACGAACAGGGCCGCTTCCCCGGGGAGGCGGCCCTTTCGCATTGCGCTCCCGACGTCAGGCCGCGCTGCGCATCGCGAAGGCCGCCCCGAACGCTTCCGCCACCGCGTGGATGTTCCGGTTGCCTTCGTCGGCGGTGCGGCGGACCAGCGCCAGGGTCCGGAACGGCGCGCGCGGTCCCAAGGGAATCTCACGCACCGGGTAGGCCCGGACCAGCGCGCGCCGGGGCTGCGGCACGATCGAAATGCCCAGGCCTTCCGCCACGAGGGACACGATGGCGTCCACCGAGCGCAGTTCCATGGCGCAACGCGCTTCCGGACGCAGGCCCCGGACGAAACGCGCCGCGACCTTGCCGCCCGGCAGCGACAGGTCGTACCCGATCCATTCGTAGCGTCCGAGCAGCGCGCCCGGGTCGTCGGTCGCGGCATCGGCCGGCGCCAGCAGCACGTAGGGCTGGCGATGCAGCTCGTGCCAGCACAAACGGCGGGACGCGCCCACCCCCTGCGGCTTGGCGACCAGCGCCGCATCCACCCGGCCTCCCTTGAGTTCGGCGATCAATTCGTCGCTGTCGTTCATCGGCGGGACGAACACCTCCAGGAGCGGATACCGCTGGCGCAGCTCCCGCAGCGCCGCCGGCATCGCGTCGCTCTGCATGCTGGTGATCACGCCGACCTTGATCCGGCCGCTCACCTGCTGGGGCGGGCGAGACCGCAGCCGCTGGAGCGCCTGCGAGAAATCCCCCACCGTGCTCACCACTTCGCGTGCGAAAGGTGTCGGCGACATCTTCCGCGTGGACCGGTCGAACAGCGGTTTCCCGAAATACTGCTCCAGCTGCTTGACCTGCAGGCTGACCGCGCTCGGACTGCAGCCGACGATACCGGCTGCGGCGGTGAAACTGCCCTGTTCGAGAATCGCCCGCAGCGTGTTCAGAAGCGCGATATTCATCAGTATTTCTCACAATTGCTTTTGGCAGATATCGCTTTACTCATTCTAGGCATTGCGTACGATGAATGGTTCCGTTCCGTACGGAGATCTCTCAGCCAACTCGCCTCGAATTCCATGAAAACACACCGCCTCAAACGCTTTTCGCGCTTCCTGGGTCTGATCGGAGTGCTCGGCTCGGTATGGGCCGCCGCCAGCACTGCCGCCGCAGCCGATGCCTGGATGCCCGAACGGGTGATCCATCTCGTCTCCCCCAGTCCGCCGGGCGGCGGCACCGACGCGGTGTCGCGGCTGCTCGCCGCCAAGCTCGGCGAGCTGGCCCAGTGGCAGGTCGTGGTGGACACCAAGCCCGGCGCCGGCAACAACATCGGCATGGAGTTCGGTGCCAAGGCCCCGCCCGACGGCTATACCGCGGTGCTGGGCGAGACCAGCAACCTCACGGTGAACCAGTTCCTGTTCAAGAAGATGGGATTCGATCCGGTGAAGGACCTGACCCCGGTCGCCCTGGTCGGCACCGGCGTCTCGGTGCTGGTGGTCAACGCGTCGAGCCCTTACCAAAGCCTGGGCGCGCTGGTGGCCGCCGCCAAGGCCAAGGAGCTGACCTATGCGTCGTCCGGCAACGGCACCGTCGGCCACCTGGTGGCGGAAAGCCTGCGCATGAAGAACGGGGCCCGCATGCTGCATGTGCCCTACAAGGGCGGCGGCCCGGCGATGGGCGACGTGCTGGGCGGCCAGGTCGATTTCTACATCTCGTCGCTGGTGTCGGCCGTTCCTCTGATCAAGGACCACAAGCTGCGCGCCCTGGCGGTGACCTCGGGCGCGCGGGATCCGCTGCTGCCCGACGTCCCGACTTTCGTCGAGAGCGGCTACCCGGATTTCCAGTACTACACGCTCTACGGCGTGGTGGTGCCGGCCAAGACGCCCGACCCCATCGTGCGGACCATGAACCGCGAGATCAACCGCGTGCTGGAAGCCCCCGGCGTCAAGGCCAACCTGGCCGCGCGCGGCATCTACACGAAACCCGGCACGCCCGCGGAATTCGCCGCCTTCCTGACCAGCGAGCGCAAGAAGTGGAGCGCGGTGGTGAAGGCCTCCGGCGCGACCGCCGAATAACGGTAGCAACCAGAAAACCCCAATGAGAGACAGCATCGACCCGAACCCGTCCCTGGACCTGCGCAGCGACACCGTCACCCGGCCCACGCCGCAGATGTACGAGCGCATCGCCTCGGCGCCCCTGGGCGACGATGGGCTGGACGGCGACCCGACCGCGGTGGAACTGGAAACCGTGGCCGCGGAGATCCTCGGGAAGGCGGCTGCCCTGTATGTCCCGAGCGCCACCATGGCCAACCTGCTGGCCATCCTCGCCCAGGCGCAACGGCAGGAACTGGTGCTGGCCGAAGCCGCCTCGCACATCTACATGGCCGAGCGTGGCGCCGCCGCGCTGACCGGCACGTTCTACCAGGGCATCGCGGGCACCCTCGGCGCCATGGACCTCGACGCCGTGCAGGAAGCCCTGCAGCCCAGCGGGGCGAAGTTGCGCGTCGGGGTGGTGTGCCTGGAGACCTCGCACAACAACGCCGGCGGCACCGTGCCGCCGCTGGCATACATGCAGGCGGTCCAAGAAATGGCGCAGGCGGCCGGCGCATCCGTTCACCTCGATGGTGCGCGCCTGATGAACGCGGCGGTGGCGCTGGGGGTGGGCCCTGCGGGCATCGCCGCCTTCGCCGACACCGTGTCGGTGTGCCTGTCCAAGGGCCTGAGCGCGCCCATGGGGGCGGTGCTGGCGGGCTCCCGGGAAACCATCGGGCGCTGCAGGCAGCTGCGCAAGATGCTCGGCGGCAACCAGCGCCAGGTCGGCATCGCGGCGGCCGCCGGCATCGTGGCCATCACCACCATGGTGGACCGACTCGCCGAGGACCATGTCAGCGCCCACTGGCTGGCCTGCGGCATCGGCGAGATCGAGGGCCTCTCGGCCAACGATCCCCAGACCAACATCGTGCAGGTCGACGTCGGCGCCTCGGGCGCCGACGCCCGGGCCTGGGAGCAGGCGCTGCGGGAAAGGGGCGTGCTGGTGCGCCCCTGGGGTAGGTACCGGCTGCGCTGCGTGACGCACCGCCATGTCGGCCCGGACGATATCGATTTCGGCCTCCGGGCTTTCCGCTCGGCCAGCGAACACTTCGCGGCGGCCGCGCTGGCGGCCCGCTGACCCGCCAAACCGCCAACGCCCCTACTCGCCCAGGTAGGCCGAGCGCACCCGCGGATCGTCCAGCATGGCCCCGGCCTCGCCGGTCATGGTGACCAGGCCGGACTCCATCACGTAGCCGCGGTGCGCGGCCTGCAGGGCCAGGCGGGCGTTCTGCTCGACCAGCAGGATGGTGATGCCCTGGGCCGAGACGTTGCGGATCACCTCGAAGATCTTCTCGACCATGATCGGCGACAGGCCCATCGACGGCTCGTCGAGCAGCAGCAGCGTCGGGTGGCTCATCAGCGCGCGGGCCATCGCCAGCATCTGCTGCTCGCCGCCCGAGAGCGTGCCGGCCATCTGCGACGCGCGCTCCTTGAGCCGGGGGAACACCTCGAACCAGCGCGCCACGTCCTCGGCCACCTGCCGCTTGTCGGTCGCGGTGTAGGCGCCCATCAGCAGGTTCTCGTGGATGCTCATGCGGGTGAAGACGCCCCGGCCCTCGGGCACCATCGCCAGCTTGCGCTCCAGCAGCTGGAAGGATTTCAGGCCGTGCAGCGGCTGGCCCAGGTACTCGATGCGGCCCTCGACCCTGCAGTTGGGCAGGGTGCCGGTGATGGCCTTCAGGGTGGTGGTCTTGCCGGCGCCGTTGGCGCCGATCAGCGTCACCAGCTCGCCCTTGCGGACGTCGAGCGAGATGCCCTTGACCGCCTGGATGCCGCCGTAGGCGACGCGCAGGTCCTGGATGGACAGCACGCGGCCCGCCGGGGCGTCGGTCGGGACGGCGGCGGCGGCGGCTGCGGCGGCGTTGGCCGCGCCGGGGGACGCGGGGGAATTCACGGGGGAAACGAGAGTCGTCATGGCGTCCTTCAGTGGCCCGCGCCGAGGTAAGCCTCGATCACGGCCGGATTCTTCTGCACCTCGGCCGGCACGCCTTCGGCGATGACCTTGCCGTAGTCGAGCACGGTGATGCGGTCGCACAGGCCCATCATCAGCTTCACGTCGTGCTCGATCAGCAGGATGGTGCGGCCGTCGGCCCGGATCTTGACCAGCAGCTCGCGCAGGGCCAGCTTCTCGGTCGCGTTCATGCCGGCGGCGGGCTCGTCGAGCGCCAGCAGCTGCGGGTCGGTCGCCAGCGCGCGGGCGATCTCCAGCCGGCGCTGGTCGCCGTAGGACAGGTGGCGCGCGGTGCGGCCGGCGAAGCGCCCGATGCCGACGAAGTCCAGCAGCTCCTGCGCGCGGGCGCGGATGGCGGCCTCCTCCTCGCGGGCGGCGCGGTGGCGCAGGATCGCGCCCAGCACCGCCTGGCGGGTGCGGACGTGGCGGCCGACCATCACGTTCTCCAGCACCGTCATGTCGCCGAAGAGCCGGATGTTCTGGAAGGTGCGCGCGATGCCCGCCCGGGCCACCGCGTGCGGCGCCGAGGGCGAATACGGCTTGCCGGCCAGCTCGAAGGTGCCGCCGTCGGGCTGGTACAGGCCGGTGATGACGTTGAAGAAGGTCGTCTTGCCGGCGCCGTTCGGGCCGATCAGGCCGTAGATCTGGCCCGGCAGGATCGTCAGGCCGACGTTCGACAGCGCCTGCAGCCCGCCGAAGCGCTTGCCGGCGCCGGCGATGCGCAGGATGGGCGCGCGGTCGGTGGCCGGAGCCACGGCGGGAACGGCCGGTGCCGGGGGAACCGCGGGGGCGGGGGCCGGCGCGGCGGCGACCGGCGCGGCGGCTGCGGCGGCGGCTGCCGACCGCTGCGCGGCTTGCTCGATGGAAGATGTCATGGTTGCGGGTTTCCGGTTCAGGCCTTGACCACGCCGGCGGCGTCGGGCGTGTGCGGATGGTCGGCCTCGGGCCGGTCCTCCGGGCGGGGCGAAGGCCACAGGCCAGCGGGGCGGGTCAGCATGATGACCACCATCGCCAGGCCGTAGAGCAGCTGGCGCATCACCTCGGCGTCGACCCAGACGCGGCCGAAGATCGCCATCTGCAGCGGCTCGACCGAATGGCGCAGCACCTCGGGCAGCGCCGCGAGGATCACGCCGCCGAGCACCACGCCCGGGATGTGGCCGATGCCGCCGAGCACCACCATCGCCAGCACCGCGATGGACTCGGTCAGCGAGAAGGATTCCGGCGAGACGAAGCCCTGGAAAGCCGCGAACATCGCGCCCGCCACGCCGCCGAACGAAGCGCCCATGGCGAAGGCCAGCAGCTTCACGTTGCGGGTGTTGATGCCCATCGCCTTGGCGGCGATCTCGTCCTCGCGGATCGCGACCCAGGCCCTGCCCAGGCGCGAGTCCTGCAGCCGCAGCGAGACGAAGATCGTCGCGATGCACAGCAGCAGGAACAGGAAGTAGTAGGCGTTGACCGAGGGCAGGCTCATGCCCAGCAGGTGCACCGTCGAGCCGGAGCCCTGCTCCCCCGCCAGCGAGACGCCGAACACCCGGATCGGGTCGATCATGTTGATGCCCTGCGGCCCGTTGGTGATGTTCACCGGGGCGTTGAGGTTGTTCATGAAGATCCGGATGATCTCGCCGAAGCCCAGCGTCACGATGGCGAGGTAGTCGCCGCGCAGCTTGAGCGTGGGCGCGCCCAGCAGCGCGCCGAACAGCGCCGCCACCAGCGCCGACAGCGGCACGATGACCCACAGAGACAGGTGGATGCCGTTCTGCGCCACGTCCGGCCCGAGCAGCCAGACCAGCCCGTTGCCGACGGCCGGGTAGGTGTTGACGAAGGACTCGATCACCGCCGCGAACTGCGGCGAGGCGAACAGGCCGGCGGTGTAGGCGCCGATGGCGTAGAAGGCGATGTAGCCCAGGTCGAGCAGGCCGGCGAAGCCCACCACCACGTTCAGGCCGAGGGCCAGCATGATGTAGAGCAGCGCCACGTCCATGATGCGGACCCAGGAGTTGCCGAACTGGCTGGCGACGAAGGGGAAGGCGATCATCAGCGCCAGCAGCAGGAGCAGGCTGACGGTGGCCTTGCGCGGGTCGCGGCGGCGGTCGAAGGAGATCAGGCTCATTTTTCGGTGTCCTCCGGTATCAGGCGCGGTCGGCCACGCGTTCGCCCATGATCCCGGACGGACGCAGCGTCAGGACCACGATCAGCACGATGAAGGCGAAGATGTCCTGGTAGTTGCTGCCCAGGAAGTTGCCGGTCAGGTCGCCGATGTAGCCGGCGCCCAGGCTCTCGATCAGGCCGAGCAGGATGCCGCCCAGCATCGCGCCGTAGATGTTGCCGATGCCGCCCAGCACCGCGGCGGAGAAGGCCTTGAGGCCCGGCACGAAGCCCATCGCGAACTGCGCGGTGGAATAGTTGGCCGCCCACATCACGCCGGCGATGGCCGCCAGCGCGGCGCCGATGGCGAAGGTCACCACGATCACCTTGTTGGAGTCGACGCCCATCAGCCCGGCGATGCGCGGGTTCTCGGCGGTGGCGCGCATCGCGCGGCCCATGCGGGTCTTCTCGACCATCAGCACCAGCGCGGCCATCGCCGCGACCGCCAGCACCAGCAGCAGGATCTGCGTCGGCGAAATCAGCGCGCCGGCGATGGTGATCGGGTCGGACGGCATCACCTGCGGGAAGGGGATGGGGCTGCGGCCCCAGATCATCATCGCCAGCGTCTGCAGCAGGATCGACACGCCGATGGCGGTGATCAGCGGCGCCAGCCGGGGCGCGTTGCGCAGCGGCCGGTAGGCCACCCGCTCGATGATCAGGCTGACGACGATGCAGACCGGGATCGCGCCGACGATGGCGATGCCCAGCTGCAGCCAGCCCGGCAGGCCGGGCGCCGCGCTGTCGAGCAGCCGCAGGATGGTGAGGCCGGCCATGGCGCCGATCATGAGCACGTCGCCGTGCGCGAAGTTGATCAGGTTCAGAACCCCGTAGACCATCGTGTAGCCCAGGGCGATCAGGGCATACATGCTGCCGAGGACCAGGCCGTTGATGATTTGCTGGATGAAGATGTCCATTGGTTGTTGCTTGGGTGGATGGCGGGAAAAGAAGGCAAGAAGAGAGGAAGCGTCGGTCGGGCGTTCGGCGGGCGTCGCGCCCGGAAGGAAGATCCTTTTAACGGCAGGCCCCGCGCGCTGCCAGCGCGGCAAACGCGGATGGCGCCGGGAGCGCGGCTGGTGCAGGCAATTTCCGTTCCCGGAACGACAGGCGCGTAGTCATATGCAGGTCTCAGCGCGATTCGCGCGGCGCCAGGAGGCGGCGCACGCCCAGCGCCAGGAAACCGACGGCCAGGCCCCAGAACGCCGAGCCGATGCCCGCGAGCGTCAGCCCCGAGGCGGTCGCGGCGAAGGTCAGCACCGCCGCTTCGCGGTCCCGCGACGCCTCCAGCATGCTGCCCAGCGCGCCGGCCAGCGGGCCGAGCAGCGCCAGGCCGGCGATGGCGGCGATGGTGGCGGGCGGCATCGCCATGAAGAACCGGACCAGGGGCGCCGAGAAGGCCGCCAGCGCCAGGTAGAGGCCGGCGTAGGCCACGC
>JAKOND010000167.1 GCA_022702125.1 Burkholderiaceae bacterium
CACCGGTGCCGGCGGAGACGTCCTCCAGCGAGCAGATGCTCATGGTGGAGAGGGTGAACGGGATGCCGAAGTCGCGGGCGGCGCGGGCGGCCAGGATCTCGCCGTCGGCGTGCTGCATGCCGGTCAGTCCGGTGGGCGCGATGGCCACCGGCATCGCGACCTCCTGGCCGACCATGGTGGTGCGGGTGGAGCGGCCCTCCATGTTGACCGCCACCCGCTGGCGCAGCAGGATCTTCTGGAAGTCGGATTCGTTGGCGCGGTAGGTGCTCTCGGTCCACGAGCCGGAATCGGCGTAGTCGTAGAACATGCGCGGCACCCGGCGGCGCGCGACGCGGCGCAGGGCCTCGATGTGGGTGATGCGGGACAGGTCGGGCATTTCCGGGGAGGTCTCCAGGCATGCGGCGGGCGGGCGGCGATGGCGGCATCCGGCCCGGCGCGGGGGAAAAGGACCATTGTGCGGCCGCCCTGCCCTCCGGTCATCGGTGTCGGCCCTGCCGCCGGGAGGCTCAGGCCGGGATGCGCGCGCCGGGCGTGATCTGCGCCGGGTCGGTCACCACCTCGATCAGCGCCGGACGGCCCGCCGCCCGCGCGCGGGCGAAGGCGGCGGCGAAGGCGCCGGTCTCGGTCACCCGCTCGGCATGCGCGCCGCAGGCCTGCGCCAGCGCGACGAAATCCGGGTTCGCGAGGCGGGTGCCGCTGACGCGGCCGGGGAAGCGCTTCTCCTGGTGCATGCGGATGGTGCCGTACATGCCGTTGTTGACCACGATCGCGATCACCGCGGCGCCGTGGGCCAGCGCGGTCGCCAGCTCCTGCGGGTACATCAGGAAGCAGCCGTCGCCGGCCACGCAGACCGCGGTGCGTTCCGGGTGGCGCAGCTTGGCCGCGATGGCCGCCGGCAGGCCGTAGCCCATGGTGCCGCAGGTGGTGGCGAGTTCGGTGCGGCTCTGGCGGTAGCGGTAGAAGCGGTGCAGCCAGACCGCGTAGTTGCCGGCGCCGTTGGAGACGATGGCGTCGTCGGGCAGCACCGCGTCGAGGTGCCGGACCACCTCGGCCAGCGCCACGCCCCGGTATTCGGGCGCCAGCGGCGGCGGCACGATGAAGGCCTCGTGGTCGGCGCGGGCGGCGCGGGTCCAGCCGCTCCAGGCGCAGGAGGGCGGCACCGGCAGCGCGCGCAGCATCGCGGCGGCGGGCGCGGGCGCGGCGAGGATCGCCAGGTCCGGCTGGTAGACCCGGCCCAGCTCCGACGGATCGGCATGGATGTGCACCAGGGACTGGCGCGCCCGCGGCGGCACCAGGTGGGTGTAGCCGTCGGTGGTGACGTCGCCCAGCCGCGTGCCGACCGCGAGGACCAGGTCCGCGTCCCGCACCCGCTGGCCCAGCGCCGGGTTGATGCCCAGGCTCATGTGGCCGACGTAGTGCGGATCGCGGTTGTCGAACAGGTCCTGGCGCCGGAAGGCGGCGGCCACCGGCAGGTCCCAGGCGCCGACGAAGCGGGCGAAGTCCTCGCAGGCCTGCGCGCTCCAGTTGGCGCCGCCGGCGATCACCAGCGGCCGCTCGGCCTGCGCCAGCAGCCGCGCCAGGCGCTGCGCGTCGGCCGGGCCGGGCCAGGAGGGCGCGGGCGGCGACGGGGGGCAGTCGGCCGCGTCGGTCAGGCCGTACAGGGTGTCTTCCGGCAGCGCCAGCACCACCGGCCCCGGCCGGCCCGAGGTGGCGATGCGGAAGGCGCGCGCCATCACCTCGGGCACCCGCGCCGGGTCGTCGATCTCGTCCACCCACTTGGCCATGCCGCCGAAGACCGCGCGGTAGTCCAGTTCCTGGAAGGCCTCGCGGCCGCGGTGCTCGCGCGCGATCTGGCCGACCAGCAGGATCATCGGCGTCGAGTCCTGCTGCGCGATGTGGACGCCCACGCTGGCATGGGTCGCGCCCGGGCCGCGGGTCACCATGCAGATGCCCGGCCGGCCGGTGAGCTTGCCGTCGGCCTCGGCCATGTCGGCGGCGGCGCCCTCGTGCTTGGCGACGACGATCTCGATCTCCGGATGGTCGTGCAGCGCGTCGAGCACGTCGAGGTAGCTCTCGCCGGGCACGCAGAAGATCCGGTCCACGCCGTGCAGCCGCAGGGCATCGACCAGCACGCGGCCGCCGGTGCGCTGCGCGGCGGCGGACGGGGACGACGGCGCGGGGGAGGAGGAAGGGGAAGAGGACATGGCGGTTGGGAAGGGGAATGCGGCGGAGGGACGCGGAAGGTGCGGCGGAAGGCGGCGAGCTTGCACCGGATGCGGCCCGGGCGCAGCGGCACGCGGGCATGGCTGCTATGCGCGCGGCGCATCGGATGCGGTGCGGACGGCGGCTAGATTGTGGGCTGCGGACCCCACGTCCCGCCTGTCCGTGTTTTCCCGGGGCCCGAGGTTTTCCGCCACGGCAGGGCGGACGCGCATTCCATACTGCGGCCTCCCCTTCCTCCGGCCCCGCCCTCCAACCTCCTCCTTCCATGACCGAACACCGCATCCCCACCGCCGCCCTGCACCAATGGGTGGTCGACCTCTGGCGCGCCGCCGGCACCACCGACCGCGAGGCCGCCCTGACCGCGGACCACCTGGTCGGCGCCAACCTCGCCGGGCACGACTCGCACGGCGTGGGCATGGTGCCGCGCTACGTGCAGTCGTGGCTGGCGGGCGAGCTGCAGCTGGGCCAGTCGGTGCGCGTCCTGCAGGACAGCGGCACCATGCTCGGCCTCGACGGCGGCAGCGGCATGGGCCAGGTCATCGCCTTCGAGGCGATGGAGATGGCCATCGAGCGCGCCCGCGCCCACGGCGTCTGCGTGATGGGGCTGCGCCATTCGCACCACCTGGGCCGCGTCGGCCACTGGGCCGAGCAGGCGGTGGCGGCGGGCATGGTGTCGATCCATTTCGTCAACGCGCTGAGCAAGCCGGTGGTCGCGCCCTTCGGCGGCATCCAGGCGCGCTTCGTGACCAACCCGTTCACCGTCGGCATCCCGCTGCCGGGCCGCGACCCGGTGGTGCTGGACTTCGCCACCAGCGCCATCGCCTCGGGCAAGGTGCGGGTGGCCTACAACAAGCAGGTCAAGGTGCCCGCCGGATCGTTGCTCGACGCCGAGGGGCGCCCCACCGACGATCCGGCCGCCCTCTTCCCGCCGCCCGGCGTGCCCGGCGGCGCGCTGCTGCCCTTCGGCGGCCACAAGGGCCACGCGCTGGCGCTGGTCTGCGAGCTGCTGGGCGCGGCGCTGACCGGCGGCGACACCACCCGGCCCGCCAACCTGGGCATGAAGCACGGCGTATGGAACAGCATGCTGACCATCGTCTTCGACCCGGCGCGCCTGGGCACGGCGGACGTCTTCGGCCCCGAGGTGGACGCCTTCGTCGAGTGGGTGCGGTCGTCGCCGCTGCAGGAGGGCGTGGAATCGATCCAGCTGCCCGGCGACCCGGAACGCGCCAGCCGCCGGGCCCGCGCGCAGCAGGTGCCGATCGACGGCGGCACCCTGGCGGAGATGGACGAGGCCGCGCGCGCGGTGTCGCAGGCGCGCGGCGTCGCGCTGCCGCCGCTGTCGTCGCTGCAGGCCTAGACCATCTCCGCCCCGGGCCACCGGCCCGAGGCCACCGCCCGCGCCGCCTGCTGGCGCACCATCTGCAGGATCTCCCACAGGCCCGGCAGCCGGTCGGTGCCGACCGAGGTGGCGATGCCGACCGCGCGGCGCACCGGCGGGTCCACCAGCTTCGCCACCCGCACGCTGCCCCGGGCCAGCTCCTCGGTCACCGCCGCCCGCGGCAGCAGGGTGCAGCCGCAGCCGTCCTCGACCAGCCGGCGGATCATCGCGGTCGATCCGTCGCACTCCAGCGCCAGGCGCAGCGGCAGGCCGGCGTCGGCCAGCAGCGATTCGGCCAGCATGCGCAGCCCGTGCGCGGTGCTCGGCAGGATGAGCGGCAGCTCCGCCAGGCGCGCGACCGGGCATTCGGCGCCGCGGAAGGCGTGCGCGGCCGGCACCACCAGCACCACGTCCTCGTGCAGCAGCAGGTCCGCCGGCAGCGCGATGCTGCGCGGCGGCATGTAGACCAGCGCGATGTCCACCTCGCCGGCCGCCAGCGCGTCGAGCACCGGGCCGACGAAGCCCTCCACCAGCCGCAGCCGGGTGCGGGGGAAGCGCTCGGCCATCGCCAGCGCCAATGGGCCGAACAGCGCGTGCGCGATGGTCGGCTGCGCCGCCACCGCCAGCCGCGCCGGCCCGGCGCCCGCCAGCGCGCCCACCGCGCGCCGCGCCTCGGCCAGCGCGCCGGCCACCTGCGCCGCGTGCGGCAGCAGGCCGCGGCCGGCCTCGGTCAGCACCATGCCCCGGCCGCTGCGGTGGAACAGGCGCGCCTGCACCTTCTTCTCCAGCCGCGCGATGTGGCGGGTGGCGGTGGACTGGTCGATGCCCGCCTCCAGCGCCGCGCGCGAGATGCTGCCCAGCCCGGCCACGCGGGCGAAGAATTCGAGCTCGTCCGAATTCATCCGGCGGGCCGCCGGCCGGGTCGCCGGGCGACCGTCACCGCGCCATGGCCGCCGGCGCGGGTGCCGGTGCCGCGGCGGACGGGGCCGTCGCGGACTCCAGCCCGTTGCGCTTGAGCACCGGCACCACCGCCGGCGACGCGAAGTACCGGATCAGCGATTTCGCGCCCTCGACATCCTTGGCGGTGGTGGAGATGCCGGCCGAGAACACCGTCATGCGCTGCAGCTCCGGCGGCAGCACGCCCACGAAATCGACGCCCGGGATCGGCAGCAGCTCGCTGACCTGCTGCAGGCCGAGCTCGGCGTCGCCGCGCGCCACGACGGTGGCCACGCGTTCACTCAGGATGCGCTTGCTCTTGGGCAGCACCTGCGCCTCGATGCCCAGGTTCTTCAGCATCTCGTTCTGGTAGTAGGTGCCGCTGGCGCTGGCCGAGTAGGCGATGGAGGGCGCGGCCAGCAGCGCGGCGCGCACGGCGGCGGGGGTGCTCAGGTCGGGCTTGGGCGCGCCCTTGCGCACCGCGAAGCCGATCAGGGAGTTCACCAGGTCGACCTGGCTGCCCGGCACCACCTTGCCCTGCGCCACCAGCTCGTCGAGCGAGGACCGCGCGAGGATCACCACGTCGGTCGGCTCGTTGCGCGCCAGACGCGCCGGGATGGAATCGGCGGCGCCGCCCATCGACGAGCCGTAGAGGATGGTCAGGCGGTCGCCGGTGGCCGCCTCGTAGCCCGGCTTCAGCTCGGTGGCGGTGGCGGCGAAGGCGCCCGAGGTCATCATCGTGACCTGGTGCGGCGTGCGGGCGGTGGGCGCCGCGCAGCCGGCCAGGCCGGCGACGGCCAGCGCGCCGAGCAGCAGGGTGGCGCGGCGGGAAACCGCGGCAACGGGCGCGGCGAAGGAAGCGAAGTTGGCGAGGGAAAGTGGCGTTGTCTTCATGGTCGTGTCCGGGCAGCGTACTGCGTCAGTCGTTTATAGGAGCCTGCATGTTAAAGGCGTCCGACGCGGATGCGCAGCCTGCCGGCGCCCGCGGGCCGATGCGCCGGGCCGGCCCGCGCGTCAGGGCGCGGGGCAGCCGCCGTCCAGGCCCGCCATGCCCGCCAGCTTCCGCAGGCGCGACCGCTGCTCCAGGCAGGCCAGGCGCTGCGCCTCGGCCGCCTTCTGCTGCGCCGCGCGGGTTGCCTGGTCGCGCGCGGCCTGCAGCTGCGCGATGCGCTCGCGAATTTGGGGCATGGCGGCCAGGGCCGCCTTCTCGCCTTCCAGGATGGCGCTGGCGCGCTGCGTGAAATCGGCCGCGCCGATGTCGAGCACCTGCGGCCGCACGACGACATCGGCGCGCGCCAGCTCGGCCTGGCCGAGCTTCTGCCCCATGATCGCGATCGACTGGCCGAGCGTGCCCAGCATGCCGGCGGGCGCCTGCCCGCGCGCCTTGCTGGAGATGTCCACCGCCACCACGATGTCCGCGCCCAGCTGGCGCGCCGCATCGACCGGCACGGGACTGACGACGCCGCCGTCCACGAAATGGTATTTGCCGATGGCCACCGGCTGGAACACGCCCGGCACGCTGCTGGAGGCGCGGACGGCCTGGCCCACGTTGCCGCGGGCGAAGACCGTGCGCTCGCCGTCCTCCAGCCGCGTCGCCACCGCCACGAAGGGCTTGGCGAGCCGTTCCAGCGGCTGGCGGCGCACCTGCTCGTTCACGTAGTCCTCGAGCTTCTGCCCCAGCACCAGGCCGCCGGAGGACAGCTGCAGGTCGCGGATCTTGGCCTCGTCGAGCGCGACCGCCTTCTCCTGCAGCTCGAACGCGTTCATGCCGCTGGCGTACAGGGCGCCGACCACGCTGCCCGCGCTGGTGCCGGACACCACCGCCGGCGCGAAGCCGTTGGCCTCCAGCATCTTGATGACGCCGATGTGCGCGAAGCCCTTAGCGGCGCCGCCGCCCAGCGCGATGCCCACCTTGATGCCGGGCGCGGACGAGGACGGCGGAGCGGCCGCTGCGGGCGCGGCGGCGGCCGGCGCCGCCGTGGTGGCGGCGGGAGGCGCGCTGCCGCAGGCGGCCACGGCCACCGCCGCGCCGAGGAGGCCCAGCGGGCGGAACAGGGCGCGCAGGGCGGGGAAAGCGGTTCGGACGGTCGGGCGCATGCCAAGAAAGAAAACGCGGTGGGGAAGCGCGGGAGTTTATCGGCGGCCCGGAAAACGCCCTCCGCGTCCCGGGCGACGGGAATTCCGTGCGTTTCCACCAGTACCGGCGGGCCCGACCGGTCCGTACGATGCGCCGGCGATCCCCGAACTTCCCCCGAACCCGATTCCAGGAGCGGCACGATGGCATGGCAGCAGGTATACGACCCGTTCGGCAACATGGTGGTCTCCACCCTGATCGCCGCGATCCCGGTGGTGGTGATGCTGGTGGGCCTCGGCTTCCTGCACATGAAGGCGCACTGGGCGGCCGGCGCGGGACTGGCGGCGGCGCTGGCCATCGCGGTCTTCGCCTTCGGCATGCCGGCGGGCATGGCGGGCCGGGCGGCGCTGCTGGGCGGGCTGACCGGGCTGCTGCCGATCGGCTGGATCGTGCTCAACATCATCTTCCTGCACCAGCTCACCGAGCAGAACGGCAGCTTCCGGGTGCTGCAGGATTCCATCGCCGGCATCACCGAGGACCGGAGGCTGCAGCTGCTGCTGATCGCCTTCTCGTTCGGCGCCTTCTTCGAGGGCGCGGCGGGCTTCGGCACGCCGGTGGCGGTGACGGCGGCCATCCTGATCGGGCTCGGCTTCTCGCCGCTGGCGGCCTCGGGGCTGAGCCTGATCGCCAACACCGCGCCGGTGGCCTTCGGCGCGCTGGGCACGCCGATCATCACGCTCGCCAGCGTGCACGGCTACGACGTGATGGCGGTCTCGGCCATGGTCGGCCGGCAGCTGCCCTTCTTCTCGCTGCTGGTGCCTTTCTGGCTGATCTGGGCCTTCGCCGGGCGCAAGGGCATGCTGGAGATCTGGCCGGCCGTCCTGGTGACCGGCGCGGCCTTCGCGCTGCCGCAGTTCCTGGTGTCGAACTACATGGGGCCGGAGCTGGTGGACGTGATCGCGGCGATCTGCTCGATGGCGGCGCTGGTCGGCTTCCTGCGCGTCTGGCAGCCGAAGAGGATCTGGACCTCCACCTCGCTGCCGGGCCGGCACGCCGACACCTCCCTGGCCGACATGCCCGCGGGCGCGGCGGGCGCCGCGGCCGTGGCGGGCACGGCCGCCCGGACCGGCATGCCCGCGCCGTCCGCCGCCGCGGTGCGCCACGACCGGGCCGCCGTCACCCGGGCCTGGACGCCGTGGGTCATCCTGACGGTGTTCGTCTTCGTCTGGGGCCTGCCGCCGGTCAAGAAGTTCTTCAACGGCCTGTTCGCCCCGGCCTACCCGATCGACGGCCTGCACCGCATGATCGAGAAGGTCGCGCCGGCGGTGCCGCAGCCCACGGCCGAGGGCGCGATCTACGTCTTCGGGCTGCTGTCGGCCACCGGCACCGCCATCCTGGCGGCCGCGCTGGTCGGCGGCTTCGCGATGGGCTACCGGCCGGGGCAGCTGCTGGCGACCTACGGGCGCACGCTCAACCTGGTGAAGTTCTCGCTGCTGACCATCGTGCTGATGCTGGCGCTGGGCACCCTGACCCGCTACTCGGGCCTGGACACCACGCTGGGCCTGGCCTTCGCCGCCACGGGCGTGTTCTACCCGTTCTTCGGCACGCTGATGGGCTGGCTGGGCGTGGCGCTGACCGGCTCGGACACCGCGTCGAACGTGCTCTTCGGCGGCATGCAGAAGGTCGCGGCCGACCAGCTCGGCCTGTCGCCCAACCTGATGGGCGCGGCCAACAGCTCCGGCGGCGTCATGGGCAAGATGATCGATGCCCAGTCCATCGTCGTCGCCTCCACCGCCACCCGCTGGTTCAACCACGAGGGCGACATCCTGCGCTACGTGTTCTTCCACTCGATCGCGCTGGCCTGCCTGGTGGGCATCTTCGTGACGCTGCAGGCCTACGTGTACCCGTTCACGGCGATGGTGGTGCGCTGAGGCGGCGCGGCGGTCGCGCCGCCGTCAGGCGGGTCGCGGCAGCCACGGCTCCCGCGCCGCCGCGAAGGCCGCGCCCTGCCGCTGCAGCCACGCGGCGACCGCAGCCACCGGGCCGCCCTCCGCCGTATCGGACGATGCGGACGGCACGGCCGGCGTCACCAGGAAATACGACGCGGCCGAGGCCACCCGCAGGCCGAACAGGTCCACCAGCCGCCCCGCCGCCAGGTCGTCCAGCACCAGCGCGGCCCGGCCGAGCGCGATGCCCTGGCCGCTGGCAGCGGCGGCCAGCGCGAGCTGCGACAGGTTGAAGCGCCGGCCGGCCGACAGGTCGGGCAGGTCCGCGCCGGCCCGGTCCAGCCAGAAGCGCCATTCCTCGAATTCGCCGGCCCCGTCCCAGGGGCTGGCGTCGTGCAGCAGCCATGCGGGCCGCAGGTCGGCGGGCGTCCGGAGCCGGGGATGCGCGGCGAGGAAGGCCGGGCTGGCGACCGGCAGCAGCCATTCGTCCAGGATGCGCCGGGCCGGCAGGCTGCCGTAGCGGCCCAGGTCGAAGCGCACCGCCGCGTCGATGCCCTCGCGCGCCATCCGGGCCTGGTCCAGGCCGTGGAACTCGCCCTGCACTTTCAGGTCGATGCCCGGATGCTCGCGGAAGAAGTCGCCCAGGCGCGGCGTGAGCCAGCCCATGGCGAAGGACGGCGAGCAGCTCAGCACCACGGTGCGGGGCGCGTCGCCGGGGCGACGCAGCTGCGCCAGGGTGGCGTCGATGGCGCGGAAGGCGTCGTGCACCACCGCCTGCAGCCGCTCGCCCTCGGGCGTCAGCGCCAGCGCCCGGGCGCCGCGCAGGAACAGCGCGCGGCCCAGCGCCGTCTCCAGCTGCTTGACCTGCTGGCTGACCGCGCCCTGGGTGACGCACAGCTCGGCGGCCGCGCGGGTGAAGCTGGCATGGCGGGCCGCCGCCTCGAAGCTGCGCAGCCAGACCATGGTGGAGGAGGAAAGCATGGGCGGGCGGGTGGACGGCCCGCAGTGGCACTAATGGACGGGCCACTATAAATGGCTTGTCCGGCGGGGTCCGGAGCCCAAGAATCGGCCGGTCCGTCCGACCTTCCGAGCTCCCCTGCCATGACCCACGCTATCCCGTCGCCCGCCGAGGCCACGCCATCCGGTGCCGCCCCTGCCGCCGCCGCCGACCTGCGCGCCGCGCGGCCGCTGCTGTGGACCAACCCGGACCGGGCCGCCGCCGCGGCACGAACGCCCGGCGAAGGCGCGGCTCCCGTCGGCGCCGCCGACACCGAGGCCGCCATCGCCCGCTTCGCCCGCTGGCGGCCGGCGTTGCGGCTCCTCTTCCCCGAACTGCGGGACAGCGGGGGCGCCATCGAATCGCCGCTGCTGCCGGTGCCGGCGCTGCAGGCCGCGCTGGGCCTGCCGCCGGAGCACGGCCGCCTGTGGGTCAAGGCGGACCACGGCCTGCCGGTGGCCGGGTCGATCAAGGCCCGGGGCGGCATCCACGAGGTGCTGGAATTCGCCGAGGGCCTGGCCCTGCGCCACGGGCTGCTGCCGGACCCGGACGCCGACCGCGCGGTGCTGGCCGGGCCGGACGCCCGGGCGCTGTTCGCCGGCCACCAAGTCGCGGTCGGCTCCACCGGCAACCTGGGGCTGGCCATCGGCGTGATGGCCTCGGCGCTCGGCTTCCGGGCGGTGGTGCATATGTCGGCCGACGCCAAGGCATGGAAGAAGGACCGGCTGCGCCGGCGCGGCGTGGAGGTGGTCGAGCATGCCGGCGACTACGAGCAGGCGGTGGCCGCCGGCCGGCGGCAGGCCGCGGCCGACCCGCGCTGCCATTTCGTGGACGACGAAAGCTCGCGCTCGCTCTTCGCGGGCTACAGCGCCTCCGCGCGGCACCTGCAGGCGCAGCTGGCGGACCAGGGCGTGGCGGTGGACGCCGCGCATCCGCTCTTCGTCTACCTGCCCTGCGGCGTGGGCGGCGCGCCGGGCGGCATCGCCTTCGGGCTGGCGCAGGCCTTCGGGCCGCACGCGCACTGCTTCTTCGCCGAGCCGACGCAGTCGCCCTGCTTCCTGGTGGAGATGATGGCGCGCGACGGCAGCCATCCGTCGGTCTACGACGCGGGCCTGACCAACCGCACCGAGGCCGACGGGCTGGCGGTGCCCCGCGCCTCCGCGATGGTGGCGGAGCTGATGCGGCCGGTGCTCGCGGGCGTGTTCACCGTCGAGGACGACACGCTCTTCCGCCACCTGCACACGGCGATGGAGGCCGAGGGCCTGCGCATCGAGCCGTCGGCCGCGGCAGGCTTCGACGGCCCGGGCCGGGTCTGCCGGAGCGCCGCGGGCCGCGACTACCTGGCGCGCCACCGGCTGCAGGCGCGGCTGCCGCACGCCACCCACCTCGTCTGGACGACCGGCGGGCTGTTCGTGCCCGACGAGGAGTACGCGCGTTTCCTCGCGCGCGGCGCGGCGCTGGCCGGCGGTCGCTGACGCGCTGTTGCGCGCCCCGCGGGGCTCCTCAGCGCGGCGCGAGGGCCTGGAGCGTCAACGGATCGCGCACGCCGTCGCAGTAGCGGTCGAGCACCGCCGCGAACGCCGGCTCGTCCGCCGCCACCGCCTCGAACAGCGTCATGCAGGAGCGCAGCTTCAGGTCGTCGGGCGATCCGAAGATCCGGTGCAGCGTCCTGCCGCGCACCCCCAGCAGCAGCGCGCAGCATTCGCGCAGGCGCGGCCCGAGCACCGGGTGGTCCAGGTAGGCCCGTGCCTCGGCCGCGTCCTCCAGCCCGAAATGCCGCGCGGTGGCGCTGCGGCCGAGCCGGCGCAGCTGCGGGAAGACGAACCACATCCAGTGCGTGCGCTTGTCGCCGGCCGCGATCTCGGCGCGGACGGCGGCGTAGACCGGCGCCTGCGCCTGCACGAAGCGGTCGAGCGCGGGCGCCGGCGTGCCGGAGGACGGGAGGGGAGCGGTCATCGTGCGGTTCCTTCTCGGTTCGACCGGCCTCAGGGCGCGGCCTTGCGGCCGTCGGTCGCGATGCGCAGGGCCAGCAGGGCGAGCACGCTGCCCATCAGCCAGCGTTGCGCGCGCAGCCAGCCTTCGCTGCGCGACAGCACGGCGGTGATCGACGCCGCGCCCAGCACCAGCAGCAGGTTGACGGCGCCGCTCACGCCGATCTGCACCGCGCCCAGCAGCGCGCTCTGCCACAGCACCGGGCCGCGTTCGGGGTGCAGGAACTGCGGGAAGAAGGACAGGTAGAACATCGCCACCTTGGGATTGAGCAGATTGGTGAGGAAGCCCATGCGGAACAGCCTGCCGGGCGGATCGACCGGCAGCGTCCGCGCCGCGAACGGCGCCTGGCCGCCCGGCCGGACCGCCTGCCAGGCCAGCCACAGCAGGTAGGCCGCGCCCGCGAGCCGGACCGTGTCGAAGGCGAAAGGCACCGCGGCCAACAGCGCCGTCAGCCCGAGCGACGCCGCCACCAGGTGCACCAGGAAGCCGACCAGCACCCCCGCCAGCGACACCACCCCCGCCCCGCGGCCCTGGCACAGGGTGCGCGAGACGCAATAGATCATGTTGGGGCCGGGCGTGAGCACCAGCAGCAGGGAGGCCAGCGCGAACCAGGCGAGTTCGGAAGGGGTCAGCATGTTCGGAGGTCCTCGGGGTGTGTCAAAGGGAAGGGACTGGGAGCGCAGGGCCTTTCGATCACGCATTATCCGATCGATCCGGGGCCGCGCACGCACGGCACTCCGGCATCGTTTATCTGGAATTTATGGTTTCGGAACGGATGGATTGGCCTTGAAGAACGACTGCGCGACCCCTGTGCCATCATTCGACGGTTGTTGGAGAGTGTGCGCTTCGCATCGGAAGCAGACACGTGGAAATGGCCCGCCACCGAGGCAGAACCAAGTCGCAGTTCTCCAGATTCGGTGAAGACGCCACGGTATCGAAAACGAAAGCTACGGCTTCGACATCGATCACTGGCGGTCTGGCCCGTGAAGGGCTCGGCGAGGAACCTGTAGATCGCTCCCTCGTTGATCGCGTCGATCGAGGAGCGCCGGATCGATTCGTAGTCCATCGCGCAACATCGTCTCGACCACCGCCGCAGGTTGTGCCGAGCTGAACCAATAGCCCTGCATCTGGTCGCACTGATTGGCCGCCAGCAGGGCCGCCTGGCCTTCGCTTTCGACGCCTTCGGCAAGCACTTTCATCTGCAGCTGGTGCGCCATCGTGATGATGGCGCGCGTGATCGACACATCCTCGGCCAGCGCGGTGACGTCGGGCACCAGCGAACGGTCGATCTTGACTACATCCACCGGAAGCCGGCGCAGGTAGCTCAAGCTGGAGTATCCGGTGCCGAAATCGTCGAGCGAGACCTCGACGCCCAGCGCACGCAGCGCTTTCAAATGCTGCACCGCCTGGTCGAAGTTGGCGATCAGCATGCTCTCGGTAACCTCGACGCCGAACAGCCGCGGGTCGAGGCCGGCCGCGGCGAGCAGGCCTTCGATGCGCCGTGCCAAGTCCGGCTGCAGCAATTGGCGCGCCGACAGGTTGACGGCCATGCGCAGCGGTGGCAGGCCGGCCCGCTGCCAGTCCGTGGCCTGATCGATGGCGCGGCGCAGCACCCAGTCGCCGATGGCGACGATGAGACCGGTCTCTTCGGCGATGGGGATGAAGCGATCCGGTGCAATGCGACCCAGCGTCGGGTGCTGCCAGCGCAGCAAGGCCTCGACACCCACGATGCGGCCATGCACCAAATCCACCTGCGGCTGGTAGTGCAAGTCGAGCTGCTCGTCGCGCAGCGCATGGCGCAGCGCGATCTCCAGGGCCAGCCGTTCAGGGTCGTCGTCGTGCGGCGCACCGGAGTAGACACTGGCCTGGTTACGGCCCTGCAGCTTGGCCTGGTGCAGCGCGGCATTGGCGCGGCGCAGCAGGGTGTCGGCGTGATCGCCGTCGGCGGGCGCCGTGGCGATGCCGATACTGCAGGTGATATGGACCTCTTGTTCCTCGATCCATATCGGCCGGGCGGCAATGTCGAGCAGCGCCTGAGCCATGTGCAATGCCGGTAGCGGAGGCGCAGGCATCACGATCACGAACTCGTCCCCGTCGCGGCGCGCCACCAGATCGATGCTGCGCACCGTGGCAGCGATACGCTGCGCCACTTCGCGCAGCACTGCGTCCCCGACGGTTGGGCCGAGGCCATCGTTGATTCGCTTGAAACGGTCGAGCTCCAGCACCAGGACTGCGGTCTGTGCGCTGGTCTGCAAGATGGTTCCCAGGCGCTCGAAGAGCAGTTGGCGGTTTGGCAGCCCCGTCAATTCGTCGAACTGCAGCAATTGCCGGATGCGGCGTTCGGCGGCGCGTCGTTCGCGCAGGTCGTCGATGCAGACATGGGCAAAGGTCTCGGTGTCGCTCTTGACCAGGCTGATGGAGACATCGGCCGGAATCTCGTGGCCTTCCTGGTGGCGGACGCTGGTCTCGAAACGCAGGGAACCGCGTTCGTACAACTCGTGCCAGCGCTGTGGCCACCGCGTCTCGTCGATCTGGGTGTCGATGTCGGGCACACGCAGCCGCAACAGCTGCTCGCGCTCCAGGCCGAACAGCCGGCAGGCCGCTGCATTGGCATCTCGGAGGGCTCCATCGGGCCCGACCTGCAGCAGCGCATCGCTGGCCTGTTCGACGGCGTGGCGGGTGAGCTGCAGCTGGTGCTGCGCCTGTTCGCGTTCGCTCACGTCGCGCGCGGACGGGATCAGCCAGAGCACCCGACCGTCCGGACCGAAGAGCGGCAGCAGCGAGAAGTCCATCGACAAGGCGGCGCCGCTGGCTGTGGCCACCCGCACGTCGAAGCGCGAGGCCTCGCCGCGCAAGGCGCCGGCCATCGCCTGCTGCAGTCTGCTCTGCGAGAGGTCGCAAGCCTTCCACCACGGGGTGGTATCGAATCGCCGGCCCAGCACCTGCTCCGGCGTGCTGCCGATGGCCTGCAATGCCGCCTGGTTGGCGTAGCGCAGGATGCCGTCGGTATCGAGCAGGCCGGCGAAGATGGACGGCCCCAGCCGATCCATCACCTCCTGCAGGGTCATCTCGGGGATGGCTGACGGGGGGCTGGCCACCGTGCGCTCCAGCGCGGCATCGCGATGGGGGTGAGCCGGGAAAGCTGGTTTTTCGGACATGCGGTCAGTTTGTCCGGTAGCCTGCACCGGCGGCGTGTGCAGTCGCAGTCCTGGACGACCGGATCAGAGCGGCGGTTGCGCCGATGCGCCCGGGCATGGCGCGTCGACGACCATGCGCGCGAGGGTGCGCATGGCGCGCTCCCGAGTCGCATCCCAGGGCTGACCGCAAGTCAGCCGGATGTGGTGCTGGAACGCCGCACGCGCAGAAAACATCGGTCCGGGGGCCAGGCTGATGCGTTGCGCCAATGCGGCACGGTGCAGCGCCATCGCGTCGACCCCGCCGGGCAACTCGACCCACACGAAGTAGCCGCCGGCCGGCCGCGCCAGGCGCGTCCCATCCGGAAAGTGCCGGGTCACGGCATCGAACAGGCTATCGCGCTGCGCCTGCAAAGACTGGCGCAGGCTGCGCAGATGGCGGTCGTAGCCGCCCTCCTGCAGGTACCCTGCCAGTGCCGCCTGCACAGGAATCGATCCCGACAAACTTGTCGATAATTTCAGGCGTTCGACGTCGTGAGTGAACCGACCGGGCGTTGCCCAACCGACCCGGTAACCCGGAGCCAGGCACTTGGAGAACGACGAGCAATGCAGCACCAGACCGCGGTGGTCGAAGGCCTTGGCCGGCAGCGGCGCGATGTTGCCCTCGTAGAGCTCCGAGTAGACGTCGTCTTCGATCAACGGCAAATCGTATCGGGCCAGAAGTGCGACCAGGTCGCGCTTCTTGGCCTCGGGCATCAGGCTGCCGAGAGGATTCTGGAACGTCGTCATCAGCCAGCAGGCTTTCGGGCGGTGGAGCTCGATCACCTGCGCCAGACGGCCGAGATCGATGCCTTCGCGCACATGGGTCTGCACTTCGATGGCGCGCAGACCCAACCGCTGCAGCGCCTGCAACGCCACGTAGAAGGTGGGTGACTCGACCACCACCGCGTCACCAGGCCGCGCAACCGCGTTGAGGCACAGGTTCAGCGCCTCCATCGCGCCATGAGTGAGCACGATCTCGTCCGTGGCCACGGCAAAGCCCTGGCGCAGATAACGCTTCGCGATCTCGCGCTTGAGCTGCAGGTTGCCCGGAGGCAGGTCTTCGGCCATGTGCCAGGGGTCGAGCCGACGCATGCTGGAGACCAGCGCGCGGCGCAATCGATCGAGTGGAAACAGGGTCGGGCTCAGAAACGCGGAGCCAAAAGGCACGATATTGCGAGCGCGCGCGGAGCCGAGGCATGCGTAGATCAGGTCGTTGATCTCTACAGGCTGCGATCCGGAGCGCGGCTGCGACGTTTGTGGTTCCGGCAGCAAGGCGTCGCTCGGGCGAGCAGCGACAAAGTAGCCCGACCGTGGCACCGCTCGGACCAGGCCGCGGGATTCGAGCAGGTAGTAGGCCTGGAACACGGTGCTTGGACTCAAGCGTCGGGATGCACATGCTTGGCGTACGGAAGGCAAGCGATCCCCGGGACGGAGCACACCGGAAAGGATCTGCTGCTCAAGTTCGCGAGCAAGCAGTGCGTACCTCGTGGAGGCTGCGATCGGGCGATTGGGCATGGTGGTAGCACCGCGCCACGGTCGACTGCCGGCTGGGTGGGGTGAGGTCCCGCCAGTCTAATGATTGCGCACTGCGATGCAAGCCTCGGCAGCCGGAGCGTGGAAAAACGCGATCCTCTGGACCCGGCATCCCTGAAATGCGGAACGGAGTCGAGGCGTGCCCACCGCATGCCGCCTCCCGGTTTTTATGGTGCGAACGTAGGCAGCAGCAAAATGCTCCACATCCGCTTCCGATGCAAAAGCCGTTGTGCATGGATTTGCCCAGAACGCCCGCTCTTGGACGTTCACGGTCTTTGGTTGGTCAACGCTCTGCCCCGACCCGCTGCCGATCAAAAGCCGTCGAGGCATTCTCGTTGCCGCACCCGTCGACTCCCCATTCTGAGACTGGTATCGGCTTTCGTGCATGCACGGCTTTTCGTCGGCTGGACGACGCGGCCGAATTCTGAATCCGCAGGAACGCCGGGCCCCGGGTCCTCACCGCCGCGCCAGCGCCACGCCGGCGATGGCCAGCGCGAAGCCGGCCACCTGGACCGCCGTCAACGTTTCGCCGAACAGCAGCCAGGCCTGCACCGCCGCCAGCGGCGGCACCAGCAGCAGCAGGGCCGCGGTGCGGGTGGCTTCGCCGCTGCGCATCAGCCAGATCAGCAGCGTGGTGCCGCCGAGCGACAGCACCAGCACCGACCAGGCGAAGCCGCCCCACAGCGCGGCCGAATGGTCCCAGCGCGGCGTGCCGAGGGCCAGCGCCAGCAGCGCGGTCACCCCGGCGGCGCCCAGGCTCTGCAGGGCGCTGGCGCTGCGGAGGTCGGCGGCGGCCAGGGGCGACTTCTGCACCATCGAGCCGAGCGTCAACGACAGGATGCCCGCCATGCCGGCCGCCACCGCCAGCGGCGGGAAGCCGGGCATGCCCTCCGCCCCGGCGCTGCCGGCCGCCAGCCGGGGCAGCAGCACCATCGCCACGCCCGCGACGCCGATCGCCAGCCCGAGCCAGACGGTCGGCCCGAGCCGGACGCGCAGGAACAGCACCGAGACCAGCGCGGTGAAGATCGGCTGCAGCGCGCCCAGCAGGGCCATCACGCCGGCCGGCAGGCCGTGCTCCATCGCCCACCAGCCGGCGCCCAGGTAGAGCCCGCTCATCAGCGCGCCGGCCGCCAGCTGCACGCCGATCTGGCGCGGCCGGCGCGGCCAGGGCGCGCGGGCCGCCACCGCGGCCGCCGCGAAGATCGCCGCCACCGCCAGGAAGCGCAGGCTCAGGAACAGGTTGGCGTCCGCGTGCGCCGACACGCCCCGCCCTACCAGGAATCCGGTGGACCAGATCAGCACGAACACGGCGGGAGCGAGGGAGCGCATGGCGGAAAAGCGAAGGATCGGTGCGTCGGAAAACTGACCGAAAGCTGAAACTAACGGCAGCGTACCCATTCCCCGGGGAAGCGGCCCGGTTTCCCGGGGCTCCGCACAAACTGTCCCCAGGGATATCCCCGAAAACTGGGGATAACTTTTTCTCGGATGGCCTGCGGTGTTTCCGGGTGTCCGATCGCGCTGCAGCCTTCGTTCCGCCTTGGCTCGAAGCTCCTTTTTCGATAGCAGCGCATCGCGCCGGACCCCGCCGGGAGCCACGGGCCTCAGCGTCCGTCGGACCGCAGTCCGGCGCCCCGCACGTCCACCCGCACCTCGTCCAGCGGCCGGCCCTGCGCATCGGCCAGCTGCAGCCGGTGCCGTCCGGGCCAGGGCAGCCAGTGCATCCGCGCGCCGCGGCCGAGCGGTCGCCCGTCGAGCAGCCAGCGCAGCGACCGGCCCGCCGGATCGGCCGCGCCGACGGTGGCGGCCAGCAGCAGGCGCTGGTGGGCGGGCGGGATGTCCGGGTCGAGCGCCAGGATGGTGCCGCCGGTCGGCGAGGCGATGCGCGCCGTGGCCGCCACGGACGGGGATCCCGGGCCGGCCGGCGGCGCCCCGCGATGCGCCGCGGCGCGCACGGCGCCGCCGGGCGTCGTCGTCGCCGGCGGATCGCCGGGCAGCGCGAACACCGCCTGCTGCGTGCCGGGCAGGAACCATTCCTCGCGCGCGGCCTCGCGCCGGGCGCCGAAATCCACCCGCGCGCGCACCAGGCCGGCCGGGGGCACGGGCGCGCGGCTGGGGGTGTCCGCATGCAGGCGCTGCATCAGGTCGGCCCAGACCGGCGCGGCGCCGGAGACGCCGCTGACGTCGCGCATCGGCGCCCCGCCCGCGTTGCCGACCCAGACGCCGACGGTGTAGCGCTGCGACCAGCCCACCGCCCAGTTGTCGCGCATGTCCTTGCTGGTGCCG
>JAKOND010000283.1 GCA_022702125.1 Burkholderiaceae bacterium
AAACCCATGCCGGCGCTCAATCCGCGTAGGGCGCCAGGGGCTCGGCGGCCGACTCGGCGGACTGCTCGATCTCGACCATGCGGACCAGGTCGAGCAGATTGAACCGGCCGTCGTGGTGCCAGCCCGCCTCGGGCGTGCTCATCGCGCCGATGGCGCTGATCCGGGTGACGCCCGCCGCGCCGAGCAGGCCGGCCAGTCGGTACAGCTCCGCCGGCGCCGCGGCGACGCCCGCCGTCTGCAGGAAGCGGCCCTGGGCCGCGATCACCGGAATCGCTTCGTCGAGCGCATCGACGCCGACCACCTGGATGGTGCGCTGGAGCGCCGTCGGCGACAGGGCCTGCAGGGTATCGCCGTAGGCGACGCTCCAGGCGCCCGACGGCGGGCGGACCAGCCGGTCCCCGGAGCCCGTGGCGCCATCCGACGCCGTCGCCATCGCCTTCCATTCAGCGGCCTGCTGCCATCTGGCCACCGCGGCGGAATCCTCGAGGTCCAGCGTCCGGCGCGGGAAGCGCCGGTGCAGGTTGGCCAGCTCTCCCCCCAGGTAGTCGGCGAAGGCCTGCGGCGACACCGCCCCGCCCCGCTCCACGTAGAAGACATGCGGGGAATAGCATCCCTGCTGGTCGTAGCGCATGACATCCCACGCGGCGGCTCGGGCCAGTGCCGGCGCCTTCAGGGTGTCGAGCGCGGCCGCGCCGACCAGGCCGAAACCCAGCTTGTGGCCATGCGGCAGGAAGCGCGTCGTGACCGGCAGCCGGCGGCGGATGGCATCCAGGGCCGCGTTGCCGCCATACGCCAGCACGGCATCGGCCTGCGCGTACAGCGCCGACGCGCCGTCGTCGCCCGCGCCGCGCCACCACACCACGGCGAAGCAGTCCGCGAGCGGCGGGTGGACCTCCGCCAGGAGCCGCGCGAACCAGCCGGCGAACAGCGGCTCGGCGCTCGGCAGCTTGCCGATGCTGCCAGCCTTGACCAGCAGCCCGCACACGGTGCTCCACAGCGCCAGCGCCGGCACGTTGCCCGCCCAGCTGTGCACCAGCAGGTCCGGCCCGAAAGCCCGGACCGCGCCGCCCTTGGGCGCGGGCTGGAAGCCGTCGAGCATCTTCGGGTTGGCGAAGTCTTCTGCCACGAAGCGGTGCAGCTGCGCCGCGCGGAAGGTCTTGAAAAATCCGGTCAGCCCGAGCCGCACCATCTCGTGGTCGTAGCCGCTGACGACCGGCAGCCACCGCTCCGCCTGTTGCCGCACGGGGTCGTCGCGGTCGAGCAGACGTCCGATGGCCCGGTCGATGACCACGATGATCTCCGACACCGACATGGTCTTCAGGTGACGCGCGCTCGCCTGCCGGACACGGGCGGACATGGCGTCCATCTGCACGGCGTTGAGCGACGGCACCGCGACCTCCAGCCGTGCTCCGTCCCGCTCGAACACCAGCGTGCGCCATTCGACGTCGCTCGCGTCGAGTCCAGGCAGATACCCGGCCTCGATCCTGTGCACGGTCATGCAGCCGCAGCCCGCACGAACTCCTCGACCGCGAGCGAACAGCCCTTGGCCTCGACGCCCTCGGCGCGGCCCAGCAGCAGGAATCCGCCCTCGGCCTCCAGACCGACGTCCTCGGTCAGGATGGTGGTCACCGAATTGAAATTGGCCAGGTCGCAATGCACCAGGATGCCCCGCGCGCCGGGTGGCACGCGCTGTCCGGTCACCGGATCGACCAGGCGCGACCGGATCCAGTGCGGGCCGGACTTGACCGACGGCACCACGGCATTGCCTTCGTCGTAGAACTGCGTGCTGAGCTCCGTCATCCCGTACATGTTGATGCAGTGCGTACGCGGCACGCCCAGCGCCTGCGAGATATCCGCATAGAAGGTCTCGGCAGGCATCTCGCGCGACTGCCCCTTGTACCCGCCGGTATCGAGGACCAGGCTGCCCGGCGGCAGGCGGAAGACTTTGCCTTCGGCGCGCAAGGCGTCGACGAGATGCACGAAGCTGTAGCTGGCGCCCAGCAACGCATAGGGCTCACCGCTTCGCTCCGCAGTTTCCAGCGCCTGCCGCAGGCCCGCCAGATCCATGCCCTGCGACGTCATGAAATACCGGCTGCCGTCGCTGCCGAAAACGGATTTCGCCAGCGCCAGGTAATGCGCCAGCGAGGAGTTGGGCATGGCCGTTTCGTCCGGGAACAGGATGCCCATGGACAGACGGTCCGCACCGCGCATGAAGCGTCGCGCGAAATTGCGTCGCATCGACAGATCGTAGACATCGAGCCGCGGGTGGAAATGCCGGCCGCGCGTTCCGCCACGCGTCGTCCCGCTGGTCATGAACACGCGCTCGGTGGCCGCAGGCGGCTCGCAGCGCAGTTCCATGACCTTGAAGGCGTCGATGGGCACCGCGGGGATATCGCTCCACGACCTCACGTTGCGCACTGTCGCACCCCGTTGCTGGCAGAAATTCCGGTAGGGCGCGCTGGAGGCGTACTGGTGCGCGAACAGGCGCAGGGCCAGGTGATCGAACGCGCCGTCCGTGCAGCCATCCGACGCGATGAATTCGAGGATGTCCGCTTCCAGCGGGGTGACCTTGTCCATGGGCTTCCTTTGCGACCTTTTGACCGGATGCTCCGGAGGTCGGCCCAATCTCCCGGGCATGCACCGCAGCGCCGCGATACGGGGAGTGGGGCTCTTCTTCCGCCGGCATGACCCGGTTCAAGTTCTCGGGTTTGAATCTCAGCACGGACGTGCACCCCGGAGCGGCCGCTATCTTAAACCGTCGCCTTCCCCTCGCGCCCTCAAGCGACGGTGTACCTGAAGTCCCCGCTCTTGAGGGCGCTGACCTTGATGCGGTTCACCGCCCGGCCGCCGGCCATGCGCTCCAGCACGTAACCCGCGATTTCCGGCAGCAGCGTGCCGTTCAGGATGTGGTCCACGTTGCGGGCGCCGGTATCGACCTCGGTGCACCGGGCCAGCACCGCCTCGACCAGCCTGGCGTCATAGAAGAATTCGGCCTGGTGGTTCGCGGCGATGCGCTGGCCGATGCGGTCGAGCTTCAGGCGGATGATCTTTTCCAGCACGTCGTCGGCGATCGCGTAATAAGGAACGACTTTCATGCGGCCCAGGAATGCCGGCTTGAAAGTCTTGTGCAGCACCGGGCGCAAGGCATCGGCCAGATCGTCGGCGTCCGGGTACTCGGAAGGCGGCCTGTTGATGCAGGCCTGCATGATCTGCGAGGAGCCGACGTTGCTGGTGAGGATGATCAGGCAGTTCCGGAAGTCGATCTCGCATCCCTCCGCGTCGTCCAGCACGCCCTTGTCGAACACCTGGTAGAACATCTCCAGGACGTCCGGGTGCGCTTTTTCCACCTCGTCGAGCAGTACCACGCTGTACGGATTGCGCCGCACGGCTTCGGTCAGCACGCCGCCCTCCCCGTAACCGACATAGCCCGGGGGCGAACCTTTGAGGCCGCTGACGCTATGGGCTTCCTGGTATTCGCTCATGTTGATGGTGACCAGCTTGCGTTCACCGCCGTAAAGCAGTTCAGCCAAGGCCAGGGCGGTTTCGGTCTTGCCGACACCGCTGGGACCGACGAAAAGGAACACGCCTTTGGGCTTGTCCGGATCCTCCAGGTTGGCATGCGAAGTGCGCACACGTTGGGCGATCGCCTTGGCGGCATGGCTCTGCCCGATCACGCGGGCTTCGAGCAGCGGCTCCAGGCCGAGCACGGTCTTCAGGTCGTCCTTGACCATCTTGCCGAGCGGGATGCCGGTCCAGGCGGCGACGATGCCCGCTACGACCGTGGCATCGACCTCGACGGGCACCAGCGTTTCCCGCACCTGGAGCGCGGCGAGTTCGGCACGCGTGCGCTCAAGCTCGATGCGCAGGTCGGCCGTCTGGCCGCCATCGCTTTCTAGCGCGGCACGCAAGGCTCGCACCTCAGCGACCAGCGCGCGTTCGGAAGCATGGCGGCCACCCAGTACTTCCATGCGTGTGCGGACATCGTCGCGTTCCGCCGCAAGCGCCCGGAGACGCTGCGCATGCACCGGGCCGCCGGCCGCCTCGCGCTCCAGGCTGCGCACCTCCGCATCCAGGCGCTCCAGGTGTTTTTGCAGATCCTCGATCACGGCCGGCGTGGCCGCCTGGCCGAGTGCGACCTTGGCGCAGGCCGTGTCGAGCACGCTGATCGCCTTGTCCGGCAACTGACGCCCCGTGATGTAGCGGGCCGACAGGCGCACCGCTTCGGTGATGGCCTCGTCCCGGATGCGAATCCCGAAGTGCCGCTCCATCAAAGGCGCCATGCCGCGCAGCATGGCCGCAGCCAAAGGCTCGGTGGGCTCTTCGATCTTGACGACCTGGAACCGACGGGCGAGCGCCGCGTCTTTCTCGAAATACTTCTTGTACTCGCTCCAGGTGGTGGCTGCAACGGTGCGCAGTTCGCCACGGGCCAATGCCGGCTTGAGCAGATGGGCCGCATCGTTCTGACCTGCCTGGCCTCCGGCGCCGATCATGGCATGGGCCTCGTCGATGAACAGTACCACCGGATGCGGACTCTTCTTGACCTCGTCGATCACATTCTTCAGTCGGTTCTCGAACTCGCCCTTCACGCTGGCGCCGGCCTGCAGCAGCCCCAGGTCGAGCGCATGCAAGGCCACGCCTTGCAGCGGCGCGGGCACCTCGCCTGCGGCAATGCGTAGCGCCAGGCCCTCGACCACCGCGGTCTTGCCGACGCCCGCTTCGCCGGTCAGGATGGGGTTGTTCTGGCGACGGCGCATCAGGATGTCGATGGCCTGGCGAATTTCGGCTTCGCGGCCAATCACCGGATCGATCTTTCCTTCGCGTGCCCGCTGCGTGAGATCGGTGGTGAATTGATCCAGCGCCGGAGTCCGAACGCGCACGACGGATCCGGCGTGCCCTTGCGTTATGTCGTCTTCGCCATGCGGCATCGGCGCTTCCGGTAGCGACTGGCGTGCCTCGCACGAGCCCTGCGTCAGTTCATCCAGCCTGTGCTTCAGCTGTTCCACATCGAATCGCCCGAACAACGGACTGGTGCGGTGCGCGATCTGCGCCAGGCCTGGTTCGGTCAGCAATGCCAGCAGAAGGTGCGCGCTGCGAATCCGGGCATCATGGGCATCGATCGAAGCAATCAGCCAGGCATTCCGGAACAGGGTCGGCAGGCGGACGCTGAATACCGGTGTGCGGGTATTGCCAGCCTTGAATCCCTGCATTTCACGTTCGATATCGCGTTGCAGCTCTGAAATGGACACCTCGAACCGAAAACACAGCACGCCGAAATCGGAACGGTGGACTTCCAGCAGGGCCAACAGCATGTGCTCGATATCGACCTCGTGGTGGCCGCGGGCCATGGTGATGGCGGCGGCGCGCTCGGCAGCGATGCGGCAGGTGTCGTCGAGTTTGGAAACGAGCGTTTTCAGGCTGGTGCTCATGGATGGATCGTCGGAGACGTTCGTAAAAATCGGTAGTGACCGCTCATGCCGCCAATGAATGGAGCTTGTAGGCTGCGTCCTCACGGTCTTCACCGCAGGTTCCGGAGATGAGATAGGTGTCCCAGCCGAGGCATGCACCGCCATCGGCAGGCTCGGGACTGCCCAGCCTGATGCCTGCGATATCGGCAGCTCGCAACCCCAGGCATACCTCGTACTCGATGCCGACGCCGTTCACCAGGCTCAACAGTTCGTGCAAGGCAAGTGCCGCAGGGCCACCCGGCAAGAACCTCCGGTGCTGCGCGCGTGTCATCGGACCGATCCCGATGCGCGCGCAGAGGTCCCGTTGCCAGACACGCGGTCCCAACACGGTATTGCGCCCGAGTTCCGCTCCACATCCACCCAAGGTGACTTGGCAATCGTCGTCCAGTTCGAACCACCGCCCGATGAACTGCGCAACCCGCACCGGCACGCCGAAATAGTCGGCCAGCACCTTCTGCAAGTGGTCTGCGCTGGTGGCGCGTCGCTGCAACAGTCCTGCGTAATAGGCCAAGGCAGCATCGGCCACGCCGCCCCGATCGGCATGCAATCGCCGACGAAGCGACGGCTCGCCTAATCCGATCAGGCTCAAGACCAGCGGCAGGTAGCGCTCGCGACGTTCGGCTTCGAACTGCAGCGGCATGCGGTGTTTGCGCCACGCGTCGTGGAACAGGGAAACCGCGCGATGCTGAAAGATGTCCAGAAAAGCCCTTGCGGTACCGTCGCGTCCATGCGACTCGCGTTGGGCGAACTGCTCGGTATAGGCCAATGGCAATGCACCCATTGCGCCTAGCAGCCCCATGAAGGCAGGTGTGATTTCGATACGCTCGAGATCCGGGGGCTTGCGCGATGCACTGCCGTCCGCCAGCGCTTCATCAGATGACCCGGAGGATCGGGCCGTGATGTCGATTCCTATGATTTCGCTGGGCGGGAACGACAACGAAAGCGTGTTCCGAAAACGTAGCACCGGAGATGCATCATGGGACAGACACCGTTGCAAACCCTGCAACAGGCGGACTGCTTGATGAAACTCGAAACGGTGCGGCTCGTCGAGCAGCCGTTCGATCGGACTCGGATCGAGTGCCTGTTCCTCCCGAGGCACGCATACAGGTTCTGAAACCTGGCCGATTGCAGATGCTTCATCTTTCGATACCGATGCAGGCTCGCTCATAGCAATGCGTGTTTCCCGCTTCGGCGCGGACAGGCGACCAGCACCTCTCCGGACTGCACCGACATCAGCTTGAGTTGTGTGAAATGGTTGATGTGCACATAGAGGGCAAAAAAACGACTCAGGACTTCTGCGAACAGATGCAGCCCTGTGCCCACAAAGCTTTGCGGATCGACCGACAAGCGAATCTCGGTTCCTCGGACCAGGGTCGCGAATGGCTCGCCGCCCAGGAAAGCGTGGACCGGCTTGTAGTCGATCGCGACCATGCCGTCGATCAGCCGCTGATTCGTCGCACTGCGCGGCAGGTCGTAGAGCCTGAGCATCTCCTTCAACCCATCGATGCCGCTGTCGGAGAGCGAGAGATGGTTCAGTGAGAGTTGGGATATCAGACGCCACACCACGCCCTTCCCCGGCTCGATACGGTACGGCGGCGTAGGTTTGCGCAGCATGCGAATCTCACGCCAGACACCGCCCCCTTCCGTGAACAGGTCGCCGCCCGGATTACTGATGCTCATCCGGCACGGCAGATCGCGGTTGGTCGCACGGACGTCGACGGACAGGGTATCGGTCTGGGGCAGGCTGGGATTGAAATCGAGATCGACGAGGCCCAGTTCGGTCTCATAGCCTGGGCTCAGATTCTCCGAGGCATTGCGTTGCGAGAACCAGTAGCGTCCCACGCCCTCTCCATCACGCAGCAGATCGTCATGCTGCAACGAATAGAAGGGCTTGAACGACTGGATCGATTCTCCCTGGGCCGTCTGGTGAACCTGGTAGACACGGTCGATCGCGTAGACCTCATGGCCAAACGCGCGACGTCCATCCGGCAGCACCGGATACACCGTAGTGGCCTGCGTGATACGGATGGGGTCCGCCCGCGTTGCGAAAAGGTTCGTAACCGGCGCACAGCCCATCAGCAGATTAGCCGCACTTACCACCTCCAACAACCGCGCATCGTCGTCGCCATTTCGCGAACTGCCCAAGGCGAGATGCAGGCTCAAGATACGGGTAGTGCATTGCCGCGCAGCGGCGGAAAGCGGCAGATCGATGAAATTGAATTTCTCCGGGAACGAGAAATATTCGGCAAGCAGGCAATAGGCACCATGCGAACGTGCATCACCATCGATCAGTGCCTCATCTTCTTGGAAACCAACGATGCGCGGCTTATTGGCGGTATCTACGTGCCAAGCCCCGATCTGCGCAGTCTGCACCATAGTTGCCAGGACTCGGCTGGTCAGCGTCTCGCGCAACGCCGTCACTAGCGACGGATCGCCGTCGATGAACAGGCGAATATGTTCGGCATCCAAGGTGGCCCAGCTTGCCTGCAGCGAGCTGAGTTCAAACTGCAGAGATAAGGTGGCGATCGCCTGCCGTGGCACATCGGTGCCTGTTGGAGCGGATGCTGTTCCGCGGAATCCTACGGAGACGAGACGAACGGGCAGCAGCTGTGCAACGCTTGTCGTTTGGAAGCGGCATGCAACGCCTCGCACCATTCGGGTATGCAGACCTGTGCCCCGCGGAACCAGTACTGTGCGTCCGAGTTGCAGGCCGTCACTGCCGGGATCGAAGCAAGCAATCGAACTCGACGGCAAGGGCCGCAAATAATGGGGATAGAGCAGTTCAAGAAACGATTCAGCAAACAAAGGGAAATCGTCGTCCAGCCGCTTGTGGATACGGGAACTCAGTAGTGCGAACGCCTGGATCATTCGTTCGACGTGCGGATCCTGAAGCACCTCGCCAGACACCGCCAAACGTCCTGCGATGCGCGGATACCGTCGACTGAATTCTTCGGCATGCGAACGCAGGAACGATAGCTCCCGCTCGTAATGTGGCAATAGATCCTGCATGCAATCTTTACCTGGCGGAGGACATCGTGCGAATGTGGCCACGTGTGACCGCGTATCGATTCGAGCCGGGATGCAGCACTGCATCGAAAGTTACCGGCTCGGAAGTCGGCGCAAGCCTCAGTTTTGCCCGAATCGCAAAACGCAACCCGCTGCCCACCATCGCTGTCTCGTTGACCGAGACTTCCACCTGCACAAGGCGTTGTTCATGGTCGGCAAGCGAGCACCGGATTGCCTCTGTGATACGCAGCCGATCACGGTCGCTGGCCATGCTGAGCGACGTGATGTCCGCAAGCCCGAACGTCAGCATCGAATGCGCAGCTTGGGGGTAACGCCACATATCCGCCGGCTCGAAACCGGGACGCGTATTAAGAAGTGTCTCGATATCGCGTGCGACAGATTCCTTGACTTGCTCGATATCCATATGCACCACCATACCTCGGCCAGTCGTATCCACCTTAGTCGCCAGTAACTTATCGAGCAATGAAGGAGCGAAAAAATCCATACGTGCAGCAATTGAGAAAAATAGCAACATGCCGCTCCTAAATAGCTGCAGATGCTGAAGCATGACAGGCCATAGCTTCTGCAGCAATCAGAACTCCAATCTCAGACTGCGATATTTTTTCGCAAATCCCATCCAGCAATACCCGTTGACGTAGAAGAGCCGTCCATCTTGTGATGCTTGTATTCCCAAGTAATCTTTCCGTATTTCAAGCCAAAGGTTTGCGTTGGCAATTCGCCCTGAGCCACTACCACACTCGAAGAAGAAATAACGACATCTTCTAGAACGATTTTATAATAATCAACGCGCGTTTGAGAAGTCGAAGTCGAATTCGATCCGCCGTAAGCGCGGTAAAAAGTTATCGTTACCTTTGGATAAACCGTGCCTGCCGAACTAGCGCGATTGAGCTTGGGCGTTGCTTTATCGATGTCTTTTAGCATGATGATCTCACCATGCTCAGTACGCTCAGCAGTATGGCCACCCGCCGATGACGCACTCGACGACTTCGGTTGACTTAGCGTATGACTGAACGATGAAATCTCGATTTCATTCGCATGCTTAGTGTCGGTGCTATCACCCTGGAGCTCGTTTGCACCTTCGAACTTGAGATAAATATCTTTCACGTAGAATTCCCCTTGGTAGTTAAATGATTTTGATTGGAATTTATTAAATAATCATTACATCTCGAATCTATTTTATATATTTTCATTGAGCACCAGGAAGTTCGGCAACCAAACGCAGAGATACCGAAAGCTCATCGAGTTGAAAATGAGGACGAATAAATGAAATAGCACGATATACGCCTGGTCTACCAGGAATTTCCGAAACATGAACACTGGCTTGCCGCAGGGGATATGCGGCCTTGGTATCCTGTGTTGCATTATCGTCCTCCACTACGTACTGCCGAATCCAACGATTCAAATGTTCCTCCACATTTTGGGCTGATGCAAAGCTTCCTACTTTATCGCGCATCAAGGCTTTAAGATAGTGTGCAATACGACAAATACTGAATATGTACTGCAATTGCGAAGACAATGCCGCGTTAGCGTTTGCAGCATCGGAATCGTACTTCTTCGCCTTTTGCGCAGATTGAGCGCCAAAAAAAGCAGCATAGTCGGTATTCTTACAATGTACCAACGGCATAAAACCCAGATCGCTTAATTCCTTTTCGCGGCGATCAGTAACAGCCACCTCGGTAGGACACTTGAGTGCAGTTTCGCCTTCGTCAGTCTTGAATGTATGGGTTGGCAGATCCTCTACCAAACCACCTCCTTCCACACCACGGATGGCAGCACACCAGCCGTAGTTTTCAAAAGCTGCAGTGAGTCTCGCACCCAAGGCATAGGCAGCATTGACCCAAAGATATTTAGAATGATCCGTACCGTCAACATTTTCAACGAAGTTAAAGGAATCTATTGCAGTTCCATTCTTCGGATTGAACGGTAAACGACCCAAAAATCGCGGCAATACCAGACCCACATAACGCGAATCTTCTGATTCGCGGAAAGAGTGCCATTTCGCATAATCTACAGTATCGAATATTTTCGAAAGATCGTGTGGCTTATTCAGATCCTGATAAGATTCCAAACCGAAAAGTTCTGGTGAAGCGGCTGCAATGAACGGAGCGTGCGCAGCAGCAGCGACGTGACTCATCTGTTCGATGAAATACATATCCTCTGGCTGACGTGAGATCTCAAAGTCACCGATCAGTGCGCCAAATGGTGCACCACCAAATGTGCCAAACTCTTCTTCATAAACTTTTCGAAACAGAGCACTCTGATCGAAATCGATGGCCGATCGAAAATCTTTCACCAGTTCTTTTCTCTGGGTATTGAAGATTTTTATCTTCATTCCGGAATTGGTAGATGTTTGTTTGCAAAGGTAGCGCAAGCCGGTCCAGCTTGATTCAAGCTTCTGGAAACACTCATGATGTATGATTTCATTGAGTTGCTCTGAAATCAAGTGATCGATTTCAGCCACCCTAGCATCTAGGGCAACGCTGAGGTTCTCGGATGCCACTACCGTACCCTGCATCACCTCGCGAACAAGTTCAGAAATTATGTCTTTTGCACGGAGGTGCTCTGCATCTGAGCGCGCAATTTTGCTTTGTTCAATGATTTGATCCAATAAACCGCTTTCGCCAGTCTGAACCTGCAACACTGAAACCATCGAAGCATTCTTTATAGTCATGGTCTGCTACTTCGATTCTGCATTGAGACGTGTAAGTTTTTCCGTGCTGGAAAGCACTTCAGACAATAGATCGTCAAGTTTTTCGTTTCCAGCCAGCTTGTTACGCAGGTCTGAAAGGCGAGTTCGCGCCTCGACTAGCTTACGCAAAGGCTCAATTTGCTGAACAACAAATTCAGGCCGGAAATCATCTGTCGATTTGAATTCGAGATTGACAGCAAAATCCCCGCCTTGGGGTGCAATTTTGTTTTTCACACGATAGCTTAATTTCGGCGCAATGCCATTCAGCACATCATCAAAATTGTCTAGATCGATATTGACAAACTTGCGATCTTTCAATTTGCGCAGAGGTTTGTCGGCATCCGGCTGCCCTGAAAAGTCGCCTAACACACCTACTACGAAAGGCAATTCTTTTTGTTCAACGGCATCACCTACTTGAACATCATAGGTCAAGTGAACCCGTGGTGGCCGCACTTTTCCCAGTCGGTTTTGCACACTATTTTTCGTAGCCATATTAAATATCTCAAAACATTTACTGAAATCCTGCGATGCAGCATTCAAGCCGCCTCAGGACCTATGGAAGATGCCTGATAGCCGTACCTACCTTAGCTTGTCAAGCGGATTTTTTGATGACTGGATATCCGAAACATTTGGTTGTGCCACAGGCTTTACTGCGGGATGTACTGCCACTGGTTCTGTACCGGCCTGACCCATCCGCATCGGACGCTTAACACGCTTTTGCAATTCGCCCTGTGGAATCAAAGCTGATTCGCCCAATGCATCCCGCAATGTCCGAGTCAAGTCAATCGCTTCTTCACGAGAACCTACCGCATAATTATTTTCATCTCGCAACACTTTCAATGAACTTGCTGCAAGACGTAATCCACTAACAGCAATAATGCTGTTGGCAAAGCGATCATACGGTTCACGCTGCAATGCTTCCTGGGCTGCAATTACCGCATTTCCGTAATCTCCTGTATTGAAGTAGTCTTCGGAAATCTTGAGCCACGGTTGTTTCGCTGCTGGATAATTTTGTGCTGCAGATCGCCAAGCTTCACGAGCCTTTGCTGAATATCCTGATTGGGCCGCAGCAGTACCACGACTCATCCATTCCTCCATCGAAACCGTAGCAGGCGCATTTTGCAGTGCATCTGATTTTGGCACAGATGAGCAAGCCGTCAATACTAGTAATCCAAAAATCAGAAAGATACGAGACATTGCCAAAGATGCTCGACCAGCTCCTATCTGGCGGGAATAAGGCATCATCATTTTTGCATTCATCCTATCGAATCTCAAGAGTATATTTTCACATCAATCAAAATGTTGCTTCATTTGCATGTGAAACCTGTTAAATATTTCAACAGTTTTTTCGTTGAAATGATACTGCTACACATGTACAGGACTAGAACGCTATAGTTTATGGCGGATCCATTCACCTTATCGGATGCACAATCACTATTTTATACATCCATGGTTGTCAACGTCCATATTTTGCGATAATTTAGTTGGACCTGCTGAGACAGCGCCCTCATTTAGATGTCTCCATAGGCATGAATAGATTCTTAAATACAGCAACTTCAGATAGGTATATGAATGCAGAATTACCGCTGGGCAGGGAATTTTTCTTTCGTCCCATCCGTCTTTTAATCATCCTCTCATACATTTCGGTCAGCGGTTGTAGCTCTATAGGTGATCGCTCGGGTTTCTTAGACAAAACCCTTAACTCCATAGGGCTACAACGATCCCCGACTCAAACAAGCTTACTCGATGGCGTTGCTTATGAAGAACTGAAGACGCCTTCGCCGCCTAATAGAAAAATCATTCTACGCATGCATGCTGGTAGCACTTTGAATACTGATGCGAATGGGCGCTCGCTTTCGGTCATCACAAAAATCTATAAATTAAGAAATAGGGAATCTTTCGAAAACGCCCCTTATAGGGATTTTCTAGCCCCAGATGAGTCTTCCTCTTTTGCTTCCGATATCGTCGAAGTTCATGAGGTAGTCTTGACCCCAGGGAAAGCTTACGAAGTCATAGAATCAGTGAATCAAAGCGCACCTTATTTTGCAGTGGTTGCATTGTTTCGCAATCCTGCCGAAAACCGTTGGCGCTTTGTCTTCGAAACAAATTCCGCTTCTAAATCCGGAATAACCCTTGGATTTCACGCGTGCGCATTAAGCATTTCTACAGGACAAGCACTTGGCGCATCTTCAGAATTGCTGCGCGTGGCTGGCGTTCGGTGTTCTGTTTCATAGTTGTCTGTAGCTCCCTATTCAGAGCAAGCCATCGATCAATCTAAGAAAACCACCAACTCATCAAGAAACGAGAAATCAATTGATTCGATCTTCTAAGGTACTTTGGGGTGAAGGGCTCATGCTTCGTCCTCAGCATTTTCAGCGTCAAGATGCATATCACGAATGGCGTCAAGCAGACATGGCACGTGCTATGCACCCTTACAGTTGGGGGCTACGACGCCTGAAGATCGATTTGGACGCCTTGACAACGGGCAATCTGCGTATTCTGAATCTGCAGGCAGTGCTGCCGGACGGCGATTCTTGTTTGGCTCCTGAAATCGACAATTTGCCCGACACGATTTCTCTTTCCGGCATTCCTGCTGGGACATCAGAGGTGGTCTTTCATCTCGCGCTTGCGCCATTACGGCCAGCAGGACACAACTTCGCATTGCCCGGAGAGGAAGCCAAGGCTGGATCGCGCTATTTGATGCGCAACGAAATGTCCGTCGATTGGTTCACTTCGGCAGTTCAGGCAGACGTGCCGACCCTGCAACGCCGCTTGCGTTTGGTCAGCGACCTCGAACCCCGCGAGCATCTGGTCACGATGCCACTCCTGCGACTGCACCGGCAGGCGGCCAATGGATTTGCGTTGGACACCCAGTTCATGCCTCCCGCCATGTCGCTTTCAGCCGCGCCTTTTCTGCAATCACTGCTTCGTCGCTTGCTTGATATTTTGCAGGCAAAGGTCGATGCCCTGTATGGCTCTCATCGCGAACCGTCTAAACACGTTATCGAGTTCCGATCTGGCGATATTGCTTCGTTTTGGCTCTTGCACACCTGCAGCAGTGCATTTTCCAGTCTAGC
>JAKOND010000305.1 GCA_022702125.1 Burkholderiaceae bacterium
CTGCTCGTAGCTGCCGACCAGGTCGGCGCACAGCCACACGTGGTAGCCGGCGCGGCGCATCAGCGCGGCCTCGACGAAGTCGTGCGACATGATGCCGCCCGACATGCCGCCGGTGCCCTTGATCGGGGCCAGCGCGCAGTGCTTCATGAAAGGCTCGACGCGGATGATGGCGTTATGGCCCCAGTAGTGCGACTCGCCGAGCTGCCAGAACTGCATGCCCAGGGTGAACAGGCGGCCGGTCATGCGCGAGGCGAACTGCTGCGAGCGGGCATGCAGGGTGGCGTGGCCGATGGCCTGGGTGGCGGTCTGGATGATGCCGGCCTGCGGGCGGGCTTCCATCAGCTTGACCATGTTGGACAGGCAGTCGCCGCTCATCACGCTGTCGGCGTCGAGCACCACCATGTACCGGTAGTCCTTGCCCCAGCGGCGGCAGAAGTCGGCCACGTTGCCGGCCTTGCGGTGGCTGCGGCGGGTGCGCAGGCGGTAGTAGACCTCGACCTGCGGCTGGTCCGGGTTGGCGGCCAGCGCGGCGCGCAGGTCTTCCCAGGCGGCGCGCTCGGCGCGGGCGATCTCGGGGTTGTAGCTGTCCGACAGCACGAACACGTCGAAGACCTGGGCGTTGCCGGTGGCGGCGACCGATTCGCAGGTGGCGCGCAGGCCGGCGAAGACGGTGGCGACGTCTTCGTTGCAGATCGGCATGATGATCGCGGTGCGGGCCTCGGGGTTCATCGCATGGCCTTCGACCTCGCGGACCGAGACGGTGTGCTTGTCGCCGAACAGGGTCACCCAGAAGCCCATCAGCGCGGTGGTGAAGCCGGTCACGACCCAGGCCGACAGCAGCGCGAACAGCACCAGCTGGCCGTACTGGAGCCAGTTGCTGTCGTACTCGGGCTGGACGCTGGCGAAGAGCGTGGTGGCCAGCGCCGTGGTCAGCAGCGTGATCAGCAGGAAGACGTTGCGGCGGCGGGCAGCGGCCTGTTGCCAGGCTTCGGTCGCCTGGGCGGCTGCGGTCGCGGTCTTGCCCCTGGAGCCGGGCAGGGTCATCAGCAGCGAGGTGCCGACGCTGTTCCAGAAGCCACGCCAGGGCAGGGGCGCCATGGAGCCTCGGTTCAGGGGCGGCGCGGTGACCGCGTTGGGATGGCGTTCCTCGCGCAGCAGGCTGCGCTGGCGTGCGAGGGAAACAACACGGGCGGAAGATGGCTTGTCGGCAGTCACCGGCGGCTGCGTCGAAACGGCGGCGTCGTCGCGAAGTTGTTCCATGTTGCTCTCACAGGTGTTCGAAAGGGAGGAAAGCGGTTGCATGCAGGGATCAGTGCAAACCCCATGCCAACGTAGAAAATGCTTTCCAATCAATCACTTGCGAGAGAAATCAACCTGCTTTCGCGAACGGGTGGCGAAAACCTCGGGAAAACCCCTGTTTTTGTCGCCATTCAGCGACAGGATTCATTCGAGGCGCCGGGGATTCATTGCAAATCAACGACTTGCAGGTGTCCCTATTCGGCGACAACGTCCGCGGGGCCGGCGACACCGTCGGATTTGAACTGCCCCGGCGTCAGCGCATGCTTCTGCAGCAGGCGGTAGAACTCGGTCCGGTTGCGGTCGGCGAGGCGGGCCGCGTCGGCCACGTTGCCGTCGGTAAGCTTGAGCAGGTTGACCAGGTACTCCCGCTCGAACTTCTGCTTGGCGTCGGCGTAGTTCAGCACCTCGACCGAGGGCGTGCGCAGCGCCCGCTGCACCAGCGCGAGCGGCACCAGCGGGGTGGTCGACAGGGCGCAGACCTGCTCGACCACGTTGTAGAGCTGGCGCACGTTGCCCGGCCAGGCGGCGGCGGTCAGGGCCTTGGTGGCTTCCGGCGCGAAGCCCGACAACCGCTTCTGGTACTTGCCGGCCAGCTTGTGCAGGAAATGGTTGGCCAGCAGCGGGATGTCCTCGCGCCGCTCGGCCAGCGTCGGCAGGGTGAGCGTGACCACGTTGAGCCGGTAGTACAGGTCCTCGCGGAACTGGCCGGCCTGCATCGCGGCGTCCAGGTCGCGGTGGGTGGCCGAGACGATGCGCACGTCCACCGGGATCGACTGGCTCGACCCCAGCGGGCGCACCGCGCGCTCCTGCAGCACCCGCAGCAGCTTGACCTGCAGCGCCGGCGGCATGTCGCCGATCTCGTCGAGCAGCAGGGTGCCGCCGTCGGCCGCCTGGAACAGGCCCTTGTGGTTGGCGTGGGCATCGGTGAAGGCACCCTTCATGTGGCCGAACAGCTCGGACTCCAGCAGGTTCTCGGGAATGGCGCCGCAGTTGACCGCGACGAAGGGCTTCTTCGCCCGCGGGCTGGCCCGGTGGATGGCGCGCGCCAGCAATTCCTTGCCGGCGCCGCTGTCGCCGCGCAGCAGCACGCTGGCGTCGGAGCGGGCGATCATCCGGGCCTCGGCCAGCACCTCGGCCATGCGGGCCGACCGGCTGACGATCTCGGCGCGCCAGGGCTCGTCGGCCTGCGACGAGGCCGGCGCCGCCGGGGCCGACAGCGCGAGCGCCTGGGCGATCTTGTCGAGCAGTTCGCGCGCCTCGAAGGGCTTGGTCAGGTAGGTGAAGACGCCGCGGGCCGTGGCCTCGACCGCGTCGGGGATGGTGCCGTGCGCGGTCAGCAGGATCACCGGCAGCGAAGGATGGCGCTCGCGCACCGTGTCGAACAGCGCCAGGCCGTCCTTGCCCGGCAGCTGCACGTCGGAGAGCACCAGCTGCGGCCGCTCGATCTCGAGCTGGTTGAGCGCGGTCTCGGCCGAGGTGACGGCGGTCACCCGGTAGCCGGCGCCGGTGAGCCGCAGCGACAGCAGGCGCAGCATGTCGGCGTCGTCGTCGACCACCAGAAGGTGCGGCTTCGCCGAGGCGGCGGGGGACGGGGCGCCGCCGGAGGCGGGCGGGGAGGCGGCAGGGCTCATGGGCACGGGGCGGTCGGTGGCCGGCGGAGCCTGCGCTGCGTGCCGCAGGCGGCGCCCGCCGGATTCAGGGAACGGAGGGCACGCGGGATTCGGTGCCCGCGTGCACGGCGGTGGGGGCCGGACGGCCCAGCAGCGAGGACGGGCGCGGCGCCAGGCTGCGTTCGATCGCGCGCATGGCTTCGAGCCGTTCGTTGAGCTGGTCGATGCGGCGCTGGCTGTCGCGCAGCTGCTGCCCCAGCCGGTCGCTCTGGTCGTCGGCGCGCTTCTGCTCGTTGTAGCGGGCAGCCAGCAGGCGGGCGAAGGGATGCAGCCGGCGCGCGTCGTCCGAGCCGTTGGCCTGCAGTCGCTGCAGCACGGCCAGGGCCTTGCCGATGTCGGCGGGCGAGCGCGTCTGGCCGAGCGTGATCGCCAGCTTGGCTTCCTGCAGCGGCGTGCGCTGGATGTCCGGGATCTCGGCGAGACGGGCGATGGTGGCCTGCAGTTCGGAGGGCGCCAGGGTGCGCGCCCGGTCGGCGAAGTCCAGCAGGCGCAGCACCGGTTCGCGGCCGGGCGCGACGGCTTCGGTTTCGGGGGGCGCGGCGGCGGGTGGGGACTCCGGCGCGACCCGGACATCCACGATCGGCACGGGCGCGCGCGCAGCGGGGGCCGTTCCGGCGGACGTGGCGGCTTCCTGCGGATGCGGCGGCAGCGCGCAGGCCTGCAACAGGGCCGCCGCCAGCAGTGCCGCCAGCGGCGGGGCGAAGGAAGGTCGGGAACGGCTAGGCGACATGGGGCAGGCGGATGCGGAAATGGGCACCGGTCCCCCGGCTTTCGGCATGGCCTGCCGGCAGGATCTCGACCCGGCCCCCGTGGGCAGCCACGTATTCTTGCACGATGGACAGGCCGACGCCGGTGCCCTTGGCGGCCGACGCCGGCTGGCGCTGACCGCGGTAGAAGGGCTCGAAGATGCGCGCCTGGTCGTGCTCGGCCACGCCGGGCCCGTCGTCCTGGATGTCGATGCGCGCCATGGTGCCATCGCGCGCCACCTCCAGCGTGATGGCGCCCTCGCGCGGCGAGAAGCGGATGGCGTTGGACAGCAGGTTGCCGACCACCGTCGCCATCTTCTCGGCATCGATCTGCAGCGTGAGCGGCTCGCCGGCCACCCGGACCCGCAGGGCCTGGGCCTGCCATTGCAGCCGTTGCATCTCAACCTGGTCCTCGAGCAGCTGCAGCAGCGCGGTCGGCTGGCGCCGCAGCTGCCGGGCCTCGAAAGCCGCCGCGTTGAAGCGCAGCAGCGCCTCGATCTGCTCCTGCAGCATGCGGGTGTTGTCGCGCAGGATGCGGGTGACCTCGCGCTGGCCCTCGGTCAGGTCGCCGGTGACGCCGTCCTCCAGGAGCGACACGCCTTCGTGCATCGCCGCCAGCGGGGTCTTGAGTTCGTGCGAGATGTGGCGCAGGAAACGGGCCTTGTCCGCGTCCAGCTCGGTCAGCCGCAGCCGCAGCCAGTCCAGCCGCTGGCCGACCTCGCGCACGTCCGACGGGCCGCGGATCTCGATCGGCAGGTCGAGCCGGTTCTCGCCCAGGCCGTCGATGGCGCGCTCGATGCGCTTGAAGGGCCGCGCCAGCAGCACGCCCAGGCCAATGGCCAGCAGCACCGCCAGGGCGATGGCGGCGACGACATGGCGCATCAGCTGCATGCGGCTGGCGTCGAGTTCGGCGTTCAGGTCGGCATTGCGCTTCTCGATGCCGCGCTGGATGTCCTGCGCCAGCGCGGTGTTGACCGCGTCCAGTTCCCGGAATTCGGCGGCCACCGCGCGCTCGCGGTCGAGCGCCGTCTCCGGCGGCCCGGCCATCAGGCGGTCGATGGCGCCGCGCCGCGCCTGCCAGTCGGCCGCCAGCGCGGCAGGCGCGGCCTGGCCGAGGCGCTCCAGCGCCTGCGCGGCCTCCTGGCCGGCTTCGGCGAACCGGCGCCGCAGCACCGCATCGTTGAGGATCAGCGACTGGCGCGCGGCCCGTTCCATCGTGGCGCTGCGTTCGGACAGCGCCTGCACCGAGCCGTTGAGGTTGAGCGCGCTGCGGGCGAACCCGCTGCTCTGCAGCATCAGCGCATCGAAGGTCCATACCGCCTTGAGCGCGATGCCGCCGAGCAGCGCGGCGATCAGCAGGAAGGACACCAGCAGCAGCTGGCGGAACGACGGCCAGAACCGCGGCACCGCCATCAGGCGACCATTCCCACGGCGGCCGGACGTGCTTCGGAGGAGCCGACTGGGTCGTCGAACCCCCGGGCCAGGACTTCTCCGCGCAGCGAATGGCCCATCAGTTCGGTGATCCGCACGTCCGCCATCTGCCCGACCAGCCGCTGCGGCCCCCGCAGCACCACCACCCGGTTGCATTCGGTGCGGCCCATGAGTTCCGGTGCCTCGGGCGTGGAGCGGCGCGACGGCCCCTCGACCAGGATGCGCTGCACCGTCCCGACCCGCGACAAGCTGACCGCCCGCACGTTGTCCTCGATGGTTGCCTGCAGCTCCTGCAGCCGCGCCAGCTTGACCGCATGCGGCGTGTCGTCGCGCAGGCTGGCCGCCGGCGTGCCGGGGCGCGGGCTGAAGATGAAGCTGAACGAGGTGTCGTAGCCCACGTCGCGCACCAGCGCCATCATCTTCCGGAAGTCGTCGTCGGTCTCGCCGGGGAAGCCGACGATGAAATCGCTGCTCATCGCCAGCTCCGGCCGGATGGCGCGCAGCTTGCGGACCGTGCTCTTGTATTCCATCGCGGTGTAGCCGCGCTTCATCGCCATCAGGATGCGGTCCGAACCGTGCTGCACCGGCAGGTGCAGGTGGCTGACCAGTTGCGGAACCTCGGCGTATGCCTGCACCAGGCGCGCCGTGAACTCGTTCGGATGGCTGGTGGTGAAGCGGATGCGCTCGATGCCGGGAATGGCGGCCGCGTACTCGATCAGCAGGGCGAAGTCGGCGATCTCCGGGGTGCCGCCCATGGCGCCGCGGTAGGCGTTGACGTTCTGGCCCAGCAGCGTGATTTCCTTGACGCCCTGGTCGGCCAGGCCGGCGATCTCGACCAGCACGTCGTCGAACAGCCGGCTCACCTCCTCGCCGCGGGTATAGGGCACCACGCAGTAGCTGCAGTACTTGGAGCAGCCTTCCATGATCGACACGAAGGCCGACGCGCCGTCCACCCGTGCCGGCGGCAGGTGGTCGAACTTCTCGATCTCGGGGAAGCTGATGTCGACCTGCGGACGCGCCAGCCGCTCGCGCGCGTCCAGCAGCTCCGGCAGCCGGTGCAGCGTCTGCGGGCCGAACACCACGTCCACGTAGGGCGCGCGCGCGATGATGGCCGCGCCTTCCTGGCTGGCCACGCAGCCGCCCACGCCGATCTTCACGCCCTTCTTCTTCAGGTGCTTGACGCGGCCCAGCTCGGCGAACACCTTCTCCTGGGCCTTCTCCCGCACCGAACAGGTGTTGAACAGGATCAGGTCCGCTTGCTCCGCGTCCTGCGTCGGCTCGTACCCCCGGGCCGCGCCCAGCACGTCGGCCATCTTGTCCGAGTCGTACTCGTTCATCTGGCAGCCGAAGGTTTTGATGAAGACTTTACGGGGGAGGGTCATAGGGGGCATCGTACGTGCGTAAGCCCCAAATTATCCCCCGCGCATCGGCGGAGCGTTGCGCGCAGCCTGCGATGGGATGGACGGATCGCGGTATTCCCGGGTCGGAGCGCCTATCGGCATTCCTGCCCTGACGGTAGCAGGCGCGCTGCCGCATCGCGTAGCGGATCGCGCACCGGGTTCAGTCAATGGGCCAGGTTGGAGGCTGGATCGTGGTCGATCAGCATCAGGCTCTGCCGTGCGAATTCACGCAGCGCCAAGACATGGGGGAGGCACTCCTGCAGGGTGAGCGGCATCGACGGACAAAGCAGTGCGGACACCAGGTCGCAATGCTCCGTCGGGGCCTCATGGCAGAGCATGAGCGTGTTCATGCAGGCATGGCCCAGGTCCGTGGGCAGCACTCGGCTGAAATCGCCTGCCTGCGCACTGCGCACATACCAGTCGATCACGATTCCCGATGCCGTCAGAAGATCGAATTTTTCATACAGGACCGAACAGCCCAGTTGCTGCGAGCAGTCGCGGGTGCCGGTCGTCTGCAAGGCGCTGGAAGTCAGAAAAGAGGGAGACACGTCGATCTTTCTAAGTATTGCAAATTGTAATTCCAGCATGCGCGACGCGCAATGCGCTCATGAGGCAATTCGTGGTACTTATGAATGACGATTGATAATTTGGTTCAATTTTCCGAATACGGAACCGCACAGGAGCTAATCCGACTTACGGACTGAAAAATCAGTAGTCCGGGAAATGTCGTCCACAACCAATCGAGTACGGATGATCCTCGCCCGGGCGTGAAGGAATGTAGGAATATTCCTGATTTTCTGGACATCGGATCGATGCGGTTCTTGCAGGTTCACCCTCGATGGCCTCCGGTGCATCGCAGTCTTTAAGTAGTCAAAAGATGATTGGAAACTGGAGCCTCGGCTGCCTCGCATCCAGCCTGCGGTGCTCGGCCATATGGAGAAGCCGCGAGCAGAGAGCGGCGCACATCTGGCATGGTCAGAGCGAAAGCATCCTATCGCACGAGGTGCCAGACGCCCCATGCGCCGATCTCCAGGGCCGCAATCAAGAGCAATATGCGTAGGAATCGGATCCACGAATCGAGCCGCAGGTTCATCGCTGTCTCCATCGCACCGAGGCCTTTGGATCGTGCAGCGAACCGGCGGCACTGGCAATGCCGTACCGGTTTTCGGAATACTCAGAAAGTATTATTCCGGCAGGATTCGTCGACCGGAAGGGCTTGCATCGTTGGCATTGCACCACAGCGCGCGAGCCGCAGTCCGGAAAATCGCACGGGTCCATTCCACTGCTCGCGTCAGTGCAAGCGGGAGCGCTTCAGGGGCGATATTTTTGGATATGGTGGATCGATGCCGTCAAAACCCGAACCATGACAGGATACCGCCGCCATCTCCGGAAGCACGGGGCTGCGATGCTTCGGCATCCGTCAAAAGCCACACGTACTGCAATTCTCCAGCAGCGTCCCGGACATAGTTGACCTTTCGGCG
>JAKOND010000319.1 GCA_022702125.1 Burkholderiaceae bacterium
ATCGTCAAGACCGCCGCCGAGCTGCTCTACGACCATCTGCTGCGCGCGGGCGTGCGCATCTACGAGTACTGCGACCGGCCTCTGCACGGCAAGGTCGCGCTGGTGGACGAGGAATGGTCCACCGTGGGGTCGAGCAACCTCGACCCGCTGAGCCTGTCGCTCAACCTGGAGGCCAACGTCTTCATCCGCGACCGCGATTTCAACGCCACGCTGCACGGCAAGCTCGCCGCGCTGATGCAGCACAGCTGCAAGCAGATCGAGGCCCTGCCCGAGAGCCGCTGGGACGGCCTGCGGCGGCTGCGCAGCTACTGCATCTTCCACGTGATGCGCTGGTTCCCGACCTGGGTCGGCTGGCTGCCGCTGCACCGGCCCACGATCGAGCTGGCGCGCGCGCCGAAGCAGGCCCCGGCCGCGCTCGACCGCGGCGACGGCGGCGACCGGCCGCCGACGGCCGCCGCGTGACCCCGCGCCCGGCCCGCGCCTCCCGCCCCGCCTCCGACCGCCGCACCGGACCATGCCCGCCACCGCATCCCCCCCGGCGCCGGCCGCCCCGCCCGCGCAACCGGCGCACGGCGGCCTGCCGGGGCGCCTGCGCGGCATCGCGCAGCGCCCCTGGTGGCCGTGGGCGGTGCGCATCGCCACCCTCGCCTTCCTCGCCGCCGTCGCCTGGGTGCTGGTGAACCGGGCGCGCACGGTGGACTGGGCCGCGGTCTGGCGCACGATGCGCGAGCTGCCGCCGTCGGTGCTGCTGGGCGCCGCCGGGCTGTCCCTGTGCAGCCACCTGCTCTACGCCAGCTTCGACCTCTTCGGCCGGCGCGCCAGCGGGCACCGCCTCCCGACGCCCACCACGCTGGGCATCACCCTCGTCAGCTACCCCTTCACCCTCAACCTCGGCTCGCTCATCGGCGGCGTGGCCACGCGCTACCGGCTGTACTCCCGCCACGGGCTGGACCACGGGCAGATCGGCCAGATCGTCGGCACCAGCATGCTCACCAACTGGGTCGGCTACTTCGTGCTGGCGGGCATCGCCTTCTGGCTGTGGACGCCGCGCCTGCCCGACGGCTGGCAGGTGACTGCGGCCCAGCTGCACGGGGCGGGCATCGTCCTGGCGGCGGTTTCCGCCGGCTACGTGGCGCTGTGCGCGCTGCGCCACGGCCGGCCGCTGGAGGTGCGCGGCCACCGGTTCCCGCTGCCCGGCTGGCCGCTCGCGCTGCTGCAGATCGTGATGTCGGCGGCGAACTGGGCCCTGATGTCGGGCATGGTGTGGCTGCTGCTGCAACGGCAGGCGCCCTACCCCGCGGTGCTGGCGACCATGCTCTTCGGCGCGGTGGCGGGCCTGGTGTCGCGGGTGCCGGCCGGCCTGGGCGTGCTGGAAGCCGTGGCGGTCGGGGTGCTCGCCGCCACGGCCCCCGAGGACGCGGTGCTGGCGGCGATCCTGGCCTACCGGGCGCTGTACTACTTCGTGCCGCTGGTGCTGGCCGCGCTGGCCTTCGCCGCGATCGAGCTGCGCTGGCGCAAGTCGGCGCCGCCCGACGCTGCGGACGCCGCCGCGACCTAGCGTCCGCCCCCGGCGGGCCGTCGGGCCGTCGGCCCCGGCGGGCGCAAGGCCCGCTCGCCGGCAGGGGCATGCTTTAACTGTATATTCATACAGTGACTACGACCACCGTGCCCCTCGCCTTCCACCGCAAGCTCGCCATCCTGGCGGACGCGGCCAAATACGACGCGTCCTGCGCGTCGAGCGGCACCGCCAAGCGCGATTCGCTCGGCGGGCGCGGCATCGGCTCGACCGAGGGCGCCGGCATCTGCCACAGCTACGCGCCCGACGGCCGCTGCATCTCGCTGCTCAAGATCCTGCTGACCAACTTCTGCACCTACGACTGCCTCTACTGCGTCAACCGGGTCAGCAGCAACGTGCCGCGCGCGCGCTTCGGCGTGGACGAGGTGGTGCGGCTGACGCTCGACTTCTACCGCCGCAACTGCATCGAGGGCCTGTTCCTGTCGTCCGGCATCATCCAGAGCCCCGACTACACGATGGAGCAGCTGGTCGAGGTGGCCCGGCGGCTGCGCGAGGACCACGACTTCCGCGGCTACATCCACCTCAAGACCATCCCCGACGCCGCGCCCGACCTGCTGCAGCGCGCCGGGCGCTACGCCGACCGGCTCAGCATCAACATCGAGCTGCCCACCGCCGCCGGCCTGCAGGCGCTGGCGCCGGCCAAGGACGGCGGGGCGATCCGCCGGTCGATGGCCCGCATGCGGCTGCACATCGACGACGCCCGGGGCGCCGTCCGGGACGCGCAGCGGGCGCCGCAGGCGGTGTCGCTGCCCGGCGCGCGCGCCACCACCCGCCGGGCGGCCGCCCCGCGCTTTGCGCCCGCCGGCCAGAGCACCCAGATGATCGTCGGCGCCGACGCCGCCGACGACCGCGACATCCTGCAGGCCAGCGCCACCCTCTACGGCGCCTACCGGCTGCGGCGCGTCTACTCCTCGGCCTTCAGCCCGATCCCCGACGCGCCCGCCGCCCTGCCGCTGACCGCCGCGCCGCTGGTGCGGGAGCACCGGCTCTACCAGGCCGACTGGCTGATGCGCTTCTACGGCTTCGGGCACGACGAGATCGCGCCGCCGGCGGACGCGGCCGGCCGGTCCATGCTCTCGCTCGACATGGACCCGAAGCTCGCCTGGGCGCTGGCGCACCGCGGCCGCTTCCCGGTGGACCTCAACCGCGCCCCGCGCGAGATGCTGCTGCGCGTGCCCGGCCTGGGCGTGACCTCGGTCGACAAGCTGGTGGCCGCGCGCCGGGTGCGGCGGGTGCACGCCGACGACCTGGGCCGGATGCGCATCCCGCTCGCCAAGGTCCTGCCCTTCGTGCTGGCCGACGGCCACCGGCCCGGCAGCCTGCTCGACAGCGAACGGCTGGCGCGGCGCCTGGCGCCGGCGCCGTCCCAGGGCGACCTGTTCGCCGCCGCCTGAGGCGGTGCTTGCGATGGCGGCGTCCGTTCCCCGCGCCCCGGACGCCCCGCCCCGCGCCCGGCGCCGATCCGGCTGAAAGGACGCCATGCCGAACCGACCGATCCGCCTTCCCGGCCCAACCGCCGCGCTGCGGCGCGCGCCGGACCACCCGGCCATGGCGGTGCGGCCCGCCGCGCAGGAGCCGACCGCCGTCCTGCTGCCCGGCGAGACCGACCTGGAGGCCTTCCGCCGCGAAGCGCGCGCGTTGCTGCGGCGCGGCGTCGCGCCGGCGCAGGTGCAATGGCATGTGGCCGGGGCGGCGACCCGGGACCTGTTCGCCGCCCCGGACCCGGCCCTGGCGACCGAGGCCGCCGGCGCGGTGCCGGCGGACGCCGGGGCCCGCCCGGCCCCCGCGCCCTTCGCGGTCGACCTGCTGGGCGATCCCGTCGGCGACGCCGTGCCCGCGCCGGCGTCCGCCGCGCCGACCGCCGCCGGTCCCGCGGACGGCCTTCCGCTGCCGGCGTCCGCCCGGGTGCCGCCGGCCTTCCTGCTGCTGTGCCGGCTGGTGGTGCTGCACCGCGACCCGGGACGCTTCGGGCTGCTCTACCGCCTGCTGTGGCGGCTGGTCCACGAGCCCGGGCTGCGCCACGACCCGCTCGATCCGGACCGGATGCAGGCGCTGCACATGGCGCGCGCCGTGCGCCGCGACATGCACAAGATGAAGGCCTTCGTGCGCTTCCGCACCCTGCATCCGCCGGGCACCGCCGCCGCCATCGCGCACGGCGACGGCCTGCTGCACGTGGCCTGGTTCGAGCCGGTCCACCACATCGCGGCCGCGGTGGCGCCCTTCTTCGTGCGCCGTTTCGCCGGCATGCGCTGGGCCATCCTCACCCCCGACCGCAGCCTGCGCTGGGACGGCGCGCGGCTCGACCTCGGCCCCGGCGCGTCGAAGCGCGACGCGCCGCCGGCCGATGCCGGCGAGGCGCTCTGGCTGACCTACTACGCCCACATCTTCAATCCCGCGCGGCTCAAGCTGGCGGCCATGCAGCGCGAGATGCCGCGCCGCTACTGGCGCAACCTGCCCGAAGCCGCGCTGATCGCGCCCCTGGCCACGCAGGCGGCGGCGCGCACCGGCCGCATGCTGGAGCACGGCCCGACGGTCCCGGCGCGCCGCATCCCCCCCGCCTCGCTCGCGCCCCCGGCCTCCCCGGCCCCCCTTGCGCGCAACCCCGGGGACACGCCGGCGGGCACATCGCCGCCGACCGCGCCGCTGCGCTTCCTGCGCCCGGACGGCCTGGACGCGCTGCGCGACGCCGTCGAGCGGTGCCGCGACTGCCCCATCGGCGCCTGCGCCACCCGCGCCGTGCCGGGCGAAGGCCCGGCGCGGGCGCGGCTGGTGCTGGTCGGCGAGCAGCCCGGCGATCAGGAGGACCTGCGCGGACGCCCCTTCGTCGGTCCGGCCGGGCAGCTGCTCGACCGGGCGCTGCGCGCGCTGGGCTGGGAGCGCGACGCGCTCTACCTCACCAATGCGGTCAAACACTTCAAGTTCGAGGCGCGGGGCCGCCGACGCATCCACCAGTCGCCTTCCTCGCAGGAAGCCGCCGCCTGCCGCCCGTGGCTGGAGGACGAGCTGCGGCTGGTGCAGCCCGCGGCCATCGTGGCCCTGGGCGCCACCGCAGCGCGCGCGGTCCTCGGCCACCCGGCGGCGGTGCGGCGGGAGCGCGGCCGGTGGCTGCGCGACGGCCAGGGCCGCCCGGTGCTGGTGACGCTGCATCCGGCGGCGCTGCTGCGGACCGATCCGGCCGACCGGGCGGCGGCCTACGACGCATGGCTGGACGACCTGCGGCAGGCCGCGCCCCATGCGGTTCCGGACCCTGGCGACCCGATGGGAATTCCGGTGGATAGCGCGGGGACAACCCCGCACTTGCCCACAGGCCGGTGAGCCGGGCGGGAGTTATCCCGCCTTCCGCCTCTGCGGCCACCCGGTGCCGCGCAGCGCCTGTCCGTGCATGCAAGTGCCCGCGCACCAACGACAATCGCGACTTCTTCACGCCCAGGCCCGTGCCCGATAGCGGTATCGGCCGGAGGCCGATCGATTTTTTCGGGCGGATTTTCCAATATGCGGCTGTGCATATTTCTGGACGCGAATATCCGGCCCCGGCCGGATTTTTCGCGCGATTTCGGAGTGCCCGCGCCGCAGCTCCGGTAAATCTGGGGATAAGTTCTCGCGAACCGTCGCTTTATCCACAGAAAATCGGCCGCTGTCCCGGTTGTTCCCAAAACAGCACGGCGCCCATGCCGTTGCGCGCACAGCCTTCTCCATTCGCGATGTCGGCGGCAGAACGGGGGAATCCCGGCTTGTCCACAGTGGCGGGCCGTCCTTACTACTACGACTATTCAAAATAATTGGAATAAAGGAAATACAGGAGGCCATCCGCGGGCGCCGATATCGGAAGCCGGCGGCCGGGCCCGGTTTCCCGATCGGGCATCGCCGATGGCGACGGCATGCGAAAATGCCGTCCGCAAGCCGCTCCGATCCGAGGGGCCGAATACCGCCCATTCCCGGCCTGTTACACCGCATAGGCAATCCCTATCGGGGAATATCCGCTATCCAGCGAATATCCACAGGGCTGTGCCTTGACATCGCGGCGAGACATCCTGTATCGCCCCGCGGTCCGGACGCAGGCATATTCGGTGCGGCACGGCATCCCGGCCTCGCGGAAGCACCGGGGACCCCGCCTCCGATCCCTTCCCGCCTTTTCCCGACCATCGCCATGCCCGACGCCTCCTCCTCCTTCCTGTCGCCCGCCGCCGTCGCCGACGCGGTCCATGCGGTGGCCCGCCAGCACGGTTTCAGCCCGGACGCGGTGGAGCACCTCTGGGGCGCCCTGGCGCGGGGCGAAGGCCGGATGGCGCAGTTCGACCATCCGGAGTTCGGCGGGGCCGGCCAGTGGATGCAGGGCGGCATGACCATGGTCTCGGCCATGTTCGAGGGCCGGCTGCAGCGGCGGGTGGCCGCGCTGTGCGACGACCTGGCGGCCGTCTACCGCCAGGCGGCCGCGCAGGACGTCCGGGAAGGGCCTGCGGGCGCTTCGGGCATGCCGGGGGACGGCGAGCTGGCCGCGCGGGCTCCGCAGGGTGCCTGGTGGCCCGCAGGGCTGGGGCAGCCGGCCAGTTCTGGCGCGCAGGACGGCATGCGCTACGCCTGGTTCCCGGAATCCCGGCGGCTGGTGGTCGAATCGGGCGGCCGCCGCACCGTCTACGACACCGGCAGCCACCGCATCGGCGGGGTGTCGCAGCAGCAGGGCGGCGTCGCCGGCCTGGCGTTCGCCAGCCAGCACGGGACGGTGGACCTGGCGCGGCTGCCGGTGGTGCCCGAGCATCCCTCCGGCGCCGATGCCGACGCCGGGAACCCTCCGCCGGCATCGCCCGCCGCGGGCGACCGTCTGCCCGCCGAGGCGCCGCCCCGGGTCGCTCCGGCGCCGGAGGCCCCGATGCGGGGACTGCCGCAGCGGCACGACACGGCCGTGCCGCCGCCCCCGGCGTCGGCGGCGGCGCCGGCCACGCCCGCCCTGCACGATCCGGAACGCATCCTGGCGCTGCTGGAGAAGCTCGCCGACCTGCAGGCGCGGGGCATCCTGAGCGCCGAGGAATTCGCGGCCAAGAAGACCGAGCTCCTCGGCCGCCTCTAGGCCCGGTCCGGGCGCGGGGCGCTCAGCCGCGCACCAGCCGCAGCAGCGTGATCTCCGACGGGGCGCCGAAGCGCTTGGGCGGCCCCCAGTAGCCGGTGCCCCGGCTCACGTACACCCACAGGCCGCGCAGCCGGTGCAGCCCGGCCACGAAGGGCTGCTGCAGCGGCACGAACAGGTTCCACGGCAGGAACTGGCCGCCGTGCGTGTGGCCCGACAGCTGCAGGTCGAAGCCCGCGTCGGCCGCCGCCGGAGCGCTGCGCGGCTGGTGGGCCAGCAGCAGCCGCAGGCCGGCATCGTGCGGCGCGCCCGCCAGGGCCTGGCGCGGATCGCTGCGGTGGGACGGGTCGAAATGCGCCGCGCCGAAATCGGCGACGCCGGCCACCACCAGCGTCGCCTCGCCGCCGCCGCCGTCCGCCGGACCGTGGCGCAGCACCACATGGCTGTCGAGCAGCACCCGCACGCCCAGCCGCCGCACCTCGTCGATCCAGGCATGGGCGCCGGCGTAATACTCGTGGTTGCCGGTGACGAAGAAGCTGCCGTGGCGCGAGGAGAGGTCGGCCAGCGGCGCGACATGGGCCGCCAGCTCGGGCACGCTGCCGTCGACCAGGTCGCCGGTGATGGCCACCAGGTCGGCCTGCAGCCGGTTGACCGCGTCGACGATGCGCTTCAGGTAGCCGCCCCGGATGGTCGGGCCGACGTGGATGTCGCTGATCTGCGCGATGCGGAAACCTTCGAGCGCGGCGGGCAGCCCGGGGATCGGCACGTCCACCCGCACCACCCGCGCGGTGCGGCGGGCGTTGGCGAAGCCGCGCAGCGTGTCGGCGGCGGCCAGCGCCACCACCGCCAGGGCGCTCCAGCGCAGCAGCGGCTCCCAGGGGACGGCGCCGGGCTGCAGCATCTCGGTGACCCGGGCCGACACGACGACCAGGTCGCGCAGCCCGGTCAGCACCAGCAGCGAGGAGAACAGCCCCATGCCCAGCCAGCCGATCCAGGCGCGCCGCCCGGTGGCGGCGATCCGGCGCGACCCGGGCCCGAGGCCCATCGGCATGTACCAGGCCGACAGCAGCAGCGCGGCCAGCAACAGTGCGGCCGCGAAAAGCGCTGCCGCCGAAGGCCAGGAGGCCAGCGGCGGCAGCAGGCGCACGGCCACGTAGGCGTGCAGCAGGAGGGAGGCCAGGGGCAGCAGGGAACGGCGCATCGGGGTCCGGGCGGGATGCCCGGGGCGGGCATGGCCCGTTCAGATGCGCCCGCCCGGTGCCGGCTTCAAGGCCCGGTCCGGACTTCGGAGCGGCGCGGGGCCGCGATCAGCTCCCGGCTTCGCAGGTCTTGACCACGCCGACGGCCGGATCGCCGAAGGTGGCGTTGTTGCAGCCCACGCTGCCGGTGACCGTCTTGTAGGCGTAGCGGCCGCCGGCGCCGTAGCGCACCTGGCGCGAGCCGGAGACGCTGCAGCTGCCGTTCTCGCCGGCGCAGTAGCTCCAGGTCTGCACCGCGGCGGCCGAGGCGTCGACCGCGCAGGTCTTGACGACGCCCATGATCGGATCGCCGAAGGTGGCGTTGTTGCAGGCCACGTTGCCCATCACGGTCTTGTAGACGTAGGTGCCGTTGGCGCCGTAGCGCACGGTGCGCAGGCCGGAGACGGCGCAGGTGCCGTTCTCGGCGGCGCAGGCGGTCCAGTTGCCGTCGCTCACGGTGTTGCCGCCGCCGTTGCCGCTGTTGCCGCCGCCGCTGTTGCCGTTGTTCCCGTTGCTGTTGCCGCTGCCGTTCCCGTTGCCGCCGCCGGAGGTCAGGGCCGCGGAGCTGCTTTCGTAGGCGCCGATGTCGATCTTGCCGACCGCCGTGCGGGCGCGCGACTGGGCGACCGGCAGGTACTCCCGCGTCGCGGCCAGCGACACGCCCGCGGCGGTGGCGCCGGCATCGGTGCCGGCATCGACCGCCGCGCTGCCCGGGGCGGGGCGCAGGTCGAAGCCGGCGCGGTCCACGAAGGCGAAGGAGGCGACCTTGAGGTTGCTGCGGTCGATGGTGCTGCCCTGGGTGGAGAAGGTGCCGGTGCCGACGACCAGGTTGTTCTGCGCCACCACCGGCACCGTCACCCCGGAATTCACCAGCAGGAAGGTGCCGCCCGAGCTGCGGTCGTTGATGAAGGTGTTGTTCACCACGTACAGGTCCTTGCCGGTGTTGGAGGCGCCCTCCATGCCGTAGCTCACCAGGCCCGGGTTGTTGTTGTCCGACGGCTGCTGTATCAGGTTGCCGAGGATGACGGAGGTGCCGGCGTTGGGCAGGTCGATCTCGTAGCTGGGCTTGCCGGTGGTGCTGGAGAAGCGGCTGTAGGTGATGGTGTTGGTGTTGGCGCGCGACTTCAGGTTGTGGCCCGCGTTCGCGTCGTGCGAATAGCTGTCGCGGAAGACCAGGCTGTTGACCTTGCCGACGTAGAGGTTGTGCGAGTAGCCGTCGCCGTAGCCGTTGAAGCCGAACTCGGTGCCCTCGATGACGATGTTGGAGACGCCGTCGTTGTTGGTGAGGATGCCGTTCTCGTTGTCGTGCAGGTAGCTGTTGCGCAGCGTCAGGTGGATGCCGTCGAGGCGCAGCGCGGCGCCGTTCTGGTCGGGCACCTTGGCGCCGTACATCTCGACGTTCTCGATGGTGGTGCCGGTGCCGCCGACCACCCAGATGCCCTTGCCGTTGGCGTTGCGGCCGGCGGCGTTGATCTTGGGGCGGCCATTGACGCCGCGGATGGTCAGGTTGCTGGCGTAGAAGGCGCACACGTCGCCGGAGTAGGTGGTGCCGCCGTCGATCTCCACCACGTCGCCGGTGACCGCCTTGGTCAGGGCCTGGCAGGGCGTGGAGTAGGCCTTGCCGGGGCCGACCGAGAGGGTCGCGGCGGCGGCCGGCAGGCCGAGGGACAGCAGGAGCAGCGATGCGGCGGAGGCCGCGGGGGCACGCAGGGCGCGCAGGGAAATGCGTGAGGACATTGGAGGGGTCGGACGGATAGAAGGAGGGACTCCGGAGAGGCGGATGCATCCATCGCGTCATCGCTTCCGACCGTGCATGCGGGCACGACGGGACCGACGGGCAGGACGCTGGGACGGCGCCAGGGAATGGCTGACCGTGAGACGAAGTCTATGAACGGCTTCTGAAAGCGATGGGGGGAAAAGCCGACCGAAAGCCGCATTGATCGGCTGTTCGGTGGCCAGGCGCTGGAGGCCGGGCGGATGCTACGGTCGAGCCCGCCGGTTTTCGGCGGCCGGACCGTGGCGGGCCGTAACCGACGCTACAGGGGGTGTCCAGGAAGGCCTGCCGATACGTCGGCTTGCGTTCCGTACAAACCTGAACGCGGGGCAGGGGAACTCTCGGACCGGCCGGCGAACCCGCGCGGGCGCTGTCCGGTCGCCTAGTGCCCGCGCTTCCAGAAGGCCGGCGCCTTCGACACCGCATGCAGCGCGTGGGTGCAGTCCTGCAGGCGCTGGGGCTGCCGTCCGCACAGCCAGCCGACGCCGAACCAGGCCCGGGGATCGGTGGCCGCCGCCCGGCGGTAGCCCGCGAGCGCGGTCGCCGCGTCCTGCTGCCGGCCCAGCGCGTCGAGCGCGGGCTTGAGGCGGCGCAGGAATGCGTCGGCGCGCTGCGGATCGAACAGCGGCGCGACGAATTCGGACAGGTAGCGCAGGCGCTTGAGCCGCTTGCGCAGCGCGTGCTGCGCCTCGGTGTCGAGCGTGGCGAAGCGTTCGGCATCGTGCACGACATCGGCGCGCAGCCGGCGCAGGCGCTTGCGCAGCCGGCGACGGGCCGCGCCGTGGCTGAGGTCGTGCGCCGGCTCGGCGCCGGTCGCGCCGTCGGGCTCTGCGGCACCGGCCTGCGCGGCACCGGCCTCTGGCTGTCCCGGGCCGGCGGCCCCGGGGCCGGATCCGCCGCCCTCGCCGGGGTCCTGGCCCTCGCCGGGGCGGGCCACCACGAAGCCGATCAGCGCCAGCAGCGCGGCCTGCAGGTCCGGCGCCCGCGTCGCGTCGCCGGGCGGGGTGGCGGCCGCCTCGGCGACCGCCAGGTCCACCGGCGGTCCGCCCGCGGCCACCAGGTCGGGCTGCACCCCGGCCTGCAGGTGATCCTGGTCGCGGTGGGCGCCCAGGGCGCGGAAGGCGCGGGCCAGGGCGGCATCGCCCGCCGCATCCAGCGGGGCCGGGCCGGTGTGCAGCCGGCCGAGTTCGCGCAGCGCGGTGCGCAGGCGCCGCAGGCCGACGCGCAGCTGGTGGATCTGGTCGGCGTCGGTGCTGCCGGCGGCGACCTCGCTGGCATTGGGCAGCACCTGGGCCAGGCAGGCCTCGACGGCCGCCTGCAGGATGCGGCGGCCGGTCGGCCGGTGGCCGAAGGCGGGCGGGCGGGCGTGGACGGCCGGGGCCGGCGCGTCGTCGCCGCGCAGCGCGCGCACCAGCCGCTCGCCGTGGGCCGACTTGGTCACGGTGCTCAGCCACAGGCCGTGCCGCTGCGCCCAGCCGGCCGCCGCCGCCACCAGCGGGGCCGCCGGGCCGGCCTTGAGTTCGATCTCGAGTTCGCGGATCGGCGCGCTGCGTTGCGCCGTGCCGCTGCCGGCCCGCACGCTGCCCTGGTCGAGCGCGAGTTCGGCCCGGCCGCCGTCGGCGAGCGTGTCCAGGCGGGTCAGGCGCCAGATGTCGGTGGCGTAGGTCTGGACCAGCACGGGGCCGCCGGGGCGGGCGCCGGCGGCGTCGTCGGGCACCGGGTCCGCGTCGCCGCCGGAAGTCTTTCCGGCCTTCTTGCCGGAGCCCTTGCGCGCGCCGGCGTCCGGGGCGTCGAGCGCCGCGGCCAGCAGCGCGGCCAGCGGCGTGCCGTCGTGGCGGCGCGGGTCGGGCGCCGGCGGCCGGCGGGCGTCGGCGAAGCCCAGGTCCACCTCGTGCTCGTGGCGCGCGAGCAGGCCGTGGCCGGCGGCCTTGGCGGTCTGCACCCAGCGCGAGCCTTCCTTGCGCAGCCGCAGCACGATGCCCCGGGCGGCCAGCCGGCCGTCGGCGGTGTCGAAGTACCGGGCCTGCAGCCGGGTGCGCGTCACGGGGCCGCCGTGGCGCAGCTCGGCCTCGACGGCGGCCCACCGGTCGGCGGGGATCTGGAACTTGAGTTCGAACTCCATGAAGGCTTCCTCCGGTGGGTGATGAACCCTGCAGTATCGGCGACGGGAACCGGTTTTCCGTGACAGCCGGGACGCCAGCCCGCCGCCGGTGCTCGCCGCGGCGCCCCGTGCCGATGCCGTCTGTTGCAGCCTGCGCGGGCGGCCGGGCTGTAATGCACCGCCATGCACGAATCCTCGCCCTCCCTTGCGCGCTCCCGCCCCCCCGGCGGGCCCCTCGGTCCGGGGGCGTTCGCGGCCCGGGTGCTGATTGCGGTGGCCATCGTCGCGCTGGCGCTGCTGGCCTGGCGGCTGGCGCAGGTCTTCCTGCTGGTGTTCGGCGCGCTGATCGCGGCGACGCTGCTGCGCGCGGTGGGCCGCCTGCTGGAGCGCCGTGCCCGGTTGCCGGAGCGGTGGTCCGCCGCGGTGGCGCTGCTGCTGGTGCTGGCGGCGCTGGGCGCGGCGGGCTGGCTGGTCGGCGACCGGCTGGTGCAGCAGTTCTCGGCGCTGCGCGACACGCTGCCGTCGGCGCTGGCGGCGGCCACGCGCTGGCTCGACGGGCATGCGCTCGGCGCCCAGGTGCTCGACGGCTGGGACCGCGTCAAGGACCGCGGCATGCCGTGGGCGCGGCTCGCGGGCATCGCCGGCACCACCGCGAACGCGCTGGGCAACCTGCTGCTGATCCTGCTGGTGGGCATCTACCTGTCCTTCGACCCCGGGCTCTACCGGCGCGGCCTGCTGCGGCTGGTGCCGCTGCCGCAGCGGCCGCGGGCCTCCGGGGCGCTCGACGCGGCGGCGCAGGCGCTGGCGCGCTGGCTGGTGGGGCAGGGCGTGTCGATGGCCTTCGTCGGCGCGGCCACCGGCATCGGCCTGTGGCTGCTGGGCCTGCCGATGGCGCTGCCGCTGGGCATCATCGCGGCGCTGCTGGACTTCGTGCCGCTGATCGGGCCGATCGCCGCCGGCGTGGTGGTGGTGGTGTTCGCCTTCCTGGCGGGGCCGGAGCAGGCGCTCTACGCGGCGCTGCTGTGCCTGGCGATCCAGCAGGTCGAGAGCTACCTGCTGATGCCGCTGGTGCAGCGCTGGGCGGTGTCGCTGCCGCCGGTGCTGGGGCTGGTGGCGGTGGTGGTCTTCGGGCTGCTGTTCGGGGTGATGGGCATCGTCTTCGCCACCCCGCTCATCGTGGTGCTGATGGTGCTGGTGCGAAAGCTCTACGTCGAGGGCGTGATCGAGCGCGTTGCGCCCGGCGCGGACCGGGCCGGCACGGACTGAGCCGGCGCGGGCGGGACGGCCCGGGCTCTGGCACACTCGTCGGCCCTCCCCATCTCCCGCGGCCGAGAGCGCCATGCCCGAACGCACCTCTTCCGAAATCGCGCGCGACACCTTCAGGCTGCTGGCCGAACGCCGGCTGCTGCCCACGCCGGACAACTACCGCGCCCTCTACGAGGAGACGGCCGGCACCAAGTCGACGGGGATGCCGTTCCCCGAGGCGGCGCTGCGGCAGATCGCGCGCGTCCTGCCCGCGCAGACGCCGGTGCAGAAGCGCCTGTTCACCCAGTTCGAGGCCGCGCTGGACCAGCGCAGCTGGCACGATCTGAAGCGCACGCTGGTCGGCTATGCCAACCTGGGACTGGGCGCCACCAGCGTGGCGGCGGCCGAGCCGCCCCCGCCGCCGTCCGCGGCCGGCCCGCGGCCCTCGGCGCTGGAGCGTCCGGTGCTGGAGCAGGTCGCCCGCGTGGTCGAGTACACGGTGGACGCGGTCGCCTCCGACGACGCGCGGCTGCGCGAGCAGGCGCTGCCGCTGCTCCACTGCCTGCGCCAGGACGCTCCGGCCGACGCCGGCGCGCTGCGGCCGATGCTGGGCGATTTCGCGATGCGCCTGTCCTTCAGCACCGAGGAGCAGGCCGCGATCCGCACCGGCCTGCTCGGGGCGATGAACCTGGTGCTGCGCAACATCGGCGAGCTCAGCATGGACGACCGCTGGCTCCAGGGACAGGTCGAGGCGCTGACCGCCGCCGCCACGCCGCCGCTGTCGCTGCGCCGGATCGACGACCTGCAGGCGCGGCTCAAGGACGTGCTCTTCAAGCAGTCGGAGGCCAAGGCCCGCAGCGTCGAGGCGCACGAGCAGATGAAGCGCATGCTCGCCGTCTTCCTGGAGCGGCTCTCGGCGATGACCGAGGAGAGCGGCGTCTACCAGGAGAAGATCGAGCACTGCGCCGAGCGCCTGGGCCAGGCCGGCAGCTTCGACGAGATCGCGCCGGTGCTGCAGGAGGTCATCGTCGCCACCCGCGCCATGGCGATCGACAGCCGTCGCCACCGCGACGACCTGGTGACCCTGCGCGAGGAGGCCGAGGCGTCGCAGGCCGCCGTCGGCCGGCTGCAGCAGGCGCTCGACCGCGCCAGCGCCGAGGCGCGCCACGACACCCTGACCGGGGCCCTCAACCGCAAGGGCCTCGACGAGGCGGTCGAGCGCGAGATCTCCCGCGCCCGCCGGATCGGCGCGCCGCTGTGCCTGGCGCTGCTCGACATCGACAACTTCAAGAAGATCAACGACCGCCTGGGCCACGCCGTCGGCGACGCCGCGCTGGCCCACCTGGCGCAGGTCGCCCGCGAGTCGATGCGCCCGCAGGACCAGCTGGCGCGCTACGGCGGCGAGGAGTTCGTGGTGGTGCTGCCCGACACCCGCGCCGAGGACGGCCTGCAGGCCATGCAGCGCATGCAGCGCGAGCTGACCAAGCGCTTCTTCCTGCAGGACAACGAGAAGCTGCTGATCACCTTCAGCGCCGGCATCGCCCAGCTGGCCGGCCACGAGTCCGGCGTCGATGCCATCGCGCGCGCCGACCAGGCGATGTACCTGGCCAAGCGGGCGGGCAAGAACCGGGTGATGCTGGGCTAGGCCGGGGGACCGGGCCGCAGGGCATGGCGCTATCCTTTCGATAGCTGAAAGCCCAGGTGGAACGACCGCTGGCGCCCGATCCGGTGCCCGGGATCGAGGGCCGGACGGTCCGCGGGCTCAGGCCGCGTCGTCGCCGTCCGGGATGCGCTGCAGGTCCGCCATCCACACCGCCGCCTCGGCGTCGCTCGGGGCGCGCCAGTCGCCGCGCGGCGAGAGCGAGCCGCCCGAGCCCACCTTGGGCGCGTTCGGCACGCAGGAGCGCTTGAACTGGCTGGTCTGGAAGAAGCGCCAGCAGAAGGTGCCCAGGTGCTTCTTGATCTCCGCCAGGCCGTACTGGTTGTGGGCCGGCAGCCCGTCGGGCCAGCGGCCGCGCGCGCGGTCGCCCCAGGCCGCGTGGGCCAGGTAGGCCACCTTGCTCGGCCGGTAGCCGTAGCGCAGCGTGTAGTAGAGATGGAAGTCCTGCAGCTCGTAGGGGCCGATGGTGTCCTCGGTCCGCTGGCCGGGCTGGGCGGCGGACGCTCCGCCGGAGGCCGTCGCGCTCTCTTTTCCGGAGCTGCCAGCCGGGGCGCCGCCCGGGCTCGCGGCCGATCCGGCGTCGAAGCTTTCTCCCGTGGGCACCAGCTCCGGGCTGACCTCGGTCTCCAGGATCGCCTGCAGCACCGCGCTGCCGTCCCCGCCCAGCAGGCCCTGCTGCGCCACCCAGCCCACCAGGTGCTTGATCAGCGTCTTGGGCACCGAGGCGTTGACGTTGTAGTGCGACATGTGGTCGCCCACGCCGTAGGTGCACCAGCCCAGCGCCAGCTCGGACAGGTCGCCGGTGCCGGCCACGATGGCGTTGTGGAAGTTGGCCAGCCGGAACAGGTGGCTGGTGCGCTCGCCGGCCTGCACGTTCTCGAAGGTGATGTCGTAGACCGGCTCGCCGCGCCCGTAGGGGTGGCCCAGGTCGGCCAGCATCTGGGCGCAGCTCGGGCGGATGTCGATCTCGCGCGCGGTGCAGCCGATGGCCGCCATCAGCCGGTGCGACTGCGCCAGCGTGCGGCCGCTGGTCGCGAAGCCCGGCATGGTGAAGCCCAGGATGTGGCTGCGCGGCAGGCCGAGGCGGTCCATCGCCCGCGCCAGCACCAGCAGCGCGTGGGTCGAGTCCAGCCCGCCCGATACGCCGATCACCACTTTATTGATGCGGCTCGCTTCCAGCCGCTGCACCAGCGCCTGCACCTGGATGCTGAAAGTCTCGCGGCAGCGCTCGTCGCGGTGCGTGGCGTCGGCCGGCACGTAGGGGAAGCGCTCCACCCGGCGCAGCAGCCCGCCGGGCACCGACCGCGGCAGGTCGAGGTCGAAGTCGACCGTGCGCCAGCCCGCGAGCGCGGCGCGGTGCTTCTCGACCGAGTCGCCGAAGGTGCCCTGGCGCATGCGCTCGCGCGACATGCGCTCCAGGTCGGCGTCGGCGCAGATCAGGTGCGAATGGGTGGCGAAGCGCGCGCTCTCGGCCAGCAGGTCGCCGCTCTCGTAGATCAGCGCCTGGCCGTCCCAGGCCAGGTCGGTGGTCGACTCGCCGACGCCGGCCGACGAGTACAGGTAGGCGGCCATGCAGCGCGCCGACTGGATGCCCACCAGCCGGTGCCGGTAGTCGGACTTGCCGATGGTGATGTTCGACGCCGACAGGTTCACCAGCACCGTCGCGCCCGCCAGCGCCGCGTAGCTGCTGGGCGGGATCGGCACCCAGACGTCCTCGCAGATCTCGACGTGGATCTTGAGCAGCGGCAGCTGCCGCGCCCGGAACAGCAGGTCGGTGCCGAAGGGCACGCCGTCCTGGCCGGCGACGGAGATCGCGGTGGAGAGCGCCGCGCCGGCGCCGTTGAATTGCCGCGCCTCGTAGAACTCGCCGTAGTTGGGCAGGTAGGTCTTGGGCAGCACGCCCAGCACCCGGCCGCCGGCCACCACCGCCGCGCAGTTGAAGAGCCGGTGGTCCACCCGCAGCGGCAGGCCGACGACGGCGACCGCGGCCACGCCGCGCGAGGCCTCGGCCACCTCGGCCAGCGCCGCCTCGCAGGCGTCGAGCAGCGCCGCCTGGTGGAACAGGTCGTCGCAGGTGTAGGCCGACAGGCCCAGCTCGGGGAAGGCCACCACCGCCGCGCCCTGCGCCGCCGCCTGGCGGTAGAGCGCGACGGTCTGGGCCGCGTTGAACACCGGGTCGGCCACGCGGTTGCGCGGCACCGCGACCGACAGGCGGGCGAAGCCGTGGCGGTAGGGGTTGGAGAAGGGAAGGCTGGCGAGGTCGGCGGGCATGGGGGTTTTCCTGGGACGAGGATGCGCGGGGCGGGGCGGGCGCGGTCACTCGCCCGAACGGAAGGTGCGCGGGAACGCGGCGGGCCGGGCCGCATCGCGCAGCCGGTAGGTCATGGCCGGGCGGCCCGTGCCGCCGGAGGCGGGGCCGGCCTCCGCGAGGAAGCCGCCGTCGAGCATGCGCTTGCGGAAGGCGCTGCGGTCCAGCGGCCGGCCCAGCACCGTCTCGTAGGCCTGCTGCAGGTCCGGCAGGGTGAAGCCCGGCGCCAGCAGGAAGGCCGGCAGCGAGGTGTACTCGGCCTTGCCGCGCAGCCGCGCGATGGCCGCGTCGAGCAGCAGGTTGTGGTCGAAGGCCAGGCGCTTGCGGCGCGCCGGGTCGAGCGCGAACCAGCCCGTCCCGGTCGCAGGTTCGGGCCGAGCGCCCAGTCGCGCGCCGGCCGGCGTCGGGATCAGCGCGAAGTAGACATGCGTGGCGCACCAGCCGCGCGGGTCGCGCCGGGCATCGCCCCAGCTGCCGAGCTGCTCCAGGTAGGGCGCGTCCACGCCGGTCTTGTCGCGCAGCTTGCGCAGCGCGCAGCCGTGCAGCGAGGCGTCGCGCGCCACGTCGATGAAGCCGCCGGGCAGCGCCCAGCGGCCCGCGAAGGGTTCGGGCGACGGATCGGGCCGGCGGGCGAGCAGCACCGCCAGCTGCGACGCGACCACCGAGAAGATCGCCACGTCCACCGTGGCCAGCGGACGCTCGAAGCGCGGGGCTGCGTCGTCGGACGGAGGGAGCGGGGCTGCGTTTTTCATGGGAGGCGCCGGTCGGCGGGCGCGATCGGCTCGGCGTGCGGAAGTTGATTCGTACTATACGACAAACATTAGTTGTACAGTACGAAAAATCTCTTCCTCCTTTCCTCTTCCCTTCCTTTTCCCTTCGCCCCTCCCGACCCCGGAGCATCCCATGGACCGCACGCCCCTCCACCTCCTCGTCATCGACCCGCAGAACGACTTCTGCGACCTGCCGGCCGACTGGCTGCCGCCGGCCCCGCCCGGCGGGGACCCGGTCGCGCCGGCGCTGCCGGTGGCCGGCGCGCATGCGGACATGCTGCGCCTGGCGGCGTTCATCGACGCGGCGGCGCCGGCCCTCGGCGCCATCACCGTCACGCTCGATTCGCACCACCGCCTCGACATCGCGCATCCCGCCTTCTGGCAGGCCGCCGACGGCGCGCCGGTGCCGCCCTTCACCGCCCTGCCGGCCGCGGCCCTGCGCGCCGGCGCCTGGCGGCCGCGCGACCCCGCGGCCCGGGACCGCGCGCTGGCCTACGCCGAGGCGCTGGAGGCCCGCGGCCGCTACCGGCTGATGGTATGGCCGGTGCACTGCGAGATCGGCAGCTGGGGGCACGGCGTGCATGCGGCGGTGCTCGCCGCCTGCCACCGCTGGGAAGACGACCGCGTCGCCCGCGGCGCCGGGGGCGGCGGCGTCGGCCTGGTGCTCAAGGGCACCAACCCCTGGACCGAGCACTACAGCGCCCTGCAGGCCGAGGTGCCCGACCCCGCCGCGCCCGAGACCCTGCTCGACCGCGGCCTGCTCGACCGCCTGGCCCGCGCGGGCACGATCGCCGTCGCGGGCGAGGCCAGCAGCCACTGCGTGCGCGCCACCGTCGAGGACCTGCTGGCGCACCTGCCGGCCGGCTGGGACGGCGAGGTGGTGCTGCTGGCCGACTGCACCAGCCCGGTGGCCGGCTTCGCGGCGCAGGGCGACGCCTTCGCCGCATCGCTGCGCGGCGACGACGACCCCGCCGCGCCGCCCGCGCGCGCCCGTGCCCGCATCCGCACCCGGGTCGCGACCGCCGCCGCCTTCGCCGACGAACTGCGCATCCGCGCCTGAAAGGACCCCGCCATGCCGCCCGTCATCGACTCGCTGCTCGACACCGACCTCTACAAGTTCACCATGTGGCAGGCCCTGCTGCACCGCCACCCGCAGACCGAGGCGCAGTACACCTTCGTCTGCCGCAACACGCCCGAGCGCCCGCTGGCCGACCTGGCCCGCGCGGTGGACGCGGAACTCGACCACCTCTGCGGCCTGCGCATGACCGCCGACGAACTCGGCTACCTGCGCGGCCTGCGCTTCATGCGCAGCGACTTCGTGGACTACCTGCGCATCTTCGGCCTGCAGCGCGAGTTCATCCGCGTCTGGACCGAGGGCGACGCGCTGCGCATCCAGGCGACCGGTCCGCAGGTGCATGTGATGGCCTTCGAGATCTACGTGCTGGCCATCGTCAACGAACTCCATTTCCGCGGCGCCGACCAGGACGCGGCGCTGGCCGAGGGCCGCCGGCGGCTGGCGGGGAAGGTGGAACTGCTGCGGTCGCATGCCGACGCGCCGGCGCGCCGCCATCCCTTCGAGATCTCCGACTTCGGGGTGCGGCGGCGCTTCAGCCGCGCCTGGCAGCGCGAGGTGGTGGGCACCCTCGCGGCCGAGGTGCCGCAGTACTTCAAGGGCACCTCCAACGTGATGCTGGCCAAGGAATTCGGCCTGGTGCCGATCGGCACCATGGCGCACGAGTACCTGCAGACCTACCAGGCGCTCGGCGTGCGGCTGCGCGACTTCCAGAAGGCCGCGCTGGAGGACTGGGTGCAGGAGTACCGCGGCGACCTGGGCATCGCGCTCACCGACGTGGTCGGCATGGACGCCTTCCTGCGCGACTTCGACCTCTACTTCGCCAAGCTCTTCGACGGCCTGCGCCACGATTCGGGCGACCCGGTCGCCTGGGGCGAGAAGGCGCTGGCGCACTACCAGCGCCTGCGCATCGACGCGCACGCCAAGCGGCTGGTGTTCTCCGACGGGCTCGACATCCCGCGCGCCCTGGCGCTGCACGCGCACTTCGCCGACCGCACCCAGCTCGGCTTCGGCATCGGCACCAACCTCACCAACGACATGGGGCCCGCGCCGCTCAACATCGTGATGAAGCTCACCGCCGCCAACGGCCAGTCGGTCGCCAAGCTCTCCGACACGCCGGGCAAGACCCTGTGCGACAACCCGACCTTCCTGGCCTACCTGTCGCAGGTGTTCGGCATCGCGGCGCCCGACGCGGCCCGGCCCTGAGGCCGCCCGGCCCCGCCGACGCCGGACCGGGCCCCGGGACAACCGGCACCGAATAGCCACGGAATCGCCTTGCCGGCGAAAACATTTTGTTTCAAATAGGCAATATATAAATGATAATGTGAAACTTTTGTTTTCAAATGTATTTTGATTCAAAAAATATTAATAATTTGTTCATGAATACAAGGAAAACCCCATGCGATTCGAAAACTGGACGATCCGCACCAAATTGCTGAGCGGCTTCGCCTTCGTCCTATTGATTGCCTGCATCGTCTCCCTGCTCGGCATCGCCAACCTGGCGCGCGTCGACGACGCCAACACGCTGGTGGCGGAGAAGACGATCCCCAGCATCAAGGCCGCCGCTGCGATCCGGACCCGCCTGGCCAACCTGCGCATCGCCCGGCTGGGCCTGATCCTGGCCGACGACAAGAATCCGATGCCGCAGGCCATCGAGCGGGTGGAACAGGCACGCGACGCGGTCGATGCCTACACCGCCGAGGCCGCCCGGCTGTTCGAGAACACCGAGGAAAACGGCATCTTCCGCAAGCTGCAATCGGAGCTGAAGAACTACACCGCCACGCTGCCGCAGCAGCTCCAGGCCGCGCGCGCCGGCAACCTCGACGAGGTCAAGGGCATCTTCGTCGGACCGGCAGCGGTGGCCTACGGGGCCTCCAACCAGGCGCTGGACGACCTGGTGTCGATCAACGACCGCGAGAGCAGCGCGGCGAGCAAGGCGGTGCATGCCATCTACGTCGAAGGCCGTACGGAACTGCTGGTCGGGCTGTCCGCCATGATCGCCCTCAGCATCGCGATCGCGTTCACGCTGTCGGGCTCCCTGGCGCGGCGCGCGCACCTCGCCGTCGAATGCGCGCGTCGCCTCGCCGGCGGGGACCTGAGCCACGCCCACGTCGCCTCCGGCCGGGACGAGCTCGCCCAGCTGCTGCAGATGCTGGAGACCACCCGCCTCCAGCTGCATGCCACGGTGGCGGGCGTCCGGCAGAACGCGCACAGCGTCGCCACCGCCAGCGCCGAGATCTCGCAGGGCAACCACGACCTGAGCGGCCGCACCGAGAGCCAGGCCAGCGCGCTCGAGCAGACCGCGGCGTCGATGGAAGAACTCGGCGCGACCGTCAAGCAGAACGCCGACAGCGCGCAGCAGGCCAGCCGCCTGGCGGTGGACGCCTCCGCGGTGGCCGTCCAGGGCGGCACGGTGGTGGAGCAGGTGGTCGAGACGATGAAGGGCATCAACGAGTCCTCGCGCCGCATCTCGGACATCATCCAGGTGATCGACGGCATCGCCTTCCAGACCAACATCCTGGCGCTCAACGCCGCGGTGGAGGCGGCGCGCGCCGGCGAGCAGGGCCGCGGCTTCGCGGTGGTCGCCAGCGAGGTGCGCAACCTGGCCGGCCGTTCCGCCGAAGCCGCCCGGGAGATCAAGCAGCTGATCGTCGCCAGCGTGGCGCGGGTCGCCGAGGGCACGACGCAGGTCGACCGGGCCGGCAGCACCATGCGCGAGGTGGTGAACGCCATCGGCCGCGTCACCGCCGTCGTGGCCGAGATCAGCGAGGCCAGCAGCGAGCAGGCGGCCGGCGTCTCCCAGGTGGGCGAGGCCGTGACGCAGATGGACCATGCCACGCAGCAGAACGCCGCGCTGGTCGAGCAGATGGCCGCGGCGGCGAGCAGCCTGCAGAAGCAGGCCGACGATCTGGTGCAGGGCATGGCCGTCTTCCAACTGGGCGACGCGGCCCTCGCCTCCGCCCGCCCGCCGTACGCCGGATCGGCGCCGGCGCGGCGCATCGACGGCCGGGCGCCCGCCCGCCTCGCGGCCGCCTGACCGCGCCGGCTTCCCGTCCCGGCGGCCCGGGGCGCTGCGGCGGCCGCGGGGGCCTCAGCGCTCGCCCTTGACGAAGGGCACCATCAGCGCATGCGGTCCGATGGCGCGCCGGGCCATCGGCACCATCGCGGCGATGGCCAGCAGGTAGGGCAGCATCAGGAACAGCTGGTACGGGATGCCCGGCAGCAGGGTCTGCAGCCGCAGCTGGTAGGCGTCGAACAGCGCGTAGAGCAGGGCGCCGAGCAGCGCCATGCCCGGGCGCCAGGCGCCGAACACCACCAGCGCCAGCGCCATCCAGCCGCGGCCCTGGACCATGTTGATCACGAAGCTGTTGAAGGCCGCCGTGCTCAGGAAGGCGCCGCCCAGCGCCATCAGCGCGCTGCCCGTGGCCAGGCAGCCGTAGCGGACGGCGGCCACGCGGATGCCCTGCGCCTCGGCGCCCTGCGGATGCTCGCCGACCAGGCGGATCGCCAGCCCGAGCGGCGTGCAGCGCAGCACCCAGGCCACCAGCAGCACCAGCCCGAAGGCCAGGTAGGTGGGCGCGGTGGCCGACAGGACAGGCGCGCCCAGCCAAGGCAGTTCGAGCGGCGCGAAGGCGACGACGGTCGGGGGCGAGGCCTGGGCCGGCACCGCCACCCGGTAGGCGAAGGAGGACAGCCCGGTGGCCAGCAGCGTGACGCCCAGCCCGGTGACGTGCTGCGACTGCGCCATCGTGACCGAGAACACGCCGTGGAAGGCGCCGAAGCAGGCGCCGGCGAAGGCCGCGACCAGCCAGGCCGTCCATAGATCGAGTCCGGCGTGCGCGCAGAACCAGGCGGTCAGCGCGCCGACGGTCATGATGCCCTCGATGCCCAGGTTGACGATGCCCGCCCGCTCGCAGATCAGCTCGCCGAGCATGGCGAAGACCAGCGGCGTGGCGATGCGCAGCACCGCCGTCCAGAGCGTGGCGGTCAGCAGGATCTGGAAGGCGTCGTTCATCGTCGGATCCGGTAGGTCAGCACGAACGTGGTGGCGAGCATCGCGAACAGCGACAGCGCCACCATCACGTCGGCGAGGTAGCTCGGCACGTTGAAGGCGCGGCCCATCGCGTCCGCGCCGACGAACACGGCCGCCACCAGGAACGCCGCGGGCGGCACCGCGCCCGGGTGCAGCCGGGCCAGCATCGCGACGATCACGCCGGTGTAGCCGAAGCCGGGCGACAGGTCGCCGGTGACGTAGCCGCGCAGCCCCATCACCTCGACCGCCCCCGCCAGGCCCGCGAGGCCGCCGGAGGCGAGCGCCGTCCCGAGGACGACGCGCGTGGTCGAGATGCCGGCGAAGCGCGCCGCGGCCGGGTTGTGCCCCACCGCCCGGCGCTGCAGGCCGAACGCGGAGCGCGACTCGACCAGCGCCGCCAGCAGCGCGCAGCCCAGCGCGATCAGCAGGCCGGCGTGCAGGCGCGTCTGCGCCAGCAGCTTGGGCAGCATCGCCGCGTCGGCGACCGGCTCGGTCTGCGGCCAGCCCAGCGAGAGCGGATCGCGCAGCGGCCCCTGGATCAGCAGCGACACCAGCAGCAGCATGACGAAGTTCAGCAGCAGCGTGGTGACCACGTCGTCCACGTTCGCCCAGTGCTTGAGCATCGCCGGGCCGAGCAGGTACAGCCCGCCGCCCAGCGCCCCGGCGATCAGCAGCAGCGGCATCAGCAGCCCGGCGGGCAGCGCCGTCCCGCCGCCGCCGAGCGCGGCCGCGACCAGCGCGCCGGCGTAGAACTGCCCCTCGGCGCCGATGTTCCACAGCCGGGCGCGGAAGGCCACCGCGCAGGCCAGGCCGGTGAGGATGAGCGGCGTGCTGCGCGTCAGCACCTCGCTGATCGCCAGCCGCGAGCCGAAGGCGCCCCGGGCCAGCGCCGCCCAGCCGGCCGCCACCGGCGCCCCCGCCACGGCGATCAGCAGCGAGCCCAGCAGCAGCATCAGCAGGCCGGCCCCGAGCGCGCCCAGGGCGACCCTGCGGGCGGACGGGCGCCCGCGCCGTTCAATGCGCATGGTCGGCCTCCCCGAGCATCATCAGGGCGATGCGCCGCAGGTCGTAGTCCGGCCCTTCCAGGGGCGCCGAGAGGCGCCCGCCCTGGATCACGACGATGCGGTCGGCCAGGCCCAGCGCCTCGTCCAGGTCCTCGGTGACCAGCAGCACGCCGGCGCCCCGCGCGCGCGCCTGCAGCAGGCGGCCGTGGGTATCGGCCACGGCGCCCTCGTCGAGCCCGCGGGTCGGCTGGCAGGCGACGATCAGGCGCGGGTCGGCGTCGAGGCCGCGGCCGATGATGAGCTTCTGCATGTTGCCGCCGGACAGCAGGCCCGTGCGCTGCTCGGGCCCGCCGCCGCGGATGTCGAAATCGGCGATGAGCCGCGCCGCCTGCGCCCGGGCCGCGCGCAGGCGCAGCCAGCCCCACCGGACGAAGCGCCGGTCGTGCAGGTCCTCCAGGATGGCGTTCTCCCAGAGGCGCAGCGCGCCCACCACGCCTTCCTCGTGCCGGTCTTCCGGAATGCGGGCGACGCCGGCGGCGTGCAGGCCGGCGGCGCGGGCGCGGCGGACCGCGCGGCCGTTGATCTCCAGCCGGCCGGCGCGGGGCGCGGCGAGGCCGCAGGCCAGGTCGATCACGGCCCGCTGGCCGTTGCCGGCCACGCCCACCAGGGCCACGATCTGGCGCGCGGGCACCACCAGGTCGGCGCCTTGCAATCCCGGGGCTCCGCGCGCGGCGCGCGTCCCGACCGCCTCCAGCCGCAGCACCGGCTCGCCCGCCGGCAGGGGCTGGCGCTGCGGGCGGGACACCCGGCGCCCGACCATCAGCTCGGCGAGCGCCGCGCGGTCCAGCCCGGCCGCCGCCCGGTCCGCGACGATCCGGCCGGCCCGCAGGATGGCCACCCGGTCGGACACGCGCAGCACCTCGTCGAGCTTGTGGCTGATCAGCACCACCGACAGGCCGCCGGCGGCCATGCGGCCCAGGGCCTCGAACAGGCGCGCGGACTCGATCGGCGTGAGCACCGCGGTCGGCTCGTCCAGCACCAGGATGCGGGCGCCGCGGTAGAGCGACTTGAGGATCTCGACCCGCTGGCGCTCGCCCACCGAGAGGCGGGCGACCTTGGCATCCGGCTCGACCGCCAGGCCGAACTGCCGGCCCAGCGCCCGCAGCGTCTCGCGGGCCTGCCGGCGCGAGGAGACCGGCCGCAGCAGCGACTGCGTGCCGGCCATGACGTTGTCGAGCACCGTGAGGTTGGCCGCCAGCGTGAAATGCTGGTGCACCAGCCCGATGCCGGCCGCGATGGCCGCGCGCGGGGAGCCGGCTGCCAGCCGCCGGCCGAAGACCTCGACATGGCCCGCATCCGCCACGTAGTGGCCGAACAGGATGTTGATGAGGGTGGTCTTGCCGGCGCCGTTCTCGCCCAGCAGGCCCAGCACCTCGCCCTCGCCGAGCCGCAGCGAGATGTCGTCGTTGGCGAGCTTGTCGCCGAAGCGCTTGGTGATGCGGTGCAGGGCCAGCGCGGGCGGCGTCGCGGGAAGGGGCGTGCTCATGCGTCGGTGCCGGCCAGCGGCTGCCAGGGGAACGCGGCCTCGAACCATGCCGCCAGGGCCAGGAGGCGGGTCTCGGACCCGCGGGGGCCCATCAGCTGCACCGCCAGCGGCCGGCCGTCGGTGCCGCGGCCGTGGGGCACCGCGATGGCGGGGCAGCCCGAGGCGTTGGCCACGGCTGCGAAGGGCGCGTAGCGGTCGAAGCGCGCCAGGTGCCGGTCGAGATCGTCGTCCCCGGCGCGCAGCGCGCCGACGGCGGGCAGCGAGGCCGCCAGGGCGGGCGTCAGCAGCGCGTCCAGCGCCCGGTCCCGGAAGGCATCGGCCACGGCGTCGGTGGCGCGGGCCACGGCGACTTCGGCCGCCAGGTAGTCCCGCGCGGTGAAGGCCCCGCCCCGGCGGGCGGCCGCCCAGGTGACGGGTTCGAGGTCGCCGGGGGCGGGCCGCAGGCTCCCGGCGGCCGCGGCCGCGCCCCGGCAGGCGAAGGTCATGAAGGCGAGCGCGGCGTCGGCGCAGGCCGGCCGCAGCGCCCGCGGATCGACCGGCACGACCGTGTGTCCGGCCGCGCGCAGGGCCTCGGCGGCGTGCCCGGCCGCGTCGCGCCACGGCGCTTCCACCTCGGCGCCCAGCGGCGCCTCCCGCAGCAGGCCGATGCGCAGGGGCGGCATCGGCGCGTCACGGTGCGCGGTGCGCGTGACCCAGTGCCAGACCGCGCGGCTGTCGCGCACGCTGCGGCTCAGCACGAACTCGGCCGCCAGGCCGCCGAACACGTTGCCGTAGTCCGGGCCGCGCGGCACCGTGCCCCGGCCGGGCTTGAGGCCCAGCACGCCGCAGGCGGCCGCCGGGATGCGGATCGAGCCGCCGGCGTCGGTGGCATGCGCCACCGGCACGATGCCGGCGGCCACCGCCGCCGCCGCGCCGCCCGACGAGCCGCCCGCCCCGAAGGCCGGCGCCCACGGATTGCGGCAGACCGGCCCGGCCGCCGGCTCGGTCGCGAGGTCGAGTCCGAATTCGGGCACGGCGGTCTTGCCGAAGGGCACGAAGCCGCCGTCGCGCAGCCGGGCGACCAGGGCGCCGTCGCGCGGGTCGGGCGGCGTCCGCGGCCCCAGCGCGCGCGAGCCGGCGCGGGTGGGCAGGCCGGCCATCGGCGCGCCCAGGTCCTTGACCGCGAAGGGCACGCCGTGGAACGGCCCGGGCGGCACCGCGCCGGACGGGGCCGGGTCCGCCAGCCGCGCCCGGGCGAGGTCCTCGCCGAACTGGCTGAAGGCGCCGTAGGCGGGCTGCAGGCGGTGCGCCCGCGCGACCGCGATCTCCAGCAGCGCCCGCGGCGCGACCCTGCCCCGCGCGACCGCCGCGGCCAGCGCCGTCGCGTCGGCCTGCAGGTAGTCGTGCTCGTCGAAGGGCATCGGCGGCTCAGGCGGGCTTGGCTTCGTTGATCGGCACCGCGAAGCCGCCCGCCTTGATGGCCGCGCGCTTGGCCATCATCTGCTCGAGCGCGGCGGGCGGCACCAGCTGCTTGTCGAACAGCACGTCGTTGCCGCCCTGCCGCATCATGCTGAACGCGCCGTAGTCCTTGCCCGCCGGCCGGCCGGCCGCCGCGTCGGCCAGGGCCGCGTCGAGCGTGGGGCCGAAGTACCAGACCGCGTTGGCGAACACCGTGCCCGGATAGCGCGGCGTGTAGTCGAGCAGCGAGCCGATCGCCAGCTTGCCGCGCGCCTTGGCGCCGTCGGCCGTGCCGATGCGCTCGCCGAACAGGATGTCGCAGCCGCCGTCGATCTGCGCCACCGCCGATTCCTGCGCCTTGGGCGGATCGAACCAGGTGTTGATGAAGCCGCTCTGGAAGGCCAGGCCCGGCTTGACCTCGCTGGCGCCGGCGCGGAAGGCGTTGATCAGGCGGTTGACCTCGGGGATCGGGAAGCCGCCGACCGCGCCGAGCCGGCCGGTCTTGGTCAGGTGCCCGGCCAGCATGCCGCCGAGGTACGCCGCCTCGTAGTTGCGGGTGCTGAAGACGCTGAAGTTCTCGCCCTGCGGACCGGCGCTGGAGCCCATCAGGAAATAGACCTTCGGATAGTCCTTGGCCACCGCGCGCGCGTCGCGCTCGGCGCCGTAGCTCTCGCCGACGATCAGCTTCGCGCCGGACTGCGCGTATTCGCGCAGCACCCGCGGGTAGTCGGTGTTGGACACGTTCTCGGAGAAGACGTAGTCGATCCTGCCCGCCGCGGCCGCCTGCTTCAGGGCCTCGTGCAGGCGCGAGTTCCAGGCGTTCTCCACCGGCGAGGCGTGGACGCCGGCGACCTTGATCTTCTCCGCCGCACCGGCGCGGCCCCACGCGAACGGCAAGGACAGGCCGAGCGCCAGTCCGGTGAGGGCGCGACGTCGTGGACTGCGGGGTGCGGTCATGGAAACTCCCTGTGAAGACGATGGTCCCGACCGGGAAGCAGGCGGCGTGCCAGGGAAATCGGCCTTGCGTATCAACGACTTGGCGCATCTGCGCCGTGCGCGCGGAGCCCGGCGAACCAGAATGGACCAAATGGTCCAGGCGCGCTGGCGAACTTGGTGCGTCGCCGCCAGGCCACCGCTCCTGCCGCCGGACGGTGACGTGCCGATGTCGTCGCGCCCGTGGCCCGCGGTTGGTGCAGGCTATTGTCGGAATTGACGGGCTTGCATCGCGCCGCGCGGCTTTTTCCCACAGAATTTGCGAGGTCCCGACACGTCCCACGCGCCTGTCCCGACACGGCTTCCTCCGCAGCATCCCAAACCAGGAACCTCACTCCCATGAAAGAAGAACAGACCGCAGCGCAGTGCCCCTTCCACCAGGTCGCCGGCGGCGGCACCACCAACCGCGATTGGTGGCCGCACCAGCTGCGCGTCGACCTGCTGCACCAGCACTCCTCCAAGTCCGATCCGATGGACCC
>JAKOND010000002.1 GCA_022702125.1 Burkholderiaceae bacterium
GTCGGCGCTCACCGAGACATGGCGCGGATTGGCGCCGACCGCCAGCGTCGCCTGGACGGCGCCGTTGCCCGGGTCCAGCTTGAGCAGCTGCCCCGTGCCTTCGAGCACCAGGAAGGCGCTGCCGCCGCCGGGCGCGAACGCCAGGCCGTGCGGACGCGCGCCGCGCGCCAGGGCGACGGTCTGCGCCACCGCCATCGTGGCGGGGTTGACGATGCTCAGGGTCGCGGCGTTCTTGTTGACGACCCAGATCCGGCCGTCCGGCGCCACGGCCACGCTGCGCGGCTGGCTGCCCACGGCGATCTCGGCCACGCGCGCGTTGCTGCCCGTGTCGAGCACCGCCACCGTGTCGGTGTCGGGATTGGCCACCCACAGGCGCGCCGGCACCGCCTCGCTGCCGAAGACCCGCGCCTCGAGGATGCCGGTGGCGCGCGCGCTGCTCATCGCCACCCGGACCTGGGTGGTGGTCAGGTTCAGATCGAGGCGGTTGAAGCCGTTCAGCGCGGTGCCGATGGCGCCGGCCGGGACCCAGGCGCTGCCGCTCCAGTACTCGACCCGTGCCGCGGTAGGCGTGGCGATGCCCTGGCCGTCGTTCCACCAGTACACCTCGAACGCGCTCAAGGCCTTGGGCGTCGCCCAGGCGAAGCTGACCCAGTCGGTCTGCCCGTAGCTGGCTTCGCCGCGCCAGTTGCCGTAGGCACCGTTGCCGTGGTCGGCCGAGTTGGCGGGGACCACGTTGTTGTTCACCGCGGCCAACGACTCCCAGGCCGAGACATTCGAAGTCGTCAGCGTGGCGGACGGCGCGAGGTTGACGGGAGTGCCGGACGGGCGTTGCTCCAGCGCCATCGCACCCGACGCGCTCGGGCTGCGGGCGGTGGCGGCCGCAGCGACCGCCTGCAGCACCGTGCGCCGGGAGACGGCGCCGTTGGCGCCGGTCGCGGTCAGCGTGACCGCGTACACGCCGGCTTGCGCATAGGCATGGGCGATGGACGGGTTGGCGCTGGCGGCCGATGCGGCGCTGCCGTCGCCGAAATCCCAGCGGTAGGTGACCCCCGCCACGGCGGGGACGCTGTAGCTGGCGGTGCCGCCGGCGGCGATGATGGGCGCGCTGATCGCGGTGGAGACGTCCGGGGGGTTGTAGGCCGTGGTTGCGCCCGGCGGCGGGTTGACGTTCTGGCCGACCGCCACGATGACGCCGCGCGAAGGCACCCCGGCGGCGTCGAGGACGACGACCTGGTAGTAGCCCGGCGGCGCGACGGTATTGCCCGGCAGCGTGGCCGTCAGGCGGATGCCGTCCTGGGTGAACGCCAGGGGAATGCGGCGCTGGCCGTTGTTGAACGAGTGGGTGCCGCTGCTCAGGCCGACCAGCACCAGCTTGCCCACGGCGGCATCGCCGGCCATGTCGATCTGCATGGCGCCGCCGTTGGCGTACGACAGTCCGCTGATGCCCTGCATGACCGGGCGCGCCGCGAGCTGCGCCGCGCCGTTGACGGCCTTGAACAGCTGCGGCGGGTAGTAGACCTCCGCGTTCAGGTTGGTGACCGGGCCGGGCGCGCCGCCGCCGGTGGAGAGCACCGTGCCGTTGGGCAGCAGGACCGTGAAGGAGTGGTAGCCGCGGTACACCGCGGCACTGGCGCCGACCGTCCAGGCGCCGGACGCCGGGTTCCAGATCTCGGCCGCCGTGACCGACGCGCCCGGTTGCCCGTTGTACAGGTTGCCGTAGGTCGCGCCGCCGGTCACCAGCACGCGGCCGTCGGGCAACGCGATCGCGTTGCCGTAGCGGCGGGCATTGCCCATGGCCGGCTGCTCGGTCAGGACCGGCGTGCCGCCGTTGATGTCGATCGCGGTGGCGAGCTTGCTCGCGGGCAGGTTGTCGCCGTTGTAGGAACCGTTGCCGCCGACGACCAGCACCTTGCCGATGTCGTACATCGCCGCGGTGTTGGTCGCCCCGACGTTGGGCGCGTTGTTCGCGTTCGCGCTGGGCGCCGACTTGAAGGCGCCGTGGATGGTGATGCCGCCGTTGCCGGCCGGGTCCAGCGTCCACATCCGCTCGGCGGAGATCCCGAACACCTTGCCGCTCGGCGCCACCCAGGCGCGCGGATAGGACGCGCGCAGGTAGTCGGGGCCGAAGGCGTCGCGGCTGTAGGCGCCGGCCAGCGACCGCCAGGCGTTGTTCTCGTAGACCTCGGGCGTCATCGACGCCAGGCCCTGCGCGACCGACTGGTTCGGATTGTCCTGCATGGCCTCGGAATACGGCACCATGCCGCCGAGAACGATCTGCCGGGCATCGGGCAGCGTCAGCATCGTGGTGTACCAGCGCTCGTCGGCGAGGTTGGCGGACGACTGCGCCACCGCATCGCCGTCCGGCGTGTAGAGCGTGCTGGTGACGCTGCCGTTGCCGCCGGTGATCATCAGCCGGCCGTCGTTGAGGTAGGCCGCGGACGAGCAGAAGCTGTCCTGCTGGTTCGCGCGGTAGGTGGTGGCGTGGGCCGCGGCGGCGAAGCCCTGGGCGGGATCCCAGACGTCCAGGTAGCGGCCGTCCTGGGTGCCGCCGTCCCGGGCGCTGCCGTAGGTCAGGAGCTTGCCGTTGGGCAGCACCGTCGCATGCAGCGCATTGATGGGCCAGTTCTGGACGCCCGACCACATGCCCCGCACCGGCGCGTCCGCCGGGATCGACAGGTTCTGCAGCAAGGGGTCGGCGGGCGCGTTCACGGCCACCCAGCTGGAGGCGGCGACCTTCAGCGCGTAGACGCGCGCCGCGCCCTGGGCCTCGGATGCGCCCGAAGCCACCGGCCCGTCGGCGGAGCCGCCCCCCCCGCAGCCGGCCACGGTCAGCGACAGGGCCAGGACCGCCACGGGCAGCCCGGAGAAGAAGGACGCGGCCGAAGGCCTGGAAACGGGGCGTGCAGGGACGGCGGACATGGGGTGCGACGGTTTTTCTGGGTGTTCTTTCCGGCCCGGCGGCCGCGACGCCGCAGGCGCGGAGGCGCCTGGCAGCGGCAGGGGCCGCTGGCGAACGGTGTGCGGGAATCGCCGGAGTGAAGGGGACGGGATCGGCGGGATCAGCACCGATCCGCAGTCATTGCCGGAAGCCGGGGGGACGAGGTCCGGGAAAATCCCGTCCTACCCCCAGAACGGGATGCTTGGCGCGGGAAGCCGCACCGCCCCGCGATTCGTCGGCGGATGCGGGGCGGTCGCCCAAGGCGGGCGCGGGCTGGAGATGGCTGGTTTCCCGACGGGCGGACGACGCGAGTGCATCGCGGCCTATCAGCGGAATCGGTTCTTTGGCGTTCATTCTTCCTCCCTCGCTATGCATGTTTTGCCGATACATAGCAGGGAGCAGGCCATCCGCATTTTTCGTATGCGGCACAAGCGCTTGGGTAGGATGGATCCTACATTAACTTACCGTCTGTCAAGAAATGCGACACCTGCATCCGAGGGCATCGCCGCCCTCGGCAAGACGGCGGCGCGCAAGCGGCTTCAGGGATTCGTGTCGAGCCGGATGCGCTGGCGCTCCAGCCGCTCCACCACCTGCCTGGCCAGCAGCTTCAAGGCCTCGATGCGCGCGGGGTCGGCCACGCGCGGTTCGGTGTCGAGCAC
>JAKOND010000030.1 GCA_022702125.1 Burkholderiaceae bacterium
GCGAACAGGCTCACCGAAGACAGCGACCGCTTCAGGCCGCCCGGGCGCGGGTCCATCGCCGTCAGCATGTGGCCGAGCAGGATCGACCCGGCCGAATGCCCGACCAGATGCAGCTCGAACCGCGGCCCCCAGGTCGCGGCGAGGGCCTGGATTGCGTCGAGCAGCAGTTCGCCCCCGTGGCGCGGCGCGAAGGCGAGTTCGGCGTTCTCCTTCATCTCGCTCCAGATCGGGCGCGCCAGCGGCCGGCCGACCGTCTTCTCGATGAACCGGTCGGACGCGTCGGCGAGCCGCTCGCCGATCCCGGCGCCGGCCGGCGGCCGGCCCCGGGCATCGGCCAGGATGTCCCGGAGCGATTCCAGCAGGCCGGTCTTCCAGACCAGGAAGAGCGGATAGCAACCGTTGGCGACGAAGAAACGACCCATGGCGCTGACCCGCGCGATGGCGTCGGCCTCGGAATTCAGCCCGCCGTGCGCGTAGATCACCAGCCGCTTCGGCCCGTCCTCCGGCCGGGTGCGGAACCACTGGTCGGGCAGCGCGTAGGCCTGCTGCTGCAGCTTGCGCGGCTGCTCGTCCTCGGTCAGGTAGCGGTCGATGCGGCCGTCGTTGCCGAAGACCACGCTGTGCTGGTAGGCCAGTCCGGCGTCCCACCACTTGCTGCGGTCGGCCCCGGCGAGCGCGCCCTGCGCGTTCTGCGCCACCGCCAGCCGCCCGCCGACGACGCCCGGCACGCCGAGCGCGACGACCCAGGCATCCATGCCGTTGGCCAGCCAGTCCAGGTAGGTGAGCACCGCGAAGCCGCCGGCGCCCCACTCCTTTCCCCAGGAGTTCTGGATCAGGAATCCGTCGGTGTTGAAGCCCACCAGCGCGAACGCATGCCCGCCCTCGGTGGACGGCCGGCCGTCGAACGCGATCCGGGGCAGGCTCGCGTGGTCCAGCGCCTTTTTGCGGACGGTGGCCGTCTCGTCCCAGCCGCCATGGGTGAAGGCCGAGACGAAGATCGCGCCGTGCTGGGCGATCGCCGCCTGCATGTCGGCGATCGATTTGGTGTCGATGCGGTAGTACACGCCGAGGGTGTTCTGCGCGGCCCGGGTGGCGAAGCCGTACTTGGCGGGGTTCGACGACTCCGGCGCATAGGGCCAGTCCTCTTCCAGGCACACCCCGTTGTGGTACCAGCCCTTGATGGCGCCGCGGCAGCTCGAGCCTTCGTAGTTCTCGCCCTCGTATTCGTCGTAGCGCCGCGCCAGCGTGTAGAGCATGCGCGGGCTCACCGAGGTGAAACCGGAAGACCGGCCCGGCTGGCTCCAGCGCAGGTAGTTGATCACGCAGGTCAGCCCGAAGCCGGTGCAGGCACCTTCCTTGCCCTGGTTCAGGATCAGACCGGCCTCGGTGTATTCGGGGAGGTATTTCCGGACATCGGCCTGCGACGGGTATTCCCGGGGCAGGCTGAGGGCCTGGGGCATGAAGAGGCGGTCGCGCAGATCGGTGGCGTCCTTCTTGGTGTGCGACACCTTGAGCGTGCTCTCCGCGGGCCGGCGGGAGACCGTCGCGCCGTGCCCGGCGCCGGCCACGGCCACGGGCGCGGCCTCGAATACCGCGGGTGCGAGATCGAAGACATCGCGGAAGCGTTCCAGCCCGTGGCTTCCGCCATTGACCAGCTTGCGGGCCGCCCGGTAGTCCTTGCGCGCCACGGCTTCGCGGAACGCCACGGCGTGGTCCTGCAGAAAGACCGCGAGCAGCAGCGCAGCCGCCTCGGGCGCGTTGGCCAGATCGGGCTGGCGCACCAGATCGATGCCGATCGCCTCGCCGTACTTCGCGTAGTGGGCCCTGCCGGTCAGCTGCACGAAACCGCGGCCGCGGTAGGCCATGCCGTCGCCGGGCTGCTGGTTGCCCAGCTTGTTGTCGTAGAGGCCGAACGGGCGTTCGCCGGGCCGGGTGTTGAACTGGGACTGGAACTCGCCGATCGGCACGAAACCTTCGGTCTCGGCCCGGATGGTGCCGAGCGCGCCCAGCACCATCGGCCCGTCGGTGAGCCGGGTCACGCCCAGTGCCGCCTCGATGTACGGCAGGTAGCGCGCGATATTGGCCGGCTTGGTCGCGGGAAACAGGCGGCTGACGCGGCCGACGTTCATCTTGAAGGCGCCGAAGTCGTCGCCCTGTGGATCGATCAACCCCAGCAGCACCTGGCAGCGCGGGCCCACGATGCCATCGGCGATGATGCCGACACCGGCCTGCCAGCGCCGGATGGCGGCATCGAATTCGTCGTCGATCGCGCTGCCGGGCCGCTCGAGCACGGGGAACGCCTCCGCATCGCCGCCCAGTTCCCGCACCAGTGCCTCGGCCAGCACATCCACGTCGACGCCCGCCGCGCTTCCTTTTCTGATCAGAAACTGCATGGCGCTCCTCCCCTCTGTTTCTGCGTCGTGCGCAGTCGGGCAGGGTAGCGCTGCGGTATCGGAGCCGGCATCACCCAAATGGGCCATCGCACCGGATACCGATCGCAACATCAATACGTTCGCTGCGCGACGCGGCTGTGGCGCTCCATGGTCAGGACCATGCTCCGCCCTCTTTCGGGCTCGGCGCATTCGGCGTACCGTGTCGTCGTCTTCGGAGGGAGGCGGCCATGTCCATAGAGCTGTACGTATTCGGACAAGCGGTGCTGTTCGGTCTGACCACGCTGGTCGTGGCAATCGGCCTCGATCTGTTCAAGGAACTTCCGGACAAAGGCATTCGCCACGACGATCCCGCGGTGCCGCCGTCCTGGTGACGGTTCCGCACGGAATCGGTCATTCGGCAGCGACTTCTTCCATCGACAGCTCTCGTGCAGGAACGGCGCCCGCCCGGCGGCGCGCACCGGTTCTCGAAACATTTCGGGCTGGGGTCACTTGGAATTCCTTGAACCGGCCCTCGCGCGTCAGGCCGGAAAAGGCGCACCGATCCATGCAGGATGCCAGGATATTGCGACATGCAACATGGCGGAAAGGCGTGAAACGACCTCACGACAGCCAGACTATCTCGCGTCTCTAAGGGTTCTTCCGTAGACGCAGGCGCGGTGGCAACCAGGTCGGATCGTACGCACCATCCGGACCGCTGTTCAGACTCCAGACCGTGGCGCCGATCTGGAGTAGTGCCTCCATGTCCCGGGCGTAGGTCGTCGAGTTCGCGTCCAAGCCGCCGATCAGAGCGGCGATGCGCGAGATGGCCTCTTCCGCCGGCAGCGCGCCACCGACCTTCGCCAGCTCCACGATCTTGACCACGAGGAACGCTTGATTCATGGAGCAATGATGCGCTGAGCCGATGACGCGTCAAGCCGCTCAAAACCCGAATACGCGCCGGAAATCACCATTGGCGAACCCCGGCCCGCAGCGCAGCTTTCGTGTCGTACGCGACGCAGAGGTGCAGTGATCGACGTGCATCTCCGCTGGTTGAAATCGGCGCGCCACACCACTTGCGACACAGACCCTGGAGAAGCTCCATGGTCTCATCGCGCGGGACGCCTGCCTCTACACCGGTTGCAGCCGCTCGAAGGCCTCTTCCCGCCGCTCCCGCTCCTCGACCTTCCGAGAAATCACCAAAGCAAAATCCTTTGCGTCCTGCAGCGCTTCAGACTCCGACGCGCGGATGGCCACACAATCCAAACGACTCGTCATTCGGGTGCTGACCGTGAGAATGCGCACGGTGCCGCGCCAGCACTTCGGAGTGAACTCCGCTACTTCCAGGAAGAACTTCCAGCCCTTTGCTTTTTGCAGGAACGGGAGTTCGACTGTGCTCCGCGAGCTGTCTGAATCGATGTTCATGGTCTGTGTTGGCAATCGCCGTGCCGGTACTGCGTTCGATCAAAGGCCCTTCGTGCAGCGCAATCAGCCCGTAGCCGGGCAGCTATCGGAAGAACGGACCTGGCCATGGGATTCGGCGCCATCCGTCTGCTGCCGTGCTTTTCCCGGCACCCGGGAGACGAATTTGGAAAGAGAGCTTTCTTCGACTCCCAGCGTTGCGATGTCCAATACCGCTTACGCAGCCACTCCTGTAGATGCGGAGTATTGTACATATTTTTACAAAACAGCATGCGCCCATGATTGATGCAGCACAAGTCCAAAGGATAGAAACCAGACAAGCGACATGCCCGAGCAAGCACCATCGGTCTTCCGAGAGCGAGGCCAAACCTCAAGGCAGGATGGACTGCAGATCGGATTTCAAATCGACGCATAGCGGACCGCATCTGACATACCCGCCGATCCAGTGGCTTTCGACATGGAAATGCAAAAAGCGCCTCCCCTTTTCAGGAGAAGCGCTTAAATATTGCACCGGATTTTACACCGGGCGACTCGTCAGCACTGTGGCCTGTGTGCTAACTCGTTGCTATGTATGGTGGGCGATGCAGGGTTCGAACCTGCGACCCCTGCCGTGTGAAGGCAGTGCTCTACCGCTGAGCTAATCGCCCTGTTTCTTGCATCCCGCTAGGTAAGCAAGACCGCTATTATGCCACAGGATCTTTCATGCCTAGCGTCCACACCGTCTTTCCGCCGCTGAACTTGTCGAGGCCCCTGAGCACGGTCTGGTGCGCTTCCTCTTCGTCGGCACCGGCCAGAAGCACCGGCAGCACGAATTGCCGCAGGTCGATGCGTTCGACGTGGAGCACTTTCACCTTGTCCTCTTCGTCCGAGGAATCCATCAACAGCGCTTCCTGCCCGCGCGTCATGTTGATATACACGTCGGCCAGAAGCTCCGCATCCAGCAATGCGCCGTGCAGGGTGCGACCGGAATTGTCCACATCGAGCCGGTTGCAGAGGGCGTCGAGCGAGTTGCGCTTTCCGGGGAACATCTCCTTGGCCATCGCCAGGGAATCGATCACGTTGCCGGCGATCTGGCGCAGCGGCTCCCGGCCGCACAGCTCGAATTCCTTGTTCAGGAACCCGACGTCGAACGGCGCGTTGTGGATGATCAGCTCCGCGCCACGGAGGTACTCGATCAGGTCGTCGGCAATCGCGGCGAACTTCGGCTTGTCGCGCAGGAACTCGTTGCTGATACCGTGGACCTTGAGCGCTTCTTCATGGCTGTTGCGCTCGGGGTTGATGTAGAGATGGCGGTTGTTGCCGGTGAACTTGCGGCCCACCAGTTCTACGCAACCCACTTCGATGATGCGATCCCCGTTCTCGGCCGACAGGCCGGTGGTTTCGGTGTCGAGAATGATCTGGCGCATGCGATTCCTCTCAGTGGTTTTCCTTGGCGTGGTTGATCGAATACTTCGGAATCTCGACCGTCACGTCCTCCTGCGCCAGAATGGCCTGGCAGGACAGGCGCGACTGCGGCTCCAGCCCCCAGGCCCGGTCCAGCAGGTCTTCCTCGGTTTCGTCCGGTTCCCCGAGCGACCGGTAACCCGAGCGGATCACCACGTGGCAGGTGGTGCAGGCGCAGCTCATGTCGCAGGCATGCTCGATGTCGATGTGGTTCTCCAGCAGCGCCTCGCAGATGGACGTTCCGGGGGATGCCGTGATTTCCGTGCCCTGCGGACAGTATTCGGCGTGGGGAAGGATCTTGATGACCGGCATGGAATATCAGGGTTCGTGGGATATGTTGAAAACGGGGAATGTCGCGGATGGGCGGCAGCCGACCTTTCGGGTCACAGGCTCTGGATCGTCTTGCCGGCCAGCGCCCGCTGGATGCTGTGGTTCATGCGCTCGGCTGCGAACGCTTCGGTTCCCAGGGCCAGCGCCTTGGTTGCCGCTTCCACGGCGCTTGCGTCCTCCAGCGTGCGGTCGCGTTCCAGCGCCAGCACCAGGCCGTCGATCGCGCTACGCTCCTGCGTATCGAGCAAATGCCCATCAGCTGCCAGCGCGCTGCGCGTCGCCAATAGCATGCGATCGGCTTCGAGCCGGGCCTCGGCCAGCGCGCGAGCGCGCACGTCCTGCTGGGCCGTGGAGAAGCTGTCCTGCAGCATCTGGGCGATGGCGTCGTCCGACAGTCCATAGGAGGGCTTGACCTCGATGCGCGCCTCAACGCCGCTGCCCTGCTCCCGCGCGCTGACGTTCAGCAGGCCGTCGGCATCCACCGTGAAGCTCACGCGGATGCGCGCCGCGCCGGCTGCCATCGGCGGGATACCCCGCAGCTCGAAACGCGCCAAGCTGCGGCAGTCGGCCACCAAGTCGCGCTCGCCCTGCACCACATGCAGGGCCAGCGCGGTCTGCCCGTCCTGGTAGGTGGTGAAATCCTGCGCTTTCGCGGTCGGGATGGTTTCGTTGCGCGGAATGATGCGCTCGACCAGGCCGCCCATGGTTTCGATCCCCAAAGACAGCGGGATCACATCGAGCAGCAGCAGGTCGTCGGCGCCGGGGTTGCCCGCGAGCTGGTTGGCCTGGATAGCCGCGCCCAAGGCAACGACCTGATCCGGATCCAGGTTGACCAGCGGCGGGCGCCTGAAGAAGGATTCGACCGCGTCGCGTACCTGGGGCATGCGCGTGGAGCCGCCGACCAGCACGACGCCATCGATCTCGGAGGACGACAGTTGCGCGTCGCGCAGCACTTTGCGCACGGACTGCATGGTGCGCGCCGTCAACATGTCGGTGGCCTCCCGGAACTCCGAACGCGATACCGTACGGTCAATCGCGCCGGCCGACAATTTCACCTGGAACGGCGCATGCTCGGCGTCGGTCAGGGCTTCTTTGCAGGCACGCGCCGCGACGCGCAATACCGCGCGGTCGCTCGCGTCCACTGCCGCCAAGCCATGGACTTCGACCACCCAGGCCGCCAGCGCATCGTCGTAGTCGTCGCCGCCCAAGGCCGAGTCCCCGCCCGTCGCCACCACCTCGAACACGCCGCGGGTCAGCCGCAATACGGAGACATCGAAGGTACCGCCGCCGAGGTCGTAGATGACGAACACGCCTTCGCTGCCGTTGTCCAGGCCGTAGGCGATCGCCGCGGCGGTGGGTTCGTTGGTCAGGCGCAGCAGGTTCAGACCGGCAAGCCGTGCGGCGTCTTTGGTTGCTTGGCGCTGGGCGTCGTCGAAATAGGCCGGCACGGTGATCACCGCGCCGTAGACGTCTTCGTCGAAGGTGTCTTCCGCGCGTTGGCGCAGGGTCGCGAGAATCTCCGCGCTGATTTCCACCGGCGACTTGCGTCCCGCCGGCGTGACCACTTCCACCATGCCGCCGTCGGCGCTGCCCGCCAGGGCATAGGGCAGCTTGCCCACATGCGCGATGTCCTGCAGCCCGCGTCCCATCAAGCGCTTAACCGAGACGATGGTGTGAGCCGGGTCATCCAATTGGCTCGCCAGCGCCTCGTGGCCGATCCGCCGACTACCCTGGGCCGGATAGTGCACCACCGACGGCAACAGCATCCGGCCTTCCGCATCGGGAAGACATTCGCTGATGCCGTTGCGCAGAGATGCCACCAGTGAATGGGTCGTGCCCAGATCGATGCCGATCGCCACACGACGCTGGTGCGGCAGAGGCGTCTGTCCTGGTTCTGAAATTTGGAGAAGCGCCATGGGATGAATCTTTTCGGAAAATGAGTGGGGCGAGACGCGCTCATGGCCTATTGGGCATGGAAGGCCGTGCGGACCTTGCGCTCCTGCCTCAAGGCGCGATGGCAGCGCGCCGGGCTTCGATATCGTGCAAGAACCGCTCGATGAACATCAATGCGCGCACCTGCTGCGACGCGCCCTCGGCATCGAGCGCTTCATCCAGCGACACCCTGCAACGTTCCAGTGCCACGCCACGCGCATTCACCACTTCGGCTTCCAGGACGTCGACCTGCGATAGGGCATCCGTCTCTTCCAACTGCTCACGCCATTCCATCTGCTGCATCAGGAACGACGGCGGCATGGCGGTATTGTCTTCCGCCCGCACAGGGGCACCATGCAATTCGCACAGGTAGGCCGCACGCGCCAACGGATTTCGCAGCCGACGGTAGGCCTCGTTGATCCGAACGGTCCACTGCATGGCCAGCCGCTGCGCGGCACTCCCCTGCGCTGCGAACCGATCGGGATGCACTTCGCGCATGAGCTGTTTCCAGCGAGCTTCGAGCAGCTCGGCGTTCTGGACGAAATGCCGGGGCACATCGAAGAGGGCGAAATCGTCAGACTGCAGATTCATGGTGCGGCAAAAAGCGCCGCCAAGAACAAGAATGCAGCGGCGACAAGCGATAAGGGCCCGTGCAATCTTCGCGCGGGCACCGTGCTAGATACGGAAACTCTCTCCGCACCCGCAACGGTCACGTTCATTGGGATTGTTGAACCGGAAACCTTCGTTCAACCCCTCGCGGACGAAATCGAGTTGCGTGCCGTCGATGTAAGCCAGGCTCTTGGGATCGACCAAGACTTTCACACCCTGGTCCTCGAAAACCACATCCTCGGCCGCGATGTCGTCCACGTACTCGAGTTGGTAGGCCAAGCCCGAGCACCCCGTGGTCCGCACGCCCAATCGAACGCCCACCCCTTTACCCCGTTTGGTCAGGGAGCGGTTGACATGCCGGGCAGCCGCTTCGGTTAGAGTGAGCGCCATGGTCAGTGCGCCCGCTTCTTCTTGTAGTCGTCGACCGCGGCCTTGATCGCATCCTCGGCCAGGATGGAGCAATGGATCTTGACAGGCGGCAGGGCCAGTTCTTCGGCGATCACGCTGTTCTTGAGCGCCGCGGCCTCGTCGAGCGTCTTGCCCTTGACCCATTCGGTCACGAGGGACGAGGAAGCGATCGCCGATCCGCACCCGTAGGTCTTGAACCGTGCGTCCTCGATCACGCCCGTCTCGGGATTGACCTTGATCTGCAGCTTCATGACGTCACCGCAGGCCGGTGCACCCACCATGCCGGTTCCCACGGAGTCGTCGCCCTTGTCGAAAGACCCGACGTTGCGGGGGTTCTCGTAGTGGTCCACTACTTTTTCAGAATAAGCCATCGCAGTACCTCTTTATGTATGGGTTGCCATCGTCATCCGAGCGAGCGCGTCAGTGCGCGGCCCACTGGATGGTGCTCAGGTCGACACCGTCCTGGTACATTTCCCAGAGCGGGCTGAGTTCACGGAGCTTGACGACGTTCTGCCGGATCGTTGATACGGCATAGTCGATTTCTTCTTCGGTACTAAAGCGTCCGAAGGTCATCCGCAGGCTGCTGTGCGCCAGTTCATCGCTGCGGCCCAAGGCGCGCAGCACATAGCTTGGTTCCAGGCTCGCCGAGGTACAAGCCGAGCCGGACGACACCGCCAGGCCCTTGATCCCCATGATCAGCGACTCGCCTTCGACGAAGTTGAAACTGATGTTCAGGTTGTGCGGCACACGATTCTGCAGGTCGCCGTTCACGAACACCTGCTCGATACCCTTGAAGCCGTCGAGCATGCGCTGCTGCAAGGCCTTTGCCTTGGCATGATCCTGCGCCATCTCGGCCTTTGCGATGCGGAAAGCCTCGCCCATGCCCACGATCTGGTGGGTGGGCAGCGTTCCGGAACGCATGCCGCGCTCGTGACCGCCGCCGTGCATCTGCGCTTCCAGTCGGACACGGGGCTTGCGGCGCACGTACAACGCACCGATACCTTTGGGGCCGTAGGTCTTGTGCGACGCAAGGCTCATCAGGTCGACCGGCAGGGTCTTGAGATCGATTTCCACCTTGCCGGTCGCCTGCGCGGCATCGACATGAAAGATGATCCCCTTCTCGCGGCACAACGCGCCGATGCGCGGAATGTCCTGGATCACGCCGATCTCGTTGTTCACGAACATGACGCTGATCAGGATGGTGTCCGGTCGAATCGCAGCCTGCAGAACATCGAAGTCCAGCAGTCCGTCTTCCTTCACATCAAGATAGGTGACTTCGAAGCCCTGACGCTCCAGTTCCCGGGTCGTGTCGAGAATAGCCTTGTGCTCGGTCTTGACCGTGATCAGGTGTTTGCCCTTGCCCTTGTAGAAATGGGCGGCGCCCTTCAATGCGAGGTTGTCCGACTCCGTCGCACCGCTGGTCCATACGATTTCGCGCGGATCGGCGCCGATGAGGTCTGCCACCTGCACACGCGCCTTCTCGACCGCCTCTTCAGCTTCCCAACCCCAGGCATGGCTACGCGATGCCGGATTGCCGAAATGCTCGCGCATCCAGGGGATCATGGCGTCGACAACGCGAGGATCCATTGGCGTGGTTGCACCGTAGTCGAGATAGATAGGGAAATGCGGGGTAATGTCCATGGCTGACTCTCAAGGAATGCTGGCTGGCGTACATGACGGGAAATCGGCAAGCACTCGGGCACTTGCTTAGAACCTCGCCGACGCGTTATGTCTTGGCGAAAACGCCGCCCAGCGCAAAAACGGAATTGGGCGCATTGACCCGGATCGGCTTGACCACGGGAGCGCTGGAGATGGCACGCCGGACGACCGGCTTGTCCTCGACCTGCACACCCTTGGCCAACTGGTCGTCCACGAGCTTCTGCAACGTGACCGAATCGAGGAATTCCACCATGCGCTGGTTGAGCGATGCCCACAGCTCGTGGGTCATGCAGCGCCCGGCTTCGCCGAGGCAGTTCTCCTTGCCGCCGCAATGGGTCGCATCGATCGGTTCGTCGACCGACACGATGATGTCGGCCACGGTGATCTCGGCAGCCTTGCGGCCCAGGGTATAGCCTCCGCCCGGCCCCCGGGTGGACTCCACGAGTTCGTGGCGGCGCAATTTGCCGAAGAGCTGTTCGAGGTACGAGAGGGAAATCTGCTGCCGCTGGCTGATGGCTGCCAGCGTGACAGGGCCATTGTTCTGGCGCAGTGCCAGATCGATCATGGCGGTGACTGCAAAACGGCCTTTGGTGGTAAGACGCATGGCGAGCTCCTGTGGGTTGTTGCACTGGTGAAATCGCATCGCCAACGCCTTACGGAATTAGCGGCCTCCTCACTCATGCCTTGTCAAGCACCAGCGTCTTGCAAAGGGATTTCATCGTTGGATATTTTTCTTGAGTAATTGAGTCAAGTATAACACATGCCTCATTTTCTGGCAGGCTTTTGTAGCTTGGTGATCAATCTCGCTTCGTCCTCGACGTCTCTGCGGCCGAGATCGCGATGACGTTTTCGCCACCTGCAGCTCCGAATGCCTGCTCCTTGAGCCGCGCCAGCTGATCCCGCAGACGGGCAGCCTTTTCGAATTCCAGATTGCGGGCATGCTCCAGCATTTCACGCTCGATCCGCTTGATCTCGCGCGAAACATCCTTCTCGGACATCGCGGCCGCATCCATCGGTTGAGCCGACTTGCGCTGGGACCCCTTGCGGCTGCTGTCGCTCTCGTCGGGACGATCGCCATAGACGCCGTCGATCAATTCGCGCACCTGCTTGACCACGCTGCGCGGCACGATGCCGTTCGCCTCGTTGAATGCGACCTGCCGGGCGCGCCGGCGGTCGGTCTCGTCGATGGCCCGGCGCATCGAATCGGTCATCCGGTCCGCATACAGGATGGCTCGCCCGTTGAGGTTCCGGGCTGCGCGTCCGATGGTCTGGATCAGTGAGCGCTCGGCTCTCAAGAAACCTTCCTTGTCCGCATCCAGGATGGCCACCAGGCTGACCTCGGGAATGTCCAGGCCCTCGCGCAGAAGGTTGATTCCCACCAACACGTCGAAGCTGCCCAGCCGCAGGTCGCGCAGGATCTCCACCCGCTCGACGGTGTCCACGTCGCTGTGCATGTACCGGACCTTCACGCCGTTGTCGCTCAGGTAATCGGTCAGCTGCTCGGCCATGCGCTTGGTCAGCGTGGTGATCAGGACCCGCTCGTCCTTCTCGACCCGCAGGCGAATCTCCTGCAGCACGTCGTCCACCTGGTGCGTGGCCGGACGGACCTCGACCACCGGATCGACCAGCCCCGTCGGCCTCACCAGCTGCTCCACGACCTGCCCGGAATGCTCCTTCTCGTATGCCGCGGGCGTGGCCGACACGAACACCACCTGCCGCATGCGCGTCTCGAACTCGTCGAACTGCAGCGGCCGGTTGTCCAGCGCGGACGGCAGGCGGAAGCCGTAATCCACCAGCGTCATCTTGCGGGCCCGGTCGCCGTTGTACATGCCGCCGAGCTGACCGATCATGACATGGCTCTCGTCCAGGAACATCAACGCATCCTTGGGCATGTAGTCGGTTAGGGTCGCGGGCGGCGCACCCGGGGGCGAGCCGCTCAGATGCCTCGAGTAGTTCTCGATACCTTTGCAGTGACCGATCTCGGCCAGCATCTCCAGGTCGAAACGGGTGCGCTGCTCCAGCCGTTGCGCCTCCACCAGCTTGCCCTCGGAAACGAACTGCTGCAGGCGCTGCGCCAGTTCCGCCTTGATGGACTCCACCGCGGAAAGTACCTTCTCCCGGGGCGTGACATAGTGGCTCGACGGATAGACCACGAAACGCGGGATCTTCTGCCGGATGCGGCCAGTCAGGGGGTCGAAAAGCTGGAGCGATTCGATCTCGTTGTCGAACAGCTCGATGCGGATCGCCAGTTCGGAATGCTCTGCCGGGAAGATGTCGATGGTGTCGCCCCGGACCCGGAAGGTACCGCGCGAGAAATCCTGGTCGTTGCGCTTGTACTGCATGCGGATCAGGCGGGCGATCACGTCGCGCTGCCCCATCTCGTCGCCGGTCCGCATGATGAAGCGCATCTGGGTGTAATCCTCCGGCGCGCCGATGCCGTAGATCGCGCTCACCGAGGCCACGATGATGGTGTCGCGCCGCTCCAGCACGCTCTTGGTGGCCGATAGGCGCATCTGCTCGATATGCTCGTTGATGGCCGAATCCTTCTCGATGAACAGGTCGCGCTGCGGGACGTAGGCTTCGGGCTGGTAATAGTCGTAGTAGCTGACGAAATACTCGACCGCGTTCTTCGGGAAGAAATCGCGGAACTCGCTGTAGAGCTGGGCGGCCAGGGTCTTGTTGGGCGCGAAAACGATCGCTGGTCGCCCCATCCGGGCGATCACGTTGGCCATGGTGAAGGTCTTGCCCGATCCGGTCACCCCGAGCAGGGTCTGGAAGACCTCGCCGTCCTCGATCCCTTCGACCAGCTTGTCGATCGCTGCCGGCTGGTCGCCTGCCGGCGGGAAGGGCTGGAAAAGTTCGAAGGGCGAGCCGGGGAAGCGCACGAAACTGCCTTCGGTTTGCGGCACCGGCGATTCGATGGATTCCGTGGTGATTTCGGCAGTGGATTTGGTCATGCGGGCACTAGGCAATATCGGAAGGTCATTAGGGGCGACGGGCTAAAATTCGGTCCGGCTGCACGCCGGTTCAGGATTTTCAGGAGGACCGGGCATCAACGTGTTCCCCTATTTTTCCGCATCGGTCTTCTTTCCAACGCCAAAGGATTTTGTTCATGTCTGTGTTCTCTGCTGTCGAGATGGCCCCGCGCGATCCCATCCTGGGCCTCAACGAACAGTTCAACGCCGATACCAATCCCCAGAAAGTCAATCTGGGCGTTGGCGTCTACTATGACGACGACGGCAAGCTACCCCTGTTGCAATGCGTACAGGCTGCGGAGAAGCAGATGATGGATACGCCCAAGGCCCGCGGCTACCTGCCGATCGACGGTATCGCAGCCTACGACGCTTCGGTGAAGGCACTCGTCTTCGGCGCGGACAGCGAACCGGTCACCTCGGGCCGGGTGGCCACCGTGCAGGCCATCGGCGGCACCGGCGGTCTCAAGGTAGGTGCGGACCTGCTCAAGAAAATCAATCCCCAGGCCAAGGTGCTGATCAGCGATCCGAGCTGGGAAAACCACCGCGCCCTGTTCACCAATGCCGGCTTCGAAGTCGACACCTACCCCTACTACGATGCCGCGCGAAAGGGCGTGGATTTCGAAGGCATGCTGTCCACCCTGAATGCCTCGCCAGCCGGCACCATCGTGGTGCTGCACGCCTGCTGCCACAACCCGACCGGCTACGACATCACCGCCGAGCAGTGGGACCGCGTGGTGGAGGCCGTCAAATCGCGCGAGCTGGTCGCCTTCCTCGACATGGCCTACCAGGGCTTCGGCCAGGGCATTGCGGAAGACGGCGCGGTGATCCAGAAGTTCGTGGCGGCCGGGCTGTCGTTCTTCGTATCCACGTCCTTCTCCAAGAGCTTCAGCTTGTACGGCGAACGCGTCGGCGCGCTGTCGGTGCTCTGCAAGGACAAGGACGAGGCGGCGCGGGTGCTGAGCCAGCTCAAGATCGTGATCCGGACCAACTACTCCAACCCGCCCACCCACGGCGGCGCGGTGGTCGCCGCGGTCCTGCAGACGCCCGATCTGCGGGCCCTGTGGGAAAAGGAACTGGCGGGCATGCGGGTCCGCATCAAGGAAATGCGCTCCCGCCTGGTCGAGGGCCTGAAGGCGGCGGGTGTCGAGCGCGATATGGACTTCATCACCACCCAGGTGGGCATGTTCAGCTATTCGGGCCTGACCAAGGACCAGATGGTTCGCCTGCGGAATGAGTTCGGCGTCTACGGCACTGACACCGGCCGGATGTGCGTGGCTGCACTCAACAGCAAAAATATCGACTACGTCTGCGCATCGATCGCCAAGGTTATGTAACAAAAAGTTGTAAAATCCTCTCCAGCATCTCGATGGGGAGGCTGACCGATCCAATGCCCTGTGGGGGTCGGGCGGGCCGAACCCGCGTGACCACGGAAGCATGGTGCGAACTTGCAACTGGTGCCACGCGCAATCCCGGCCGCTGCTATATTGCATTGCAACATATTCACAAGAGCGCCGACCATGCTGTACCAACTCTACGAA
>JAKOND010000056.1 GCA_022702125.1 Burkholderiaceae bacterium
CACCGGCGTGGTGAACAGCGTCAGCAACTGGCTCACCACCAGCCCCCCCACCATCGTCACCCCCAGCGGGTGCCGCAGCTCGCTCCCCACCCCCGTCCCCAGCATCAGCGGCAACGCCCCCAGCAACGCCGCCAGCGTCGTCATCAAAATCGGCCGGAACCGCAGCAGGCACGCCTGCCGGATCGCCTCCGGCGGCGCCAGCCCCTGCACCCGCTCGGCCTCCAGCGCGAAGTCGATCATCATGATCGCGTTCTTCTTCACGATGCCGATCAGCAGCACGATGCCGATCACCGCGATCACCCCCAGGTCCAGCCGCGCCGCCCACAGCGCCAGCAGCGCCCCCAGCGCCGCCGACGGCAGGGTCGAGAGGATCGTCACCGGATGGATCGTGCTCTCGTACAGCACCCCGAGCACGATGTACATCGTCACCACCGCCGCCAGCACCAGCAGCAGCAGGTTCGACAGCGAGGCCTCGAAGGCCAGCGCCGCGCCCTGGAAGCGCGGCTCCACGCTGGCGGGCATTTCCCCGGCATCCGCCATCGCCGCCAGCTCGCGCCGCACCGACGCCACCGCGTCGCCCAGCGCCACGCCGGGCGCGGTGTCGAAGGAGACGGTCGCCGCCGGCAGCTGGCCCGCGTGGTTGACCGCCAGCGCGGCGGGCCGCTCGCTCACCCGCGCCACCGACGACAGCGGCACCGGCGCGCCGGCCGAGGACGGCACGTGGATCGCCGCCAGCGCGTCCGGCCCCAGCGCGAAGCGCGGCGCCACCTCCAGCACCACCCGGTACTGGTTGGACTGGGTGAAGATGGTCGAGATCAGCCGCTGGCCGAAGGCGTTGTAGAGCGCGTTGTCGATGCCCGCCACCGTCACGCCCAGCCGGCCCGCCTGCGCCCGGTCGATCTCCACGTACGCCTGCAGCCCCCGGTCCTGCAGGTCGCTCGCCACGCCCGCCAGCCCGGGCAGCGCGCGCAGCCGCCCGACCAGGGCCGCGACGGCCGCGCGCAGCGCCGGCTCGTCGGGCGAGGACAGCAGCAACTGGTACGGCGTGCGCGCCAGCCGGTCCTCGATGGTCAGGTCCTGCACCGGCTGGGCGTAGAGCGCGATGCCGGTCACCCCGCGCGCCGCCTCCTCCAGCCGCGCCAGCACCGCGGGCATCGGCGCGCGCGCGGCCTTGGGCACCAGGTCGATCAGCATGCGGCCGGTGTTGAGCGTCGCGTTGGCGCCGTCCACGCCGATGAAGGACGACACGCTGCGCACCGCCGGGTCCCGCAGCAGCCGCTCGGCCAGCGCCTGCTGGCGCTCGGCCATGCCGGCGAAGGAAATCGACTGCGCGGCCTCGGTCGTCGCCTGCAGCGTGCCGGTGTCCTGCACCGGGAAGAAGCCCTTGGGCACCACGAAATAGAGCGCCGCCGTCAGCGCCGCCGTCGCGCCGAAGACCCACAGCGTCGGTCCCCGGTGGCGCAGCACGGTGTCGAGCATCCGCCCGTAGCCGGCGACGGTGCGGTCGAAGAAGCGCCCGGTGGCCCGGTAGAGCCGGCCGTGCGCCTCCTCGGGCGTGCGGCGCAGCAGGCGGGCGCAGAGCATCGGCGTGAGCGTGAGCGAGACCGCCGCCGAGATCAGGATCGCCACCGCCAGCGTGATCGCGAACTCGTGGAACAGCCGGCCCACCACGTCGCCCATGAAGAGCAGCGGGATCAGCACCGCGATCAGCGACACCGTCAGCGAGACGATGGTGAAGCCGATCTGCCGGGCGCCCTTGAGCGCGGCGGCCATCGGCGTCTCGCCCGCCTCGACGTAGCGGGCGATGTTCTCGATCATCACGATCGCGTCGTCCACCACGAAGCCGGTCGAGATGGTCAGCGCCATCAGCGTCAGGTTGTTGATCGAGAAGCCCGCCAGGTACATCACCCCCAGCGTGCCCACCAGCGACAGCGGCACCGCCGCGCTGGGGATCAGCGTGGCGGAGGCGCTGCGCAGGAAGACGAAGATCACCAGCACCACCAGCACGATGGCGAGCGCCAGCTCCCACTGCACGTCGCGCACCGAGGCGCGGATGGTGACGGTGCGGTCGGTCAGCACCCGCACGTCGAGCGAGGCCGGCAGCGTGGCCTGCAGCTGCGGCAGCAGCGCCCGGATGCGGTCCACCGTCTCGATCACGTTGGCGCCGGGCTGGCGCTGGATGTTGAGGATGACGCCGGGCGCCATCCGCCCGCCGTCCGCCCCGTCGGCCCCGTCGGCCCCGTCGGCGCGCATGCCGGCCCAGGCCGCGAGCCGGACGTTCTCCGCGTCGTCCACCACCCGCGCCAGGTCCGACAGCCGCAGCGGGCTGCCGTTGCGGTACGCCAGGATCAGGTCGCGGTACTCGGCGGCCGACTGCAGCTGGTCGTTGGCGTCGATGGTGGAGGCGCGCGCCGGCCCGTCGAAGCTGCCCTTGGCCTGCTTGACGTTGGCCGCGGCGATGACGGTGCGCACGTCGTCGAGCGTGAGCCCGGCCGCCGCCAGCGCGCCCGGGTCGGCCTGGATGCGCACCGCCGGCCGGCGCCCGCCCGCCACCGCCACCAGCCCCACGCCCGGCACCTGCGACAGCTTGGGCGCGAGCCGGTTCTCCACCAGGTCGTGCACCCGGATCACCGGCAGCGAGGGCGAGGTGATCGCCAGCGTCATCACCGGCGCGTCGGCCGGGTTGACCTTGCGGTAGACCGGCGGCATCGGCAGGTCGGACGGCAGCAGGTTGCTGCCGGCGTTGATCGCCGCCTGCACCTGCTGCTCGCCCACGTCGAGCCCCACGTCGAGCGCGAAGCGCAGCGTGATGACCGAGGCGCCGCCCGAGCTGGTGGAGGTCATCTGCGCGAGCCCCGGCATCTGGCCGAACTGCCGCTCCAGCGGCGCGGTGACCGAGGAGGTCATCACGTCCGGGCTGGCGCCGGGATAGAGCGTGGTGACCTGGATGGTCGGGAAATCCACCTCCGGCAGCGCCGCCAGCGGCAGCAGCCGCCAGGCGAGCAGGCCCGAGATCAGCACCGCCACCATCAGCAGCGAGGTGGCGACCGGCCGCAGGATGAAGAGGCGCGAGAGGTTCATCGCGCGGCCGGGGCGGCGGACGGGGCGGCGGGCAGCGCGGCCGGCGCCGGCCCGACGGAGGGCGCGGCGCCCGGGGCCTGCGCCGGCGCGACCGCCGGCGCCGAGCCGGGCGAGGCCGGCGGCGCCGCGCCCGGCCCGGCGGCGGAGCCCGGCGCGGAGGCCGCGGCGCCCTCCTCCTGCTGCCGCTGCTGGCGGCGCTGCTGGAAGAAGGCGCGGCGCTCCTCGGGCGACATCGCCTGCACCCTGGCGGCGAGTTCGGGCGGCAGGTTGCGCATGCCGCCGCCGCGCGGCCGGGATGCCGCGGCCTCGACCGCGCGGTCGGCCCGGGCGGCGGCGTCGGGCGCGATGACGGCCACCCGGGCGCCTTCGCGCAACCGGTCGGCGCCGTCGGTCACCACCCGCTCGCCCTCGGCCAGATCGCCCTCGACGCCGACGCGGTCGCCCTCGGCCGTGCCCAGGCGCACCTTGCGCAGCGCCACGGTGGAGTCGTCGCGGATGGCGTACACGTAGGTGCCCTGCGCGCCGCGCTGCACCGCGGTGGCCGGCACCGTCGCCACGTCGGGCAGCACCTCCACCTGCAGCCGGATGTTGACGAACTGGTTCGGGAACAGCGCGCCGTCGGCGTTGGGGAATACCGCCTTGGCCCGCACGGTGCCGGTGGCGGTGTCGATCGCGTTGTCCAGCGTGAGCAGGCGGCCGATCGCCAGACGGGTGCGCTGCTCGCGGTCCCAGGCCTCGACCGGCAGCGTGGCGCCGGCCTGCAGCCGGCGGTTGACCTGCGCCAGGCTCGCCTCGGGAATCGCGAAGACGGCCTGGATCGGCCGGGTCTGGGTGATGGTGACCAGGCCGTTGGCATCGCCGGCGCGCACCAGGTTGCCCAGGTCCGCCTGCCGCAGGCCGAGCCGGCCGGAAATCGGCGCGGTGACCCGGGTGTAGGAAAGCTGCAGCCTGGCGGTGTCCACCTGCGCCTGGTCGGACTGCACCGTGCCCTCGTACTGCCGCACCAGCGCGGCCTGGGTGTCGACCTGCTGCCGGGCGATGGAATCCTTGGCCAGCAGGTCCTGGTAGCGCTGCAGGTCGATGCGGGCGTTGCGCAGCAGCGCCTGGTCGCGCGCCAGCGTGCCCTGGGCCTGCGCCAGCGCGGCCTGGAAGGCGCGCGGGTCGATCTCGGCGAGCAGCTGGCCGGCGGCCACCGTGTCGCCCTCGCGGAAGCGGATGGCGCGCAGCTCGCCGTCGACCTTGGCGCGCACCACGGCGGTGTTGAGCGCGGCGACGTTGCCGATGACCGCCAGCGTCACCCGCAGGTCCTGCCGCCGCACCGTGCCGGCCGACACCGGCTGCGGCCGGTTGCCGGCGGCGCGCTGGGCCGCGGCCGGATCGGCCGCCGGGGCCGCGCCCGACCGGTGCCGCCACCACCAGGCGCCCCCGCCGGCCGCCAGCGCCAGCAGCAGGAGCAGGACCGCCATCGCGGGCCGGATGCGGCCGGACGGGCGCGGCCACGCCCGCGGCGGCCGGGCAGGTGTCGAAACGAGGAGGGTCATCGGAAATGGCGCCGGGCGGGCGAACGGAAGGAACCTGCGGCGGCGGCGGACGCCCCGCCCAGGCTGCGCGATTATCGGCAGGCCGCCGCATGCGCGCCGCCCCGCCGCGCGATGACCCGGGGAACGGGCCGGGTCGCGGCGCGTCCCGCGCTAGTTCTCCAGCACCTCGAGCACGATGAACTGGGTGGCCTGGTCGGCGCTGAAATTGTTGTCCGACGCCAGCACGAGCGTGCGGTGGCCGTTGGGCAGGGTCGCGCCCCAGGCGATGGATTCGATGTTGTCCATCCGGATGCCCTGGTAGACGACGGGCATCTCCAGCAGGACCTTGCGGGCCATCGGGGTGTAGGCGGCCCCGGCGGCGGGGGCCAGGCTCGCGATGCCGCCGACGTCGGTGGTGGCGTCCTCGATGTCCGCCCGCACCAGCCGGATCGTGTTGCCGACGCCCGCGGCGAAGGAGCGCTCGACCGCGATGAACCGCCGGTTGCCGATCGCCAGCATCTCGGACAGGCCGCTGTCCGGCCCGAACGGCGCGCCGGCCGGCGCGTCCACCGGGATCGGCGGCAGCCGGTAGGCGTACTGGGCGCCGGCCGCGCCCGTCGCCGGATCGAGCGCGGTCACGCGCACCACGCTGCCGGCCGACAGCGTGGTGATGCTGCCGTCCTGGGCCAGCGCGTCCTCGTTGGCGACGTAGACCGTGCCGTCCGGCGCCACCGCCAGGGCCTCAAAGACCTTGTTGCCGCGGCTGCCGGTGGTGGCGTTGTCCACGTAGCGGTAGGCGTCCGGCGTGCGGAACTGCCGCACGAATGCGCCGTCGGGAGTCATCTCCCGCACGAAGGGCTGGTACAGGGCCGACGCGTTCGTGCTCCAGTTGCCTTCCGAGGACCAGTACAGGTTGCCGTTGGGCGCCACGCGGATGCTCTCGGGATCGACCGTCCGCGCGGTGGCCGGGAAGGGCGTGCCGTCCTCGCGCCGCATGGCGGCCTGGCGGTCGATGCGCACCCGGACCGCGCCGCTGCCGTCGTAGTCGATGCCCAGGTTGTAGAAGCGCGGGGTGCCGCGCTCGCCGCCCCGGTCGTCGGAGAGGGCCCAGTAGCTGCCGTCGGGCGCGCGGTCGAGCCCGGAGATGCCGCCGAACTCCACGCCCTCGAACATCGTCCCGGTCGGAATGGAGGCCGAGCCGACCAGGCGGAGGCCCGACACCGCGACGGCGGCGTCGCCCTTGCCGTTTCCGCCGCCGCATCCGCCCAGCGCGGCGCAGGCGGCCATCGTCCAGGCGATACCCGCCGCGAAGGTGGCCTGGCGGCCGCGTCGTCGTTGTCTGGCTTGCATGGCCGGCTCCCGATAGGCGTTTTCCGAAACCCGCGAATGTGCGCGCGCGCCGCGTCGGACAGATGACAGGCGGCGGGTCGCGCGGTTCCCGCGGGCATCGCCGCGACCGGCCGTAACAGGGTATTTCTCCGACACCGTCGGGTAAAACCCTCTGGTAAGGTCATCCACCACAATGCAATTGCTTCCTACGGTCACGTCCGATACCGCGCTTTTCCTGGACTTCGACGGCACCCTGGCCGACCTCGCGCCTGCCCCGGACGCGGTGCGCATCCCCACCGGCCTGGTGCCGCTGCTGCAGTCGCTGCACGGCCAGCTCGGCGGCGCGCTGGCCATCGTCACCGGCCGGACGCTGGCCGACATCGACCATTTCCTGGCGCCGCTGCGGCTGCCGGCCGCCGTCGAGCACGGCGCCCAGTACCGCCTGGCCGACGGCTCCAGCCCGGCCATCGACGCGCCCGACCTGTCTCCCGCCGAAGCCGCGATGACGGCCCTGGCCGCCGCGCACGACGGCCTGCTGATCGAGCGCAAGTCGCGCTCCATCGCCCTGCACTACCGCCACGCCCCCGCCCTCGGCCCGCTGTGCCACGACACCCTGGCGGCGGTGGTGGCCGAGGCGCCCGACCTGGAGCTGCTGCACGGCAAGTGCGTGGTCGAGGCCAAGCCCGCCGGCATCAGCAAGGGCCAGGCGATCCACGTCTTCATGGCGCAGGCGCCCTTCGCGGGCCGCCAGCCGATCTTCGTCGGCGACGACGTGACCGACGAGGCCGCCTTCGCCGCCACCCAGCAGCTCGGCGGCCGGGGCATCAAGGTCGGCGAGGGCGCCACCCAGGCGCTGCACCGCTGCCTGAGCCCGGCCGCGCTGCGCGGCTGGCTGGCCGCCGCCCGGACCACCCTGCAGCACGCCTGAGCGGCGGCGCTCCGAGACGATCCGACCCGCGCCGATGCAAGGCCGCAGCTTCCCCGATCTCGAGGGCCTCGTCCCCGCGGTCGACGCGCTGGCCGCCGATGCGCCGGCGCCCTCCTTTTCCCCGTCCTTCCCCTCTTCATCTTCTGACCAGGATCACGGCATGAGCGACCTCCAAGCCCCCCCGCCGCCCGCCCCCGCCGAGGCGCCCCAGTCCGCCGGCTTCCCGCCGCCGCTGCCCGCGTCGCTCTCGGTCGGGCTGATCGGCAACTGCGGCTACAGCGCGCTGGTGGACCAGCGCGCCCGCATCGTCTGGTGCTGCATGCCGCGCTTCGACGGCGATCCGGTCTTCAACGCCCTGCTCCAGCCCGACGGCGGCACCGGCGCCGCCAGCCCGAGCGCCTTCGGCATCGAGATCGAGGACTTCGACTCCAGCGTGCAGTGGTACGAGCCCAACACCGCCGTGCTGCGCACCCGCCTGACCGACAAGAGTGGCGCCAGCGTCGAGATCACCGACTTCGCGCCGCGCTTCCCCTCGCGCTCGCGCACCTTCCGCCCGCTCACCATCATCCGCCGGGTGCGGCTGCTGTCGGGCGCGCCGCGCATCCGCGTCAACCTCGACGTGCGCTACGACTGGGGCCGGGTCGCGCCCAGCGTCACCCGCGGCAGCAACCACCTGCGCTACGTGGGCCCGGAATTCACGCTGCGGCTCAACACCGACGCGCCGATCTCGCACGTGCTGTCGAAGGCGCCCTTCCTGGTCACCCGCAACTACGATTTCCTGCTCGGCACCGACGAGACGCTGACCTCGGGCATCGAGGAGACCGCCGAACTCTTCGAGCAGGAGACCATCGGCTACTGGCGCAAGTGGAGCCAGCGCCTGGCGATCCCGCTGGAATGGCAGGAGGCGGTGATCCGCGCCGCCATCACGCTCAAGCTCTCGCTCTACGAGGACACCGGCGCCATCGTCGCCGCCATGACCACCAGCATCCCCGAGGCGCCGGGCAGCCAGCGCAACTGGGACTACCGCTACTGCTGGCTGCGCGACGCCTTCTTCGTGGTGCGCGCGCTCAACAGCCTGTCGGAGGTCGGCACCATGGAGGACTACCTGCGCTGGCTCAGCAACGTGGTGGTCGCCTCCGGCGGCGAGCATGTGCAGCCGCTCTACGGCATCGGCTTCGAGAAGGAGCTGCCCGAGTCCTTCGTGGAGCACCTCGGCGGCTACCGCGGCATGGGCCCGGTGCGGGTCGGCAACCAGGCGCAGGAGCATTTCCAGCACGACGTCTACGGCAACATCGTGCTCGGCGCGGCCCAGGCCTTCCACGACCACCGGCTGCTGCACCGCGCTGGCCGGGCAGAGTTCGCGCAGCTGGAGAAGGTCGGCGAGCAGGCGATCCGCGTCTACGGCACGCCCGACGCCGGCATGTGGGAGCTGCGCACCCGCGCCCGCATCCACACCTCGTCGGCGCTGATGAGCTGGGCCGCCTGCGACCGCCTGGCCAAGATCGCCCGCGCCCTGGGGCTGGCCGAACGCGCGGCCTACTGGCACGACCACGCCCGCCGCATGCAGGCCGAGATCCTGGAGAAGTCCTGGAACCCCGACCGCCGCGCCTTCGCCGAGAGCTTCGGCGGCCGCGACCTCGACGCCAGCGTGCTGCTGATGGCCGAGGTCGGCTTCATCGACCCGCGCGACGAGCGCTTCGTGGCCACCGTGGACGCGCTGGAGAAGTACCTCTGCGACGGCCCCTACATGCGCCGCTACGAGGCGCCCGACGACTTCGGCAAGCCCGAGACCGCCTTCAACATCTGCACCTTCTGGCGCATCGACGCGCTGGCGCGCATCGGCCGCAAGGACGAGGCCCGCGCCATCTTCGAGACCATGCTCGCCGCGCGCAACCACGTCGGCATGCTGTCCGAGGACACCCATCCGGTCACCGGGGAGATGTGGGGCAACTTCCCGCAGACCTATTCCATGGTCGGCATCATCAACGCGGCGGTCCGGCTGTCCGAGCCCTGGGACACCGCCATATGAGGGTGGCCGCGCGCAGCACGGAGGTTTCCCGATGAGCCGCCTCGTCGTCGTATCCAACCGCACCACCGACCCGCGCAAGCCGGCCGCCGGCGGCCTGGCGGTCGCCCTCGGCGAGACGCTCGACCGCACCGGCGGCATGTGGTTCGGCTGGAGCGGCGCCATCGCCCCGGCCGACGCCGCGCCGCAGGCCGAGGCCGAGATCCAGCACGCCGGGCCGATGACCCTCGCCACCGTCGACCTGACGCAGGACGAGCACGACAGCTACTACCTCGGCTACAGCAACAACGTGCTCTGGCCGGTGTTCCACTACCGGCTCGATTTGGCGAACTTCGACGCCGGCTACCTGGAAGGCTACCGCCGGGTCAACAAGAAGTTCGCCGCGCTGCTCAAGCCGCTGCTGCGGCCCGACGACATCGTCTGGGTGCACGACTACCACCTGATCCCGCTGGCGGCGGAGCTGCGCGCGCTGGGCTGCAGGCAGCGCATCGGCTTCTTCCTGCACATCCCCTTCCCGCCGCAGCTCATCATGGCCGCGGTGCCGCGCCACGACCGGCTGGCCCGCACCTTCTTCGACTACGACGTGGTCGGCCTGCAGAGCGAGGCCGACAGCGTGCACTTCTCGCGCTACGTGCAGAGCGAACTCGGCGCCGACGCCATCGACGGCCAAGCCGACACCTACCGCCTGGGAGAGCGCACCCTGCTGGCCAAGGCCTTCCCGATCGGCATCGACGTCGACGAGTTCGCCGCGCTGACCCACGGCAAGGAGGCGGTCGAGACCTGCGCCACCATGCGCCGCGAATACCAGGAGCGGCGCCTGGTCATCGGCGTGGACCGGCTCGACTACTCCAAGGGCATTCCGCACCGGGTGCGGGCCTTCCGCGAACTGCTCAAGGACTACCCCGAGATGCGCGGCAGCGCCACGCTGGTGCAGATCGCCTCGCCCACCCGCGAGACGGTCGACGCCTACGCCGACATCCGCCAGGAGCTGGAGAGCCTGTGCGGCGCGATCAACGGCGACTACGGCGACCTGGCCTGGATGCCGGTGCGCTACATCCACCGCACCGTGGCCAGGAAGCGCATCCCCGGCGTCTACCGGGCCTCGCGCGTCGGGCTGGTGACGCCGCTGCGCGACGGCATGAACCTGGTCGCCAAGGAATACATCGCCGCGCAGGACCCGGGCGATCCGGGCGTGCTGGTGCTCTCGCGCTTCGCCGGGGCCTCGGAGCAGCTGAAGGAGGCGCTGATGGTCAACCCCTACGACATCATCGGCACCGCCGAGGTGCTCAAGCGCGCCCTGGAGATGCCTCTGGAAGAGCGCCGCCAGCGCCACCAGAAGCTGCTGCAGCGCATCCGCGAGCAGGACGTGCACTGGTGGCGCGAGACCTTCCTGGACGCGCTGGCGTCGCGCGAACCGGCGGGCTGAGGCCCGCCGCCGCTGCCGGGCCGGCGAGCCTCAGGCGGCGGCGTTGCGCCGGGCCGCCCAGTAGGTCGCGCCCTCGGCGCCGTAGCGCTCGGCGTGCGGCTCGTCGCGGTCGATCTCGAACACCTCGCCCGGGCCCAGATGGCGCGTCGCGCCGCGCAGGGTCAGCCACATCTCGCCCTGCACCACCAGGGCGCGGACCGAGAAGGGATGGCCGTGCGCGTCGAGCACCGTGCCGGCGGGCCAGGTGCGGACGGCCACCTCGTCGAAGCCCCGGGCATGGGCGGTGGCCTCGAAATCGCTGAAACGCAGGACGCTGGTGTGCATGGGATCGGGCGCGGAACGCATCGTGGGAAATCCCGGAGGATGCCGCGGCCGCGGCGCCCCGGCAATGCGGCGGCGTGCATCGCGCCGATAGCCCGGCCGCCCCTCCGCTCAGCCCTCGAACCGGTAATCCTGCGCGTCGTGCAGCTCCCACGCGCCGCCGCCCCGCAGCTGCAGCACGTGGGTGTGGTGCCGAAGCACCGCGGCCCGGTGGGCGATGCTGACCAGGGTGGTGCCCTCGTCGCGCAGGCGCTGGTACAGGGCGGCCTCGTTGGCGCTGTCCAGGGCGCTGGTCGCCTCGTCCAGGATCACCATGCGCGGCCGGCGCACCAGCACACGGGCGAAGGCCAGCCGCTGCTGCTCGCCGACCGAGAGCTGCTTCTCCCAGTCGTGCACCGCGTCCAGCCCGCCGACGCGCTCGGCCAGGTTGTCCAGCCGCACCTCCTGCAGGATGTCCAGCAGGCGGGCGTCGTCGAGGTCGGTGCGGGTGCTCGGGTAGATCAGCTGGCTGCGCAGGCTGCCGACCTGCATGTAGGGCTGCTGGGGCAGGAAGAAGACGTCCTCCGGCGGCACCTGCCGGATCGTGCCGGTGCCGCTGCGCCACAGCCCGGCGATGGCGCGCAGCAGCGAACTCTTGCCGCAGCCGCTGGGGCCGGTGATCAGCAGGCCGTCGCCCGGCCGCAGCGACAGGCTCAGGTCGCGCACCAGCAGCTGGCCAAACTGCGGCGTGTGGAGCGTCAGGCCCTCCACCTCCAGCCGGTCGCCCGTCCGCAGCGCGATCTGGTGCGGCACCGCGGCGGCCGAGGCCTCGGCGGTGGCGGCCGCGGCGGCGACCGCCGGGCCCTCGGCCACCGCGCGCAGCGGATCGTTCGCCGCCCCGCGCGCGCTGGCCGCCGCCGCATCCTCGCCCGCGTGCCTGAACACCAGCTCCGACAATGCGTGCAGCCGGTCGATGCCCGCGACGAAGCGGCTCAGGCTCTCGAAGTTGTCCACGATCAGCGAGACCGCGCCCAGCACCGCTGCGAACGCGCCGGCCGCCTGCACCGCGCGGCCCACCTCCATCTCGCCCGAGAGCACCGCGTCGGCCAGGATGATGCTCGGCACCACCAGCGTGAGCTGGCTGAAGGCGCGCTGGAACATGTTGAGCGCGCGCTGCTTCTTGATGAGCCGGGCGTAGTTGTTGAACACCAGGTCGAAGTTGCCGTCGATCTGCGTGCGCTCCTGCGACTCGCCCCGGTAGAAGGCGATGGACTCGGCGTTCTCGCGCAGCCGGATCAGGCCGAACCGGAAATCCGCCTCGCGCCGCAGTTGCCAGAAATTGAGCCGGATCAGCGGCGCGCCGAACAGGTAGAGCGCGCCGAAGGTGCCCACGAAGGCGTAGATCGCCAGGAAACCGACCAGCACGTGCGAGATCGACCACAGCACCGCGCTGAAGGCCACCAGCTGCATCAGCGAGCCGAGGAAGATCAGCAGGAAGTGGATCGACCGGCCGGTGAAGGTGTTGATGTCCTCGCTGATCCGTTGGTCGGGGTTGTCGATGTCGCCGGCCGCGCCCAGTTCGTAGTACTTGCGGCCGTCGAGGTAGCCGTCGAGGAACCGCCCGGTCAGCCAGCGCCGCCAGTGGTTCGAGAAGGTGTCCCGCATGTAGTAGTAGAAGGCGTAGACCGGCACCGCGAAGGCCAGCACCAGCAGCGTCGCCTGCACCGCGGACCAGAAGCGGTCGCGTTCGCGGCCGGCGAGCGCGGAAGTCATCTCGCCCGCCTTGTCGATCAGCATCACCGCCAGCTGGGTCTCGCACAGCATCAGCACGATGATCAGCGCCAGCAACGACCAGGCGAACCAGCGCCGGTCGCCGGTCCAGTAGGGCTTGGCGACGCTGACGAACTGCCGCCAGGCGGCCAGGGAGAGGGTCGGGGGACGGCGCCGCTGTCGCTTGCGGCGGATCGGATTCAGGGGCGGCGCGGGAACGGAAGGGGGCATCGAGTGCATTCAGGGTCTGGCAGTGCGCCTGCCCCCGACGATAAGCCCGCGCCCGCGCGCCCTCTGTCGGACGGCGCCCACGACGGGACGCGGACACCGTCGCATCCCGGCCCGGGGCGCTCCCGGGGCCTCGCGGCGCCCCGGCGCCCGGGTCAGGGGTCCGTCCGCACCTTCGCCTCGCGGATCACCTTGCCCCACTTGGCGGTCTCGGCGGCGATGAAGGCGTCGAACTCGGCCGGGGTGCCGCCGCCGGCGAAGGTGCCCATGGCCTCCAGGCGCGGGCGCAGCGCGTCGCCGCGGATCACCGCGGTCAGCGCCTCGGCCATGCGGCGCACGGTCTCGGGCGGCGTGCCGGCCGGCGCCAGCACGCCGGCCCAGGTGCTGCCGGTGAAGCCGGCGAAGCCCTGTTCGATGAAGGTCGGGACCTCGGGCAGCGCCGGCAGCCGCTTGTCGCCGGCCACGCCGATCAGCCGCACCTTGCCCTGCTGGCCCATGTTGATGAGGCCGGTGGGTGCGTCCAGGAGCAGCTGGGTCTCGTTGCCCAGCAGGCCGGTCAGCGCGGGCGCGGCGCCCTTGTACGGCACATGGACCATGTCGGTGCCGGTGACCGACTTGAAGAGCTCGCTGGTCAGGTGCGCCGCCGAGCCGTTGCCCGACGATCCGTAGCTGAGTTCGCCCGGATGCGCCTTGGCGTAGGCCGCCAGTTCCCGGGCCGTCCTGAACGGCGCCTGGTTGTTGACCGCCGCCAGCAGCGGCGACACGCCGAGCAGCGCCACGCCCTGCAGGTCCTTCGCCGGGTCGTAGGGCAGCTTCGGGTAGAGCGTGGTGTTGGCCGCGTAGGCGGCGATGACCACCGCGAAGGTGTAGCCGTCCGGCGCCGCCTTGGCGACCGCGTCGACGCCGATGATGCTGTTGGCGCCCGGGCGGTTGTCCACCACGATGGTCTGCCCCAGCAGCTGCTGCAGGCCGGGCTGCACCAGCCGCGCCATCTGGTCGGTGAAGCCGCCCGGGGTATAGGGCACGACCAGGCGGATGGGGCGCGCCGGCCAGGCGGGCTGCGCCTCGGCCGGAAGGGCGGCGGCACCCGCGAGCAGCGCGGCGGCAGCGGCGGACAGGAGACGGCGGCGGGGGAAGCGGAGGGGCATGGCGGGTCCTGGACATCCGGGGAGCGGCGGGCCGGGACAGCCCGTGCCGTCCGGCGGTGTCCGGCCATTGTGGGGACGGGGCCCGCGTGCGCCCCCGGGGTTATCCCCGGGACCCTGTCGTCTTGGCGACGGGGGATTTTTCCGGAGCGGCGCCGTGGTCCGCGTCCTTGTCCCCGGCGGGCAGGGGCTTGGCGTCCTCCTGCGGCGTGTCGTCGGGGATGCGCGGCTGCGGGTCCTGCGGATCGCAGGGGCCGGCACGGCTGGCGTCGCCGGTCGTGTGGTCGCGGTGCTTCTTCGCGAGGGATTCCGATCCGGGAGCAGTCGCCATGGGAACCTCCGGTGCCGGCGGGCGGCGGTGGCGGGAGGGAAGCGGGGCCGCGGCCGCCCGCCGTCGCGGGCGGCCGCGCGTCCCGTTTCCGTTCTCAGGAAATATCGAGCTTCTTGTGTTCGCCCAGGTGCTTCGGCTGCTCGCCGGTGATCGCGGCCTTGGCCATCTTGAACAGCTGCACCATCTTGCTGTCGTCCACGTCCCAGTACTCGGCGTTGGCGATGCGCACCGTCAGCAGGCCCAGGTTCGGATCGGTCGGACCGTTCGGGAACCAGGCCTTGGCGGCGGTGTTGAAGAGCTCTTCCTTCTTGGCCTGGTCGTCCAGCAGGCTGGCATGGCCGGCGACCGAGACGTAGCTGTCCTTGTCGGTGTTGGCGTAGGCCACGTTGACCACGTCGTCCTCGGCGATCAGGCGGGCGATCTCGCCGTCCTTGGGCACGAAGAAGTACAGGGTGCCGCCTTCGTCGACCGACCGGTTCTGCGTGGTCAGCGGATGGCTGTTGAGCAGGCCGTCGTGGTGGCGGTGCACGAACATGCCGAAGCGGGTGTCCTTGATCAGCTCCCAGAGCTTGGCGTGGTCGTTGGCGGTGGCGCTGCTGTCGTCGAGGGAATGGTCGTGCGAGGTGGACATGCGGGAAGTCTCCGGTCAAAGCGAATGGGAAGTCCTCACGGTACGGGGCGCTTCGGCGATCCGGTGCCGCCCCGGAACGCATGCGCCTGTCGTCCGCAGCCGACAGGCGCTGTCCTCCAGCGGTCGTCAGTGGCAGGACGCCCCGTCCATCGGGCGCCGCGACCGCATGCGCCGTTCGGCCATGCGTTCGGAATGGGCGATGGCGGCGTTGACCAACGGCACCGCGAGGGCGAAAAGCCCGAATGCGATGAGCAGGTAGAGCGCGATGGACATGGTCGACTCCTGGAATATGTCCAGAGTGTGAACCCCGGCGTGCCGGACAGTTATAGGACAGACCCTGTCGGCCGGGACCCACACGCGCGCGGCGTGCCGGGCCACGCCCGGGCGACCACCGCCAGCCGCCAGGGGCATGGCGTGCTGTTCATTTTTCGTACATATTCGAGCCATGCCGCGCAGCTTCCGCTCCCGCCTCACCCTGCTGTTCGGACTGCTGATGCTCACGGTCGTCACCGCGCTGTCCCTGCAGCTCGGCGGCATGCTCGGCCGCCAGCAGGTGCGCGAGCGCGGCGATGCGATCCGCGGCATCGCCGAAGGCGTCGCGATGATGCTCGGCGAAGGCGTGCACGAGCGGATGCGCGAGCTGGAGATGCTGGCGCGGTCCCCGGAAGCGAGCCGCCCGGGGCTGGACCCGCTGGCCTGGCGCATCGAGATCGAGCGCATCAAGACCGGCCGCCCGTATTACGCCTGGATCGGCGTCACCGACATCGGCGGCACCGTCGCCAGCGCCAGCGACGGCCTGCTCGTCGGGCAGGACGTTTCGTCGCACCCCTGGTTCCGGGGCGCGGTGCGGGGCTCCTACGTCGGCGACGTGCACCGGGCCGAGCCGCTGGCGCGGATGCTGCCCGCCCCGGCCGGCGGCGAGCCTCTGCGCTTCCTCGATTTCGCCACGCCGCTGCGCACGCCGGCGGACACCGTCAAGGGCGTGCTGGGCGCGCACGTGGACTGGCGCTGGGCCCGGGACATCATCGCCCGGCTGCGCAGCTCCGACGCGCGCGACGCCGGGGTGCTGGTCTACATCCTCGACGCCCGCGGCGCCATGCTGCACCACCCCGCGGGGCCGGAGGCGGCCGAGCGCGTGGCCGCCGGCGAGGTGCCGTCGGCCACGCCGGCGATGCAGTCCTGGACCGATGGCCGGCGCTACCTGACCGTCGGCGCCCCGGTCGTCGCGCACCCGGGGCGCCCCGGCCCGGGCTGGACCGTCGTGGTGCGCCAGCCGGCCGAACTGGCGTTGCACGGCGCGACGGCCGCGCAACGCACCGTCTGGCTCTGGGGCGCGGCGGCCCTGGCGGTGGCGATGCTGCTGGGCTGGCTGACCGCCGGGCGCCTCAGCCGGCCGCTGCGCGCGATCTCCGAAGCCGCGGTGCGCATCGAGGCCGGCGACCGCGGCACCGCCATCCCGCTGGCCTTCGGCTCCAGCGAACTCGAGCAGCTTTCGCGCTCGCTCGCGGCCATGACCCGCCGCCTGGTGGACCGCGAGCGCAAGCTGCAGGTCTCCAACGTGCGGCTGGAGGCGCGGGTGGCCGAGCGCACGGCGGACCTGGCCCGGGTCAACGACGAACTCGCGCGCGCCAACCGCCACCTCGAACGCATGGCCCACGAGGACAGCCTGACCGGCCTGCGCAACCGGCGCTCCGCCGACCAGCTGCTGCAGCGCCAGCTGGGCCAGCACCGCCGCCACGGCCGGCCGCTCGGGCTGCTGCTGGCCGACATCGACCATTTCAAGCGCATCAACGACACCCACGGCCATGCCGAGGGCGACCAGGTGCTGCGCGCGGTGGCCCAGTGCCTGCGCGGCATGCTGCGCGAGGGCGACCATGCGGCGCGCTTCGGCGGGGAGGAATTCATCGTCGTACTGCCCGAGACCGGTGCCGAGGGCGCGGCCTGCGTCGCCGAGCGGATCCGCGTCGCCGTCGCCGCGCTCGATCTGCCGGGCGTCGGGCGCTGCACCCTGAGCCTGGGCGGCGCGGTGGCCGAAGCGGGCAACGGCAGCCCGGAGGACCTGCTGCAGCGGGCGGACGCGGCGCTCTACCGCGCCAAGGGCGACGGCCGCAACCGCGTCGCGATGGCGGACGACGGCATGCTCGCGACGCCCGAATGACGCGTGGCGGGTCCGGCGGCGCTCACCGCCCGGCGCCGGCCCTCCAGCGCCGCAGCAGCAGCGCGTTGGCCACCACGCTGACGCTGCTCAGCGCCATCGCCGCGCCCGCGACCACCGGGCTCAGCAGGCCGAAGGCCGCCAGCGGCACGCCGACCGCGTTGTAGACGAAGGCCCAGAACAGGTTCTGCCGGATCTTGGCGTAGGTGCGGCGCGAGATGTCGAGCGCATCGGCCACCAGCGCCGGGCTGCCGCGCATCAGGGTGATGCCGGCGGCCCGCATCGCCACGTCGGTGCCGGTGGACATCGCGATGCCCACGTCGGCGGCTGCCAGCGCGGGCGCGTCGTTGATGCCGTCGCCCACCATCGCCACCGCCGCGCCGCCCTGCCGGAGATCGGCGATGCGGGCCGCCTTGCCGCCGGGCAGCACCTCGGCATGCACCTCGTCGATGCCCAGCGCCCCGGCCACCGCGCGGGCGCTGCCCGGGTTGTCGCCGGTGAGCAGCACCGTCCGCACGCCCAGCGCGCGCAGCCGGCGCACCGCCCCGGCCGCGTCGGGCTTGAGGGCGTCGCCGAAGGCCAGCAGGCCGAGCAGGCGCGGCGCGGGCTCCACGGCGGCCAGCCACGACACGGTGCGGCCCTCGGACTGCAGCGCGGCGGCGCGGCCGGCCAGCGGCGCGAGGTCGATGCCCGACTCTTCCATGAACCGGGTGCTGCCCAGCCGCAGCCGCCGGCCGTCGCGCAGCGCCTCGATGCCGCGGCCCGGCACCGCGCGCGCGTCCCGCGCCGCCGGAACCGGCACGCCGTCGCGCGCGGCGGCGTCGAGCACGGCGCGCGCCAGCGGATGCTCGCTGCCGGCCTGCAGCGCGGCGGCATCGGCCAGCAGCGCGCGGCCATCGATGCCGGCGGCCGGCTCGGCCGCGACCAGCGCCGGCCGGCCCGCGGTCAGGGTGCCGGTCTTGTCGAAAGCCACCACCCGCACCCGGTGCGCCCGCTCCAGCGCCTCGGCGTCCTGGATCAGGATGCCGTGCCGCGCCGCCACGCCGGTGCCCGCCATCAGCGCGGCCGGCGTGGCCAGCCCCAGCGCGCAGGGGCAGGCGATGACCAGCACCGCCACCGCGTTCAGGAGCGCCGCCTCCCAGTCGCCGCCGGCCAGGCCCCAGCCCAGCAGCGTGGCCGCCGCGAGCGCCACCACCACCGGCACGAAGACCGCGCTGACCCGGTCCACCAGCCGCTGGACCGGCGCCTTCTTCGCCTGGGCCGATTCCACCAGCCGCACGATGCGCGACAGGGTCGATTCGGCGCCCACGGCGGTGGTGCGGATGCGCAGCAGCCCCTCGCCGTTGACCGATCCGCCGGTGACCGCGTCGCCCGGCCCGCGCGCCACCGGCAGGCTCTCGCCGGTGATGAGCGATTCGTCCAGGTGGCTGCCGCCGTCCTCGATGGCGCCGTCCACCGGCACCCGCTCGCCGGGCCGCACCACCACCCGGTCGCCGACGCGCACGGCTGTGGCGGGCAGCTCCTGTTCGCGGCCGTCGCGCAGCACCCGCGCGGTCTCGGGCCGCAGGGCCTGCAGCGCGCGGATCGCCTCGGTGGTCTGGCGCTTGGCGCGCGCCTCCAGCCACTTGCCCAGCAGCACCAGCGCGATCACCGCCGCCGACGCCTCGAAGTACAGGTGCGGCGCGGCGCCGCCAGGGTCCGCCCCGCCGACGCCGTGGCGCAGCAGTTGCCAGACGCTCAGCCCGTAGGCGGCGCTGGTGCCGAGCGCCACCAGCAGGTCCATGTTGCCGGCGCCCGCGCGCAGCGCGCCCCAGCCGGCCCGGTAGAAGCGCGCGCCCAGCCAGAACTGCACCGGCGTGGCGAGCGCGAACTGCAGCCAGCCCGGCAGCATCCCGTGCAGCCCGAAGGGCATGCCGGCCATCGGCAGCACCAGCGGCAAGGCCAGCGCGGCGGCCACCGCGACCTGCCATCCGCCCCGGCCGCGCCGCGCGGGTCCGCCCGCCGAAGACGCCGCGCCCGTGGCGTCGCCGCCCTCCCCGATCCCGTTCGCCTCGCCCGCCGGGCCGGACGCCGCATGCGCCGCATAGCCCGCCTCGCGCACCGCCGCCGCCAGGGCAGCCATGGTCTCGTCCCGCGCCATCACGTCGCCCTCGCGTCCGGCCAGCCGCACCTCGGCGGTCTCGGTCGCCAGGTTGACCTCGGCCGCGACCACGCCCGGCACCCGGCGCAGCGCCTTCTCGACCCGGCCCGCGCACGAGGCGCAGCTCATGCCCCCGATGCCCAGCCGCTCGGTGCGCTGGGCGACGGCGAAGCCGGCCTTCTCGACCGCGGCGCGCAGCGCGTCGAAGCCGATGGACGCCTCGCCCCGCACGCTGGCGACCTCGGTCGCCAGGTTGACGCCCGCCCGCGCCACGCCGGGCACCGCCGCCAGCGCCCGCTCGACCCGGCCCGCGCAGGACGCGCAGCTCATGCCGTCGACGGGGAAGGACCAGTCGGTCGCCTGCGGGACGGCCCGTGCGGCGGAATCGTCGATCGGGGAAGCCCGTTCGGGCGGGTGCGTCGTGTTGCTCATGCCCGAAAGTGTGAACCGTGCCGGGCCGGCAGGCTTCGAGAAACCCCGACCGGCGTGGGGGCCGCCCCGGAGGCCCGTCTCAGTCCACCAGCGCCAGCGCCGCGTAGTCGCCGACCTTGTCCTTCAGGCCGGCGGGCACCAGTTCCGTGCCCCGGGTCAGCGCCGGGAAATGCCGGTCCACCTCGGCCTGCAGCCGGGGCAGCAGGTAGTCGCGGTGGTGCCAGAACACGCTGCCGCCCAGGCTGATGCGGCGCAGGTCCAGCAGCGCCACCAGGTTGTACAGGCCCCGGCCCAGCACGCCGCACAGGCCGTCGACGATCTCCGCCGCCACCGGCTGGCCGCCGCGCGCGGCCTCCAGCAGCGCCGCCGCGTCGGTGAAGCCCTGCGCCGCGAAGCGCCGGCCCATGGCGGTGCCAGACACCATCGATTCCAGGTCGCCGCCGTTGCCGCAGCCGCACAGCGTGTCGGTGCGCTCGTCGCTGGCGAAGGTGTGGCCGCCGTGGCCGGCGTTGCCGTTCTTGCCGCGCAGGATGCGGCCGTCCACGCACAGGCCCATGCCGATGCCGGTGCTCCAGGTCACGTAGGCGCAGTCGTCCACGCCCTGCAGCGCGCCCCAGCGGCGCTCGGCCTCCAGCGCGGCGACGCAGTCGTTCTCGATGCGCACCCGGGCGAAGCGCTCGCGCAGCGGGGCTTCGAGCAGCGCGATCGTCCAGTCGTTGGGCGCGCCGCCGGCGCGCTGCGTGCCCGCGAGGGCGCCGCAGATGTTGGGGTTGGCCAGCGCGATGTTGCTGCCCTGGCGCACGAAGGGCCCGCAGGACGAGACGCCCACCTGCTCCAGCGTCGACGGGTCGATGCCCGCCTCGGCGCAGGCGTCGTCCACCAGCCGCAGGATCTGCCGCGCCACCGCGTCGTTGCCGCCCCGCTTGGCGGTCGGCTCGGCGCGGCGGTACTGCAGGTCGCGGCTGTCCGGGGAAGCGAGGCTCACGGCCACCTTGGTGCCGCCGATATCGACGCAGGCTCGGGTCATGGGGCGAAATCCTTTGTTCTGGTGCGGTTCCGTCCGGCTCAGACGTACCGGGCGATGAAGCTGCAGACGACCGACAGCAGCAGCGTGGTCACGATCGGCACGTTCCACTCGCGCCCCATCAGCCGGAAATGCAGGTCCCCCGGCAGCCGCCCCAGCCCGATGCGGCGCAGCGCCGGCAGCAGCCAGTCGATGACCATCAGGGCGAGGAAGACGACGAAAAGCCAGCGGAACATGGTGTGCGGGAGTGTAGGCCGTCCGTCGCGCGACTTCGCAAGCGGCGGTATCAGGGGGAGCGGGAGGCGTCGCCGTGCACCTCCACCCGGTTGCGCCCGCCGGACTTGGCGCGGTAGAGCGCGGCGTCGGCATCGCGCAGCAGGACGGCCGCGTCGTGCGTCTCGGGGTCCGGGATCTGCACGGCCACGCCGACGCTGATGGTGACCCGGCCGGCGGGGGGATTGCCCGCGTGCTCGATGGCCTGTTCCTCCACGGCCCGGCGCATCGCCTCGGCCACGGTGCGGGCCCCGTCGCGGTCGGTGTCGGGCAGCAGCGCCACCAGTTCCTCGCCGCCGTAGCGCGCCACGATGTCGCCGGGCCGGCGGGCGGCGGCGTCCACCGCGCGCGCCACCGCCTGCAGGCAGCGGTCGCCGGCCGGATGGCCGTAGCGGTCGTTGTAGCGCTTGAAATGGTCCACGTCCATCATCACCACGGCCACCGGCCGCCGGCCGCGCGCCGCCTGCGCGACGGTGCGGGCGAGGTGCTCGTCGAAGCTGCGCCGGTTCGGCAGGTCGGTCAGGCCGTCGTGCTGCGCCATGTGGCGCAGCCGGGCGTTGGCGTGGCGCAGCTCGCGCCGCGCCCGGTACAGGCGGGCCTCGACCCGGCCCCGGTGGCGGATGGCGCGCACCAGGAACGTCCCGGCCAGCGTGGTCAGCGCGCACATCAGCAGGATCACCCCGGTCTGGACGTAGGTGGCGGTCCGCCACTCCGACAGCAGCTCGTCCTCGGCCAGCGCCACCGTCACCCGCAGCGGCTGGTTGGCGAGCTGCCGGTAGCGGATGCGGCGCAGCACCTGGTCGATCGGCGAGCGCATGGCGATGCCCCCGGAGGCGGCTTGGCGCATCTGCTCGTAGAGGGTGCTGCCCGCGATGCTGCGCCCGAGGTCCTGCTCCGCGTAGGGACGGCGCGCCACGATCTCGCCGCTGTCGCGGAAGAGCCCGATCGCGCCCCGCCGGCCGATGTCGAACCCCGCCATCATCTCCAGCACGTGGTCCACCTGGACGGTGGCCAGCACCACGCCGGCGAAGCGCCCCTCGGCATCGTCGAGGCGCCGCGACAGCGGGATGATCCAGACCCCGGTGGACCGGCTCACGATCGGCGTGCCGATCCGCATGCGCCGGCTGGGGCTGTCGCGGTGGTGGATGAAGTAGTCGCGGTCGCGGTTGCTCGGGCGGCCCTCGACCACGGGCTGCGAACTCACCAGCCATCGGCCGTCGGCGTCGTAGACGAAGAGATCGTGGATCTGCCGGACGCTGGCGGCCTGGGTGACCAGCAGCGGCTGCAGCTGCGCGAGGATGTCGTCCGTGGCCTCCTGCCGCTCCAGTTCGTAAACGACGTAGCCGAGGACGTGCTCGACCTCGGAGGTCATGGAATCCATCTGCTGCGCGACGGACCGGGCCAGGTTGGCGGTCGCGACATCGGCCTGGCGGAGCTCGGCGTCGCGCGCGCGCACCGCCAGCAGCGCGTCCAGGGCCAGCAACGCGACGCACACGAAGACCACGAACAGCGTGGTGGCGGTGGAGAGGCGACCCAATCGGCGGGCCATGCGGCCGGCGCTGCTCCGGGGCACCGGGTGCGAAGGCGGGGCCGAACCGTCCGGTGGAGGTTGCAGGGTCATCGGGCCATTCTCATCCATGGTCCGGCGCAACCGCGCCGCGTCCGGGATTCCCTGCACGGGGAACCCCGGAAACACCGCGCCGGCACCGCGCGGACCCGCGCGATCAGCCGCCCTTGCGGCCGCGCCCCGACGCGCGCGGCAGGTGCCACCGGTAGTGCACCGACAGGTAGCGCAGCGCGAAGCACACGGCCAGCGCGGTCCAGGTGCGGGCGCTGGACTGCCACCCCAGCCGCTCGCCCGCCACCTCGACGGCGGCGGCGAGCAGCGCGGCCGAGGCGTAGATCTCGCGCCGCAGGATCACCGGCACGCGGTTGAGCAGCACGTCGCGCACCACCCCGCCGCCCACGGCGGTGACCATGCCCAGCAGGATGGCCACCTCGGCGTTCTGCCCGAAGGCCAGCGCCTTCTGCGCGCCCGTCACGGCGAAGAGCCCGAGCCCGATCGAATCGAACAGCACCACGGGCTGCGCGAGGCGCACGACCACCGCGTCGGCGGCCAGCGCCATCGACGCCGCCGCCATCGCCACGGCGAGGTAGCGCCAGTCGGCGATCCCGGCCGGCGGCACCGCGCCGATGCACAGGTCGCGCAGCACGCCGCCGCCGCAGGCCACCGCGAACGCGATCGCGCACACGCCGAACCAGTCGAGCCCCCGGTTGCGCGCGGCGACCGCGCCGCTGATGGCGAAGGCGAAGGTGCCGGCGAGGTCGAGGAAGGTGAAGAGGCGCCGGTCGGCGAGGCTCGCGAGGGCCAGTTCGTAGACGCTCACCCGCCCGCTCCGCCGGGGCGCCGGGAGGCCGGTCTTGCGCCCAGGCCGCGTCCGTCGGCTGCCCCGCCCCCGCGGGGGCGGAAGATCAACCGCGGAAGACCGCGCACAGCTTGTTGCCGTCCGGATCGCGCACGTAGGCGAGGTGCAGCGGCCCCAGGTTGCCGTTGCGCGGCCCGGGCGGCTCCTCGATCGAGGTGCCGCCGTGGGCCACCGCGACATCGTGGAAGGCCCGCACCTGCTCGGGCGAACCGCACTTGAAGCCGACCGTGCCGCCGTTGGCCGGCGTCGCCGCCTCGCTGTCGATCGGCTCGCTCACGGCGAAGCTGCTGCCGTCGTGGCGGTAGAACAGGCGCTGGTGGCCCGAGGCGGCGGTGTTGCGGACGGGCTCGCGCGCGCCGAGCGTGCCGAGCACGGCGTCGTAGAAGCGCTTGGAGCGCTCGATGTCGTTGGTGCCGACCATGACGTGGTTGAGCATGCGGGTTTCCTTCCGGGCTGGGAGTGGTTGCGGGGCTCCGAGCGTATCCGCAACGCGCCCCGCATCCGCAGCGACGCCGCGCCGCGCGTCCGCCCCGCTACGGCGCCTGGACCTGCACCTTGATCGACGCGAACCAGGCGGCCAGGTCGTCCATGTCGGCATCCTTCAGGGGCTTGGCCATCAGCGACATCACCTCGTGCTTGCGCGCGCCGCTGCGGTAGGCCTTGAGCTGCTCCACCACGTACATCGCCGGCTGCCCGGCGAGGTTCGGGGCGTCGGGCATCGTCGCCTTGCCCAGCGGGCCGTGGCAGGCGGCGCAGGCGGCCGCCTTGGCCTTGCCCGCGGCGGCATCGGCGGCCCGTGCCGGGGGCGTTGCCGCGACGGCGGCCGCCACGGCCGCCATCCAGAGGAGCGGGCGGGCGTTCATGGCGCGGCGTAGGTGATGCGGTAGACGGCGCCGGCGTAGTCGTCGGACACGAACAGCGAGCCGTCCTTGCCCACCGCCACGTCCACCGGCCGGCCGCGGTAGCTGCCGGTGGCCTCGTCGAGCCAGCCCTCGGCGAAGACCTCGTTCTTGTCCGCCGTGCCGTCGGGTTTGAGCGAGGTGAACAGCAGGCGCGCGCCGATCGGCTTGGTGCGGTTCCAGGAGCCGTGCTGCGCCGAGAAGAAGCCGCCCTGGTACTTGGCCGGGAACTGCTTGCCGGTATAG